>CAZACF010000042.1:0-14965 GCA_964483565.1 uncultured Syntrophomonas sp. | reverse complement strand
AGTTTTGATGAATTCTCTGATGATTATGTCATACCAATGCCGTTTGAAGATGAGTATTCGCAGTGGATACCTTATGAGGACTGATTCAGCAGGCTTAATATACCAACGACCTATGTAATAACCGGCTATGGGGATTTTTCACGGCAGGAGAGTGAATTTCTTATAGTCTATTTACTCATGCCCAGGTTTGGGATAAGGATCTGCCGGTCAGTTCCATCTGATGCAATGATCAAGTTAGATTTCACATAAATCTACTATAGTAACGGTTTTAATTATGCAAATGATAATATCGTAGGTAATATTGTACCAATAATGATAGCATTACAATATTACCCAGTGATATACTGAGAAGGGGAAAAAAGCAAATTCCTATCTATCCGAAAAACAAAGCCATAGCGGCGAAATTAATACCGCTATGGCCGGAAGTTAAATCCTATTTTTTATATTATCGGTAATGTCCTCTGTTTCTGTCCTGATCGTGTCCCGCATGGAGCCTCCCGCGACCTTCTCCAGGTCTTCCAAAGATAACTCTTTTTCCTTCTTTGACTCCGGCTTCTCCTGGGTCTCCGGGTTCTGCGGATTTTCCGCAGTTTCTCCCTCCGCCAGGGGCTCGGTTATTTTATTTGCGTCCATATGATCATCCCCCCTCCCCTTCTATTGCTATTTCACTGATAACATATGCTGGAAAATATTATAGATAAACTGTGCAGTTTCACTCCGTTTGCTTTTTGACAACGGGTCAATGGTGCCATTATAGCCCTGTACCAGATTTAATTTGGTGAGATAATCCACACTTTCCTGCGCATATCCCGCAATGTCCTGGGCATCGGTATAGGCCTCTGGTACACTGGAATCTGCATTAATCCCTATCAGGGTCAGTGCCCTGTGAACAATGGTAAACATATCCTGCCGGGAAATTTCTCTTTCGGGGTAAAAGCCGCCATCGTCGCCGCCCAATATGATGCCGCTTTGTTTTGCGGCGGCAATCGCGTTGGCATAATAGCTGTCAGGATGAACATCAGCGAAGTTCTCCCCACTCTCTCCCGTAAGTCCCAGCAGGCGTGTCAAAAGAAGCACAAAATCCCCTCTTTTAATACTAGCGTCCGGTTGAAATCTGTTCTCACCAACCCCGGCAATTATATTCCTCGCCGCCAGATACTGTACTGCTTTTGTAAACCACGTTCCCGCGGTGTCTGTAAAATCAATCTTTACACTGCGAATCTGATACTCCGCAGATTCGTCTTCGACCCAGCCCAGCATCCGTCCTGTTGAGGGATCATAATAGGAATAGGGAATAATATTCCCCTGCCGGTCAACCATGACCAGGCAGTCCGGATCATCCCCCGGCTGGGGCGTATAGACTTGAGTCACCAGCTTCTTGCCGGTAAGCATATTAATACCGGGCACTGGGATACTGCTTTCCGGCTTTAGCAAATCAGGTTTTTTCCCGCCGCTGCCTGATCCACCGCTGGGAGTTCCGACTAAAACTTCCGCCTCTAAATGTTTTACCGCTGCGCCGGCCTTTGTTTCCAGGCCTGTAACGTAAACGGGGTTGGTTAGATTAGTGGCATAGTATGTGTTGCTCTTGGGCAAAATATAGGCGCTGATGACGGCAACTCCTTTATCAACCGCAACTACACTTCCGTCATTGAATACCCGGGCCACATTTTCAGCGGAGCTTTTCCAAACTACATCAAAGAGGCTGGCAAAGCTTTTTATTTCGCCGCCGACGTTATAGGTATCCTCTGCTGCAATTTGCAAAGTGTCTTCTAAACCCTTGCTGATTGATAACCTTGGATTTTGGAAGGTTGTATTTGCTAAAAGCCCCATCAGCTCAATCTCCCCAGCGGTAGCGGTTCTTGCCAAAGTGGCAGTCTGGGAAGCATCCCTAGTCATGACCTTGATTAAGGCTTTTTCCGTGATATTACCCTGTTCATCGCTGGCGGAAGTAAATTTTCCCGCCAGATCTACATCCATATTAATTCGCTTACCTTCGCCGACGGCTAAATTAATTTCGCTTAACCCGATATTCATATCGTCAATGTAAATATACAGGGTTTCTCCCGTAGCCGCAATATTTCCCAGATTGGCTACCGTAGCCGTAATAGCGGCGGTATCAACCTCCGTTAATTCAGCTTGCAGATCAAGGAGTTCTAGCACCGCTTTGCGCTCAACGCTCTTTTGCGCCGCCGCCACAAAAAATCCCGCTTGATCTTCCACCACAATCTCAATATACAGCTCTTCTATGTTTTCCGGTACTTGCCAGGCTGTTCCCACATAAGCCGTCTTCCCCCCCGGAAAACCTTGCATCCCAAAATCATCTAATGAGCTTTCGGACAACAGCGTTTTCACATCATTTTGACCTTGATATATTTTGACTTTGTATCCTTTTAAAGTTTCCAGTCCGTCATTGGTGACCTTGGCCATGATATAATCCAGGCTGTCTGCCTGCACCACATCCCCGGTAAAGGCAATATCATCGCTTGAAATCACTACCCGGCTGCTCGGAATGAAATCTGCCATCATTAAGGTTGTATTATTTTCATCGTTAGCAATATGGTTTTCACCTGTAATTGTACTGTATGATTTATTGTATGCTGCCTTTATAGTTCCGTTATTCATTATCACAAAATCGAGTTCTGTTAAATTGGCGCCTTTTTCATAAGTGTATTGAACCGGCAGCGACCAGTTCCCGACCGCAACAGTTTCGGTAATGGTTTCGCCCGGCACTTCATTTCCATTACCATCCAAGACCTTACGCACCAATGTTTCCGGAGCATAAGAATAACGGGCGATAAAAATCTGGGTTTCGCGGTATTGATTTTCGGGCAAGGTGGCCGCTTCACTATATTGATCAATACCCTCTTTATATGTGGTTAGAATTTCCGGCCACACTACATAAATGTTGTTAGCATCGTCCGTTTTTACCGCAAATTCACTGATGGGGTTGTCTTCCTTCGGAGTGACCACGGTTATTATTCCCTCATATCCGGAGTCCCAGCTTTTATCCAAGATATAAAATTCCTTGCCGTCCACCGACTCCTTAGATAAGCCTGACTTGACCAGGCTGGAAATATTGGTGTATTTTATCTCCCCGGCGGATATAAAGTAAAGAAAGGTTTGCCCGTCGTTTCTGATAAATCTGATATTGGCATCCTTTTTTTCGTCATTGGTGATTTGGATCGGATGGGTAAATATTTTATCTTTAAAATCATAGATCTGCAGATAGATATCCTGGTCAGCAAAAGTTTCTTGGTCACCGTCCCCATCCATCACATAAGCAAATAAAGATAATTGATTGTAATTGATAGCCGTGGATTCCAGCATCTGAGCCTTATCATTTAAAGATGTCGTGACCGTTGGGGTTTTTCCTTCTTCCCAGTAAACGCCATTGGCCATAATATGGCTTTCGTCTATATCAATTTGGGGAGCCAGGTCTAAAAATTGCTGTCCATACCAATTCACTTCATATTCCGCAAAGTCTTCCTCGGTCATGGCGGGATTGGCCTTAGCCATAATGGCCGCTTTTTCTTCAGCGTTATAAGCGGACTTCCAGCCATTTTCATCATCATAAAAGGTATACGCAATTAGGGAAAATCCATTTAGCACATCACCCACCAGAGCCCTTGCGGTTTCGTTTTCATCTCCATTTGCCGCGGTTGGCGCATCATATTCGGTTTTGGTGTAATACAAAATCAGCCGCTTAGTAACGTCGTCATACGCTGCAGTCGGCATACTGTCGGCAGTAACGTCCTCTGCGGTGGTCTTGGTGATTTGCGCAACCTGACCAAACTCGCCGGTGCTTTTATCAAAGAATACACCGAAAATGTCTAAACTGCTTAAGGTTTCGATTACATTGGCACCCTGCGGGAGTACTTTATTGCTGTTGGACCAGGTGAGTAATATTTCCTCCCCTAAGTCAAACAAGTTAGGCTGACAGTCCAGCGTGCCGTCGTCATAAACAGCCACAGGCACGCTCCAATTTGACCCGTCGTATTGGCTATATTTCAAGATAGTTCTGTTTTCCTCGCTTCTTTGGCCGTCATCATCAATAAACACCATTAGTATTTCATCCCCGTATTTGACCATCTTGGTTTCGGGATGGGGGTATGAACCTTTTTGCAGTGTTTGTTCGGCAATGCCATCGGTTGCGGCAAAAAGCCTGTTTTGCTTGGCGCTTCCGTTCCAGGGTGTTCTGTCCGCCAAATAATCCCGTGCTAGCTGTTCTAAAGTGTTGACGCTGTCATAGCGGTAATCTTCGCCGCCGAACATCGCATATTGCATTTTTCCGTAACTGAACAAACCAAAAGAGGTCTTGCCCAGGCTCCAGCTTTTGGTGAAAAATAATATTTTAATTCTTACATTCGCGGAAAGTTCAATGGCGCCGCTTCCCTGCCCCAAAGTTGTAAAGTTCAGCGCAAAGCCGGCACATCCATTTAAGGAGACATTCAGCAAATCATATCCTACCCCGGCGCCCAGGGTTATGGAGGGTCTGATATAGTATTGGCCGATCATGGTAAAATCCCGATCGGTATTATTGAGGCCTGATTTGGTCAGGTCAATCGGTTTATCTTCGTTAAAGTAGAACTTTTTATTATCATATTGTGTATAAAGGTAGGTGACAGAAACTTCACCGGCTAAAGTCCAGGTAATAAAAACAGGTATGCCAAGAGGGGTCATGTATTCATATTTTTTACCGTAAGAAGCCCCCATGGATCCCATCATCACCATTTGCTTAAAATAGAATTCGCCGTAATATTGACTGTTTATATCCGCATCTAATTCCATCACCACGCTGAGGGCGCAAGCAACGTTAAAGCCTATGTTGCGGGTCACCGACGTTTTTTTGTAATTGCCGGAATTTTCGCCTTTGTCCACCGCGCTGTCGGTCGTTTCCTTTTGTTTTTCCGGGGATTCCGATGCTTTTTCCACATCCTCCGCTTTTATGGTTTTAACGGTGGATTGAAAGGCTTTACTGAATCCAATATTCATGGTCAGCTCGTTTCCTGTCCGGGTGAAATAATCCTCCACCTTTCCCGCCAGCCCGATATCAGATACCAGGTTTACCTTGCCAAATAAATCCAGCACCGGGGTGATAGGGGTTTTAAAGCTCTGGATGAAGTCAAAGGTCGCGGTGTCCAAGCTCCTGATAAATTTAAAGCCCACTTCATTTTCAAAATAGGTTACGCCGTTATTATCGCTTAGCTGCAGCGTCATATAATCCCCCGGCAGGATTCCGTCTAACGGCATATAATCCTCCGCCAAAAGCCCCTTTTCTTTGGCGACTTTATCGGGAATCAGCCTAAATTCAAAATCATTGGAGTTTGAATTAATCACATATTCCTTGCGCAGGGATTGGCCATCCTTAGAATATACTCTTATCGTTGCTTGGGCTGCCTTGATTGAGGGCAGGGTTGATTTTGTTCGGAATGTAAAGCGATAACCTAAACCTCCGTTGTCAACCTCGCTCGGTTTAATTATTCTTTCGCTTCCGCCTGAGGGAGTTTTATATATTTTAAAATCCTCCGGCACCAAGGTGTCAAAGGCATTGATGATATGATTACCGGCTGCTGATACCTGCGCCTGTGAGATAAAGTCAAAATCTTTATAGTTTATCTTCAATGAATAAAGGCCTTCCAATTGGTAATCGGTACTTTTGGAAACAAAAAATCCGCTTTCGTCCGTATAAACGGTATCATTTCCCACGGTTACCGCCGCACCTTCAATGGGCGTTATTTCCCCGGCATTTTTATCTAAAACTGTTCCTCCCTTATAAAACACATTGCCGAGAATCATGCGCTGCCGCACATCGGTGCTCTTGGGCTTAAAGGTGTAATAGATTTGCGGGGCGGGAAATACCGGGCGATAATAGAAAGTGTTGCCTAAAAGGGGAATCGAGGTTATTTTGCTATCACCCAAGGCCAGTTTTTCAGCCGGAGAGAGCACGCCGTTACCGTCCACATCCCCGGTAAAGTCAAACCACCACACCTGATGTGTTTCCTCTGGGTTGGCAATTAATTGATAGGTTTTATCCATGGCCATAGGTTTGAATAGAATAGGGGTATCATATCTGCCGCTCGGTGCGCTTACTCCATCGCTAACTGCTACCTCGCCCCGCTCATTATAGGCCGGATTTTCCCCCTCCACGGGATGATATTTCACCCTCAATTCCGGATCCGCATAAAGCAGGGTTAGAACCTCCCTGTCGTGGGAGGGACGGTACTTATCTATCTTGCCCGGATTTACCGGATTGATCTGAGCACTGATATCAAAGGGGCGATAGGGCCAGGGATTTTGCTTGGTAATTTCGTTGTTATTATATCCTAGTGCCGTATAACCGGCAGCATATTTGGGGGCATTGGCATAGCCGTTTAGGGACAAGCTGTCATAGGCATTTAAGGTCATATTGTCCAGACTATTAAAACCGCTGATCCCGCCTATGGGTTTACCGGCGCTGAGCTCGTCAAAGATCACCTGCACGCTGTGGGTTCTCTGCTTGAAGATAGGCTTGATCTTTATCGTGTCTGAATTATTCAGCAGTGATTCAGCTTTAGTCAAACTTTTGATAGTGGCTTCGTCAAGCGCAAGAGTTGTTCCCTCAAAGCTTTTAATATATTCGCCCTTGCGGTTTTCCACCTTAAAGCCCCATAAGTAAACTTTAGTCGTATCAATCTGGGGATTATAGACGGGTTCGAAAGTAATCGTGTCGCCAAAAAAGCCGCTGGCCTCGCCTTTGGCCTTTAAAGTCCCGATATAAATTTTTCCCCCATCCGCTTCTTTAGTCTTGGTTCCAATAATTTTCATCGGCTGGATCCAAACATCCGGATCGTTTATGTCGCCGTAATTATTGCCAAATTCAATATTGTACTTCTTATAGTGGAGATTAACACTATAAACATAAAGCAAGGAGCGCTCCTTATTATAAGCTTTGGTCTGGAAGTAAATCCCCCTATTGTTGGGATCATATTTTTCATCGTTACTGAGGGTATAACTTTGCGTTTCATTACTAAACGCTCCTTGTTTGGGAAATTTCGAATTAAGGACAGCGGTCATAATTCCGCCGCTTTTTATCCTATACGTGTCACCTACCCTATTTCCAAAAAAATCTCTTAGTACAACATACTCTAATTCTGCGGGCGGATAATTTAAAAACCCCATACAGCAGTCTGCATTCGCAGTATTAATAACGTTGTTCCATTTCCATGATACTTTATCGACGCCGTACAAATCTGCGTTTACATACATCGTTGCATAGCTGCCTTTTTCAGATTGCACAAAAACCCCTTGGGAGCCATAAGGGTCTTCAGCACTCGGCCAAAAACCGTAATTCCCTCCGCTCCATGTATCGCCCCTAGTAAACATACTCTTGGTAACAATTTTCTCGGTGGCATTCGCAGTTACTAACGTCTCTGGAGCATTAAAAATCGCCCCGCTCCCCAAAGCAGAGATTTTACCTGCCGCATTATTGTCTTTCTGCGTAGCATTTAGGAATGTTGCATTTAGGGTTTTAGGAGATGATGTACGGGGCTCTTCATCATCTAAAACCACCAAAGCGGTTAATTCCTCATTAAAGCCGCCGTCTTTTTTCTCCCCAAACATAACAGAAAAGGCTTTGCCGCCGCCCTCCCCGGCTTCGTTTTCATTTTTAAGCAATGGAATTTCTACTGTTTGAGAGGTAACCCCGGGCACAAAGACTATTTCTTTTGAAGTTGCGCTATAATCCACCCCTTCTTGGGCGGTGATCCCCGCCGTGGCTGCAATCAGACTTGCGTATTGATGTAACCCTGCGGTCCTTATCAGCGTAACCCTGGCCACCTGGTTCTTGGCACTGACATAAACCGTTTTATCTTGTAAGGCGAATTCCGGTTTCTCAAATTCTTCATTATCCTTAATATTTACATAGGCGGTATTTAAATCCCCCAGCACTCCTGCCGTTGGATTTTGCAGGGTTAATACCACCTGCTCGTCGCTTTCGGAAATATTATCGTCAATCGTGCAAAAATACAGTTTTTTCATGAATTCCCCGTCGGCAAAAGTCAAATCATAGGTAATACTCTCAATTTCGTTTAACAACTGATCATTGCTGGATTTGGCTTTTTGCGTTTCATCCGGAGTGGAAAGCCGCCAGTTGCTTTTGTTGGCCTCGCGTCCCACGGAATTTTGATACGCCTTGGCCAAACCTTTTATTTGTCTGTCTGGTGCGCCGGATATGACTGGCAGACTCTTTTGAACTTCAATTTCTTTTAATTTCAACTCTTCAGCAGGCTGCTCCGCCGCCTTATTCCCAACTTGTTCAGTCGGCAATTTTTCTTTTCCTTTTACTTCCGCAACCGCCTCATTAATTTTTTCCACAGCGGATTCTTCTTCTCCCCTTACCTCTTCGGCACTTGACCCGTCAACCTTTTCGGCAACCGATTTTTCTTTTTCCGTTACTTCTTCCGCAACCGCCTCATTAAGTTCTTCAAGAACCGATTCGCGTTCCCCCAGGACTTCATCCTCTTCCGTTCCGGCCAAAGACACAGCAAAATCGCTGTTTTCGTCACCAAAACTTTCGATCAGAGGGCGAGTGTCACTATTTTTCGGTAAAGTTTTTTCAATGATTCCCCGCGGTACTTTTAGCACATAGTCCTTGCCGTATTCCGCAGAAATATCAATAATCTTTAGCGTAACCGTCGCCGTGCCAGCGGTACCCCCCTTACGCAAAACAGTGATTTCGGCTGATTTGATATCCTCCGAGGTGGTCATTTGTGTTGCCAGAAAATCAAATCGTCCATGGGGCGCGGCGGCAACGTCCTCGTCGCTTCCCCTGACCGCAAGCCGCAGCTCATCCTCCGCCGCCAGCGCGGACATCGGCAGCACGCCCAACAGCATAACAATAGCCAGTGTCATTGCCATAATCTTTTGCATAGTTCTGCGCTGATACATCCTGTATCCTCCCCCTCATTTTTTCATAGACTCTCGGTATTCTCTAATACCGATAAACACTTGAATTTAGCAAATCCGACAATTAATTTTCCCCCATGTTAAATGCCCAAAGCACCGCCCATAAACTGTCATAAATGTATTTGGTGATTTACATCTTTCCTGTAAGAAATATTGTCGAATTTTATTTGGACTTTATTCCTTAAAACCCTTGACAAATCAGATTTAGCCCAATAATCGCGGTGAGGGAGATACTTTTCCCCTATCTCTTCGATTGGAGGGCTTTTCATGTTTCCTACGGTTCGTTTCATCAAGAATATCAAAATTTTTTTGATGCAACAACTTAAACTCTACGATGTCGATGGAGTTCTGACTCTTCAAAACGATGACTGGATTTTAATCGAAAAACTGTGGCTGGACTCTCCGCAGTTTAATTATATGTAAATAATGGCAAGCAGAATAGCCAATTGAGTGCTATATTTACGGTCATTATTGCTATCTTGTAAACAAAAAAGACTTCCGAAACCATTACGGTCGGAAGCCACTTTACTTATTTTATTATTTTTGGAGCATTGTTGCTCGATATTGGGAAGGAGTCATTCCTATCTTATCTTTAAATTTTTTTGCCAATTTTCCATTATAGTCCACACCGCACTCCTCAAAGACCTGGGTTATGGACAGGAAGAATTATATTATGTAAGAATATGTTATAATTTCCATATGAGACATTAATCAATCATCAGTTAATGTCTATAGATTGAAAAGTTTATTCTTGTCGCCGCTCAATATCGGCTGAAGTCATCCAAGATGGCGCAAAGTTTAACCTTGCGTTTTTTTCCTTCGGACTCAGGATCAGGTAAATACAGGGTGTGATGAAAATCCGACTGCCAGAGCTGATGAGGCCGTTCAGCCTCAAAACGCGGTCAAATGACCGCTAAAATAATGATAAAAACTTTAGTTTTGTTATATACTTCTTATAAGTTCCTCTCGAAGGGACTTGGCATATATTGCTTATATAGCCAGCGATCTGGAAAGGAGATTATTTTATGTCTGTTGATATTTCCTATGAACAATCTGCCGCCCCGTTTCTGACCCAACTGCCCCGAGGTGCTTTTTTAACGGTCAAGGCAGGGGATCAGCTCAATACCATGACGATCGGTTGGGGATCGATCGGTCACATTTGGCAAAAACCAATCATGATGGTAATGGTACGTTATTCCCGTTATACTTATGAACTGATGGAAAAGGCGGTTGATTTTTCCGTTAGCATCCCGGTAAAAGGCGAGATGAAAAAGGATCTGGCCGTGGCCGGCACCAAATCCGGGCGGGATATTGATAAGTTTCAGGAATGCCAATTGACCGCCAAAAAAGCCCGGCTGATTGACAGTCCGATCATCAGTGAATGTGGTCTGGTCTATGAGTGCAAGATCGTTTATAAGCAGGATATGCAGCCGGAAAATATGGCCGAAGACTATAAAAACAAATGCTATGCCAACGGTGATTTTCATGTGATGTATTTCGGAGAGATCGTGGACTGCTATCAGCCGGAATAAAAATCCTGGCATGATGTAAAAAGATTCCTCATCAACCTGCGTTGTTAGGAATCTTTTTTTATTCAATAAATCTGATTGCTAATTCTGCTCTGTCGATTTGCCATCTTGGCCTTCATCTAGCGGGATTACGGTATTGCTTGGATCAGCCGGTGGTTCTTCAATCCCGGTATTCGGTTCGCCGCTGTCCGTTCCCAGCTCTTCGATATCATCGTCCGGCGTTACCGCTGCTTCCCCCGCGCCTTCTGTAACCTCGCCTTCCGTAATCTCATCTTGCGGGTCAGTCTTATTGGCAGTTGCTGCTTCCGGATCAATGGCAGATAGTTCATCCTGTTCCTGTAAAATATCGGCAGTAGGCAATTCTTTGGAAACATATTTTTCCGGAGCTTTATTGATCCAAGAAGGAGGATCGCCTACTACATCAAAATTCTTGCCTTGCAACAAGGTGGCAATGATTACTCGGGCTTTTTCCCGATCAGGTTCCCAGTAACTTGCTCCGTTGCCCGGATCGGTATAAGGATAACCCGGCAAGGTCTGCCCATTTATTTTTGAAGTATCGATACTTTTGGCCAATTTGGCCAGATAGAGCATATCACTGGTGGGAATATTGGTTTTAACGTTTTTGGCGATCTCGGGCACCAGTTCCGGCAAAGTCAGCACGGTCTTGGCTTGAAACATCTGCCTGGCCAGGGCTTTGATGAATTTTTGCTGCCGCTGGGTTCGGCCGATATCAGCGGTCGGACCGCCCCGGTAGCGCACATACTGCAGCGCCTGGTCTCCATTGAGATGCTGGTTGCCTTTCTTCAAATCGATAATATAACTGACGTCCCAATGGTACATATCCGTTTCCACATCCAGATCAACCCCGCCCAGTATGTCGACAATTTTACCAAAGCCGGCAAAATTGGTAATAACATAATGATCAACCGAAACTCCCAGCAAATCGCTGACTGCTTTGCAGGCAGCCTCAGGTCCCTTGATATAATTGATGCTGTTGATTCTGTCACTGCGGCCCAAGGAATTCTTGATCCGAGTGTCACGTGGAACCGAAACCATGACCATTTTTTGGTTTTGGGGGTCAATACTGGCCACGATCATGGTATCGCTGCGAGTATTTTCCTTATTCTCACGGTCATCAATACCCATGAACAATATGTTGATAGGTTTGCCCTTGGCACTCAATTCCAGAATAGAATCAGAAAATATCTTTTTGATCATGCCTCCAGCCAGCGTACCGATGGCAAAAGTAAGCAGAAATATAGCTACCAAAACCACATATATTCTTTTTTTACGATTGATCCATGTCATAGAATAAAACCTCTCTTATTTCAATGCATTATGAATGATCATATTTATTCTACTCCCCTGCTCTTCACCCGTCCATGTATTTTTTACTTCATTCCCGGCAAATAAAAGGATATGATAAAGAGTAACCTAAGGTAACTGTGCTCAATCTATTTTTTATTAGGAGGGCAAAATCTATGGCAGGAGCAGATGATGTAAAGCGCAAAGTGCTTAATGACTGCAAGACGGTAGCGATCGTCGGTCTGTCTGACAATCCGCAGCGGGCCAGCCACCGCATTGGCAAATATTTAAAAGAAAATGGGTATAAAATCGTACCGGTCAACCCCGGTCTGTCTGAAGTGCTGGGCGAAAAAGCCTATCCTGATCTGGCTTCTATTCCTTTTGAAGTCGATCTGGTAGATGTTTTTCGCCGTCAGGAAGACATCGATAGCGTGATCGAGGATGCTATACAAATCAATCCCAAAGCAATCTGGCTGCAATTGGGGCTGACCTGCCCGGGGGATAAAGGCAAGGTAACAGAGACCGGAACAGATTTAGTCGAGGATTGCTGCGTTATGGTGGAACACCGACGTCTCATGGGCTAGCTCATCATTCTTCATATATCCTCTCCAGTCTTTCCAGCAGAGCATCAATCCCCTGTCCGGTCAGCGCAGAAACTGTCAGCCCGCCGGGCAGGGGCGCATCGTCCAGCCGGTCAGCTTTGTTGAAGACAGTCAAAATACGTTCGGGATCTGCCCCCAGTTCTTTCAGAACTTCTTCCACCACGGTTATTTTTTCAAGCACATGAGGATCAGCCATATCCACTACATGCAGCAACAGATCTGCATCGACCGCCTCTTCCAAAGTGGAACGAAAGGCGGCCATCAAATGATGGGGCAGGTTCTGAATAAATCCCACCGTATCCGTCAGCAGGATTTCCCGGCGGGAAGGCAGATAGACTTTTCTGATGGTTGTATCCAGGGTTTGAAATAATCGATCATCAGCTTCCACCTGCGTGGTACCGCTGCGATGCGATGATTGACAAATGGTATTAAAAAGTGTTGATTTGCCGGCATTGGTATACCCTACCAGTGACACTACTTTTATTCCCGCCCGTTGGCGCTGTTTGCGCTGCAAACCTCGGGTGGCTTTTACCTTGTCCAGTTTCTTTTTAACCTCCTGGATGCGCCGGCGGATATGACGCCGATCCAGTTCCAGTTTCTGTTCGCCGGCACCGCGGGTTCCGATCCCGGCACCCAAGCGGCTCATGGCCTCTCCTTTGCCGGTCAGGCGCGGCAGACGGTATTCCAAAAGCGCTCGTTCAACCTGCAGCTTGCCTTCATTGGAACGAGCCCGCTGACTGAAAATGTCCAGGATCAGCATGGTGCGATCGATCACCTTGAAATCCAATTCCTGCTCCAGATTGCGCAGCTGCACCGGCGACAGTTCTCGATCGAAAATAATCAGATCCGGCTCCAGTTCTGCTGCCAGGTGTTTTAACTCCTGTAATTTGCCGCTGCCGATATAGGTGGCGTTGTGAATCCGCTCCCGGGCCTGCACCAGCGTGGCGATCACTTCACCTCCGGCTGCTTCGGTCAAGCCCTTCAGCTCCTCCAGGGAATCATTGAAGCTGAATTCAGCCTTGCGGCCCAGGTCTGCTCCGACCAGAATGGCTTTTTCGATTTTTTCTGCTTGCATTGCCTGACTCCTTTGCTACCGCTTTGGGTTTATTTCCTTTTGTCTGGCTTTTCTTTATACTATTGTGCTTGGTTGTGGGGTTTTTCTCCCCCCGGGCCAGCAATCCCTGTGGCGAACTGTTGATCAAGTCCCCTCGTCCGCAGCTCTGCAGGGCTTCCCTGACCAGTTTGCGGTTGCGGGGGTCACGGTATTGCAATAGCGCCCGCTGCCATTTGCGCTCCCGCGTCTGCCGGGGAATATATACGCTTTGTTGGCTGATTGGTTCCAAACCGGTATGGTACATACAGGTGGAAACTGTCATGGGAGTAGGCGTAAAATTTTGCACCTGTTCCGGGTAATACTGTAAATTATCGCGGACGAATTCAGCCAGTTCAATGGTATCATTTAACTCGCTGCCCGGATGGGCAGAAATAAAATAGGGTACCAGGTACTGGTCCTTGCCCAATTCTTTGTTTACCTTGTTAAACTTCTCTATAAACTTTCGGTATTCTGCCTGGGGAGGTTTGTGCATCAGCTTCAGTACCCGGTCGGACACATGTTCCGGGGCGATTTTCAACTGCCCGCCGACGTGATATTTACAAAGCTCTTTTAAATACTGGCCGGAACTGTCCTTGAGGATCAAATCATAGCGGACCCCTGAGGCCACAAACATATGCTTGATGCGCGGGTTGCGGCGCAGTTGCTTCCACAGTTTAACGGAAGGGCTGTGATCCGTCTGCAGGTTTTTACATACCGCCGGATAGAGGCAACTTTCCCGGCGGCAGTCTTGACAGCGCTGTTGATCTTTTCCTTGTAAGCCAAACATGTTGGCAGAAGCGGCCCCCACATCCGCAATGGTGCCTTTAAAGTCAGGGTGACGGCTGATCTCCTCGACCTCTTTAACGATTGATTTTTCACTGCGGTTTTGAATGAATTTGCCCTGATGCAAACCCAGCGAACAAAAGGCACAACCGCCGAAACAACCGCGATGGGTGGTAACGGAAAACTGCACCGGTTGTAGCGCCGGGATCCCTCCCTGCCCGGTGTATAGCGGATGAGCCCGGCGGGTAAATGGCAGATCATAAATTTCATCCATCTGGGCGCTGCTGAGCGGCTCGGCAGGGGGATTGACCACTACCCAGCGCTCGCCGTGCTGCTGGGCCAAGGAACGCGCACAGTAAGGATTTAACTCCTGATGGATCAGCCGGGTCGCCCTGGCAAAAGCAGCCCGATCGTCTTTGACTGTTTCATAGGAAGGCAACTCCATGGCGTTTTCCGGTGGTTTTTTACTCATATAGGCAATACTGCGCAAGTGGGTCAGATAACGGATCTCCCGGCCCGATTTCAGGTGACGGGCGATCTCCAGGATCGGATATTCGCCCATCCCGTAGACCAGCAGGTCAGCCTTGCTGTCCGCCAGGAGGGAACGCCGCACTTTGTCACTCCAGTAATCGTAATGGGCCAGACGCCGCAGACTGGGCTCGACCCCGCCGATAACCACCGGCACCCCCGGCCAGGCCTGACGGATCAGG
>CAZACF010000041.1:14942-15346 GCA_964483565.1 uncultured Syntrophomonas sp. | reverse complement strand
CCGGTCGGTGATGGATGTCTGGGCCGTATTCTGAACGTTCTCGGAAAAGAAGTAGATGATGCCGGTCCGGTTAATGCCACCGATTACTGGGAAATTCATCGTAATCCCCCGCCGCTGACAGATCAGTTGCCGGCGACAACCATGTTGGAAACCGGTATCAAAGTTGCCGACCTGATTTGCCCTTATGCCAAAGGAGGTAAAATTGGTCTGTTCGGTGGAGCCGGCGTTGGCAAGACAGTTATCATTCAGGAATTGATCAGAAACATTGCTTATGAACATGGGGGCTATTCAGTATTTGCCGGCGTGGGTGAGCGTACCCGTGAAGGCAACGATCTCTGGGGGGAAATGGTTGAATCCGGGGTTATTGATAACGGGGTAATATTGGTCGAAGGGGAATTCATCCA
>CAZACF010000041.1:11879-14932 GCA_964483565.1 uncultured Syntrophomonas sp. | reverse complement strand
GCCCGTCTGCGGGTTGCCTTGACTGGATTGACTGTTGCGGAATATTTCCGTGATATCGGCGGGCAGGACGTGCTGATATTTATCGACAACATTTTCCGTTTTGCCCAGGCAGGCAACGAGGTGTCAGCTCTGCTGGGACGTATGCCGTCAGCCGTTGGTTACCAGCCTACACTGGCAACTGATATGGGTCTTTTACAGGAGCGTATAACTTCTACTCGTAAGGGCTCCATCACTTCCGCCCAAGCGGTTTATGTACCAGCCGATGACTTGACCGACCCTGCGCCGGCTACAACATTTGCCCACTTGGATGCGACAACTACGCTTTCGCGTGCGATTTCAGAGTTGGGTATCTATCCGGCGGTTGATCCACTGGATTCTACCTCCCGCATACTGGACCCGCAGATCGTTGGTGCCAAACATTACAATGCGGCCCGCGGCGTACAGCAGATTCTGCAAAGATATAAAGAACTGCAAGATATCATCGCCATTCTGGGTATGGATGAATTGTCTGATGAGGACAAACTGATCGTTGCCCGTGCCAGAAAGATTCAGCGTTATCTGTCCCAGCCCTTCCACGTTGCGGAACAGTTTACCGGCAGACCGGGTATCTATGTACCGGTAGCCGAGACGGTAGAATCTTTCACTCAGGTTCTGGCAGGCAAACATGATGCACTGTCTGAAGAAGCATTCTATATGATGGGCAATATTGATACGGTATTGGCAAATGCAAAAAGATTGGAGGGGTAGTCTGTGGCAGACAACACCTTCATGGTTGAAATTGTTACACCGGAACAGATTCTCTTTAAAGATGAAGTTCAATTTCTGGTGGTTCCGGAACTTAATGGTGAGTTGGGTGTATTGAAAAACCATGCTCCCATGATAGCAGCACTGGATGTTGGCGTCATGAGATATACTGATCCGGCCGGCAAAGTAAAAAAAATAGCCTTAAGCGGCGGATTTATGGAAGTCATCTATAATGAAGTCCGCGTACTGGCAGAAACGGCTGAACAAGGATCGGAAATCGATGTTCTAAGAGCCAAGGCCGCTAAAGAGAGAGCGGAGAAGAGACTACAGTTAAAAGATGAAAATATTAATTCTGGTCGCGCGGAAATGTCTTTGAGAAGAGCCATGGCCAGACTAAAAGCAGCAGAAGCCTTAATAAAAGAATAGAATAGCCTTAATAAGCCGGAAGGTAGTCTACCTTCCGGCTTTGGGTTATAAACCGATTGGCATAATGGCCAAAACGTAATATACTATATATAAATATTACGTTTTGTTATATAATCTACTATGCCAAATAATGCTGAACATGGGCATAATAAAGAGGTTGTTTGCTGTGGATCATTTGACATTGTTAAAGGCGTTGGTCATTGCCATAACCGTATATTATCTAATGAAAGGCATTCTTTACCTGGTTCTTTGGCAGGTATTGTCCAAAGCTGAAGAAAACGGCAAAGTAAGGGCGGAAAAAGCTAAAAGTTTTATCATGGAACAACGCCGCAAAAGAGATGAGCTGGAAGCACAAAGGGCCAAAGAAAAGAAAGAAAGAAATTATTATTAACAGTGTCCGGTTATTCGGAAATGCGTTAAGGATGCTGCTCTCAAAAAACTTCTTCCTAAAATGGGGTGGGATATATGGGTGAATTGCAAATCAAATTTTTAATTCTAATAGCGCTGGTCTTTTTAATTACTGCCGGGTTTTGCCTATTAATCTGGCAACAGACCAAACGATTTGAAAAAAAGGCGCTTTTAGCCAAGCAACGGCAAAAAGAATACGAAAAGGAATTGCGCTTAAAAATGCAGGAAGAAAAACGAGCACAAAATGAGAAAATAACAACAGAGGAAATTGAAAACTAAATCGGTCTACCAGAAAACCTGACTTGGTCAGGTTTTTTTATGCCTATAATCAATTCTTTAAATCGTTACTTCCATTTGATCTTAACGAATATTACTCTCCAAATCTGTCAACAATCCCAGATAAGTCATGATAGATGGGGTGGGAAATCTGTGAAAAGAGTCTTTGTATCCATTTGGCTATTCATTTTTTTGTGTTTATTAACAAAAACAGGTATCGATTACTCAATTGCTGAACAAATTGATAAGCGTTCGCCATATTATCTATCATTTGCATCTATCGGTGCAAATTTGCTCGAATCTCGTCTTGATTGTTGGGCAAGAATAAAAACAGCAGAGAATTTTAAAGATATGGATCTAGAATTAAGCAAGTTATTAGAATTGCTTCATTTGCCTATTGATCGTTCATCCATTATGTACAAGCAAGAAGATGGAAAACTTACGCTAAGTTATCAAATCAGCCAAAAACAAATAGATTACCTTATCATCATTCAGTCGCATAATCATACTACACATTTCATATTTACTGCTATCTCCCGCCAAGATGATATTGCCTTGCGCCATCAGGCAGCATTATTAAAACAAAACTATCAGGCTATGACCTATTTTCAATATAAAGGCATCATTAATGCTCGACCTGATCGAGAAGGAAAGATGAAAACAATTGGTGTTATATGTAAATGCCTTCAGGCCCAAAAAATGGATTCCTATGAAACGGAAAATGTGGTCAGTATGGCAGCTTATAGTCCATCTCTATTGAATCAATATGACCAGGTTGAATTAGCCGGCCAAATCTATAACCTGCAAATAGCTATTCACAATGATAGTAACAAAAATCAAAGCTATGTTTATTTAGGTATTCCATTGTTGCTGAATGATTATTAAAGCGGGAACACTTTTCATTAAAAATGATTATGAGATATTAAAAGAAAATCAAAGTTATACAGGGAGGTGATTGCAAGTGGAAATGTATATAAAAGGAAAAACAAAACTAAGCGGCGAGGTTGAAATCAGTACCTCCAAAAATGCTGTTTTACCAATTATAGCAGCTACCGTTTTAACCGATGATGAAGTGATACTAAAAAAAGTTCCTCGAATCAAAGATGTAGATACAATTTGCCAGATCATTGAGCAACTGGGCAAAGAAATACAAGAACGAGAAAACCAAATTATATTTACGGGTCAAGTGAAACATTCAA
>CAZACF010000041.1:0-11869 GCA_964483565.1 uncultured Syntrophomonas sp. | reverse complement strand
CCGTACGAATTGGTACGACAAATGAGGGCTTCATTCTTACTAATGGGACCCCTTCTTTCCAGATACGGACAAGTGCGCGTTTCCTTGCCTGGTGGATGTGCTATCGGCAACCGCCCCATTGACTTGCATTTAAAAGGATTTTCTGCCATGGGAGCGGATATAAAATTTAACGGTGGTGACGTTATTGCCAAAACCAATAGATTAACCGGAAATCATATCTATCTTGATTTTCCCAGTGTTGGTGCAACAGAAAATATAATCATGGCAGCAGCTTTGGCAGATGGAACCACCTGGATTGAAAATGCCGCCTTGGAACCGGAAATTGTGGATCTGGCTAATTTTATCAATAGAATGGGTGGCGAGATTAGTGGGGCAGGAACAAATGTAATAAAGATTCAAGGGGTTGATCAACTATACGGGACTGAATATACGCCTATACCAGATCGCATTGAAGCAGGAACTTATTTAATTGCTGTAGCTGCTACAGGTGGAGATGCAGTTATAAAAAATGTAATTCCCGAGCATCTAAAATCAATAACAGCCAAACTGGAAGAAAGTGGAGCCATGATTGAGGAAGATAATCATTCAATTCGAATTAAAAGAGAAGGTAAAATTAAACCGGTTTACATTAAAACTTTGCCATATCCGGGTTTTCCCACTGATATGCAAGCTCAAATTATGGCTTATTTAAGTTTTGCCAACGGAACCAGTGTCATTAGTGAATCCGTTTTTGAAAATCGTTTCATGCATGTCCAGGAATTGTTGAGAATGGGGGCCGATATTAGAACGGAAGGTAAATCTGCCATTATCAAAGGGGTTAAGGAATTGACCGGCGCCCGTGTTAGAGCCAGTGATTTAAGAGCCGGTGCGGCTTTGATTATAGCCGGGTTAAGTGCCCAAGGAAAGACCATCGTAACAGAAAATGAGCATATTGAACGAGGGTATGAAAATATTGATCAAAAATTAAACCAAATGGGAGCTCAAATTTATCTAAATTAAAATTAGAATAAATAAAACGGTGTTTTACCTTATCAAGACAAGGAGCACCGTTTTATTCTGCCCAATTGTATTATTGTTGCCCCTTAACCTGAAGTCGAGGCGAGTATTTCCAAATAACGGCAATGTTATATCTACATATCACCAGCCATGACCGATATTCTTTCAGATCAGTCCCAGTCCAGGCATCCCTCCGCTGTCAAACAGGTTGTTGCATCTCGTGATAAGGGTATCACAGATGGACTTATGTCTACATGAAAACCCAGGTAATTTATCTCCAACCATCCAGATTATCAATAACAGGCAAAACTGGAATTGAAATAATAACTAGGTTACAATGAGGTAACGATTAAGGAGGGAGAATGATGGAAATATCCAGCCAGAACATCTGGATTCATAACGATCAAAAAGTAGAAAAGGAACAATTGTTGCCTGACTTTATTGATAAAGGTCTGTCGCTTTATGAAGTAATAAGAGTGATCGAGGGAATTCCGTTGTTTCTTGAACAACATTTAGAACGACTGAGGAATTCCGCAAAAATAATGGACTTGCGTTTATCCCTGGCAGATTATGAAATCATGCAGCGATTAAGCGAATTAATAAACAGCAATCAAATATACACTGGCAATATTAAAGTAGTCATTAATTACCCTGGTGATGAACAGCCGGAAGATTTTTATGCATATTTTGTCACCCATAGCTATCCTTCTGCCCAAGATTACCAGCATGGTGTCAAGACTGTTTTGGTTAAGGAAGAAAGGGCAAATCCCAATGCCAAGGTAAATCGCTCCGACTATCGTACGTTGATCGAAAAAGTGAAAAATGAGAGCGGATCTTATGAAGCTTTACTGGTGGATCGAGAAGACAAGATCAGTGAAGGCGGGAAATCCAATTTATTTATGGCAAAAGGAAATGTGATTTATACTGCCCCATCTGACAAGGTTTTAAAAGGAATCACCCGGCAAATGATTATTTGCGCTTGTAAAAACAAGGGGTATCAAGTAGTAGAGAAGGAAATTGATCTAGCAGAAATCCCTGAAATGGATGCCATTTTCATCTCATCGACTTCCTCCAAGGTATTGCCCGTAAAACAGGTGGATAATATGATTTTTGACTCAAGCAACAACCGTATTATTCAAACGATAATGACCGAATATGATGCGATGATTGATGGGTATATTAAAAGTTATAAAAAAGAATAATGAGCGGGGATTTTCCAAGCCTTTCATTATTCTTGAGTCCGTATTCTTAAAGCCTATCATTTTATATAAGGGTTTAGTATTTCAAACAAGCGAATCAATTTATATATTGGTTCGCTTTTAAGATTTCCAGAGCATGGCTTTTATCTTCCCCGGCTACTAGTATAATCGGGCCGGTACAGCCCATCCCGCTGGAGGCAAAAATATTGTTTTTCCATAAAGCTTTCACAGCATCCTCCAGTTCCAGGATGTCGATACCAGCAATTTGTTCAGCCGTAATTTTGGTAGGGGGAGGGCTTATTTCTTCGCTTACTTGTTCAGCTGCGGCTGAAGAGGCGGGAATTATCCAGCCAGCCGGCCGGGCTTTTGCTATTTCTTGTAGTGCGATCTGTTTTAATCCGCGGCTGACCATGGATGCACAATAAATTATAGCCCCGGCTATAACCGGTGAACCGGATGCACGAGATATGATACAAATAAGCCGATCAAAGTTTTCCCCAATACCAGGGCCATAGCCATAGCCCATGGTTTCATAGTCACCGCCACTGTTAAAGGAACTGAAAAGTTTCATCAGGATATTTCCGGTCAAAGTATCACAGACCACCACATCTACACTGCCCAAAATCAAATCATTGCCTCGTAAAATCGGGCCGCCGTCTGCTCGTTGTGATTCCCCCCAGCAAAAATTATAACCTTTTGATCTCATGGCATTCAGGTATCTTTCTACCTGACGACTACCCTCGACATTTAAGATTCCCAGAGTAGGGTCGGCGATTCCGTCAGTACGAGCGGCAGCAATTCCAAACACGGCATTTTTTATCATCGCTTGTATTCGGTCGGTATCGCTCGTGCCAGTTGTACTGGCGATATACATATTTTTACCCCGGGCCGGAGTAACTACTTTGCCAATCGTGGCAACCCCAATGGGGAAAGGATAGTGCATGGTTACCGCTCCGTCCAATTCCTTTTCATCCAAGAGCCGTTCCAATATAGTGTGTACTTCGTCTTCATTGGCCGCTTCATATACCGGTAAATTGCATTTAGGCATGGGGCCGATAATACTCACTTCCAATCCAGGTACCTGCTGCATGGCAATTTCAGCACCGCGGAGCAAATCCAGCAGATTTACCTCGCTTCCGGCCGTTGTAAGCCCGATTTTTATTTTTCCAGCTGTTTTGCCGGTTCGTAATATTTCGGCTGTTTCACTTAGAACTTCGCGGAGAATATTCTTATACATTTCATTATTCATCAGGCTGTCCCCCGCTCATAGACCTGGCTAATTCCTGCATGGCATTGGCCAGCATGTTTCTAATTTCCCGCTTGAAATGCTCTTTATTATCGGCTGGCAACGAGTCCTCAACGATCCCCTGATTGGACTCAATAATAAAACTAATTCCGTCAAAAAGATCCGTCATTCTCCCCAAAAACAGACTGCCTTTACCGATAATCATCGCCCGCTGCATTTTCCGGGCTAAAATATGATCTCTTATATACCCAAGCAAGGGTATACCGGAAGGAATATGGCCTTGGGTGGGAGCAAAGCCGGTTACTCCGTGTTGGGTTACAAATGAGGTGAGTTCATCACGGGTTATTTCCCCCCGCTTAACGGCCATGGCGCCAATCATTTTATAATTCGCCAGCGGTACATCGCCGGCCCCGGCAGGAGACGTTATTTCTGCGTTTTGTAGTTCCGGCGCATAAACATCTACATCGACTAATTTGAGATGGTTTTTTTCCAAAGGATCAACCACGATGGCTTGAATTACCGCCTGGGGTGACGAACCTGAGGCAATGTTATGTTTGCCGACAATATCGGTTCTAATAATGGGGCTACATCCGTCATTTTCACTAATCAGAACGGCATAACCTCCTACCATATCTTCCAATATAGGCATATCCTTGTTAATATGATCTCTGCTGTTCATGCCCAGCTTGGCGGATGATCCCCCTGCCATTACCACAACGTTTTTAAAGATACCTGATTGCACCAGGGCGGCGGCAGTGAGCATGCCGTGGGCAGGGCCAGCGCAGAAGGCCCGCATGTCCACTCCGGTAGCATTGCTGCATTCCGCCACTTCTCCAATGGCTTTGGCTAAATTTCCTCCCCCGCGTTGATTCATATCTCCAATTGCTTCTTCAGAAGTTTCAATAATGTAGTCGATTTGAGTTGCATCAAGAATATTTTTATGGAGCAGGTTCTTAAGGGCCAAAATTCCTGAGGCTTTGGCAACCAAATTTTCAAAGACGACGTTGGCACTTAGGTTGGGGTCACTTTCATGCGCTTGCCGAACACAACCTACCAATTGCTGGTTCTCATATAAACCCTCGGCTTTGCCGGAGCTGACCAATTCTTCCAGATAGCTGCGTTTACTACCTTTATTCAATAAACCTAATTGTTTATCATTAAACATTTTTTTGTTCATCAAAATATTTTTAGAACGGATGGCAAACGATTCTTCCAATTCTACCAATTGAAAACTGTCCGCTATTTTCATGACCGCATAAAAGTCGTTCTCGGGGATAATTTCTCCATATTTCCCTTGCGGTGAATGGCTCGTCAGGTTCTGATACCAGGGTCGGGGCATTTCCTTTAATTCATGGGGGGTAAGGTTGCCAATGAAAACCTGGTTTGGTGCATATTGAACAGCTTCCTCAAAGCTTCTCAGGAATCGGGCGGCTTTATGAAAATAATCAGATTGAGGATGGTTTTTTCTTTCCATCGTTATGGTGGTACCGTGTCCCATCATAATGTTGGGGGCATGTACCAGGATAAAACCGACTGCTTTGATAACCGGATAATTCAACCTGCTTTCCTCCTTGCCATTTGCCGTTGTTTGAATGCATAAAATTTATTAGGCCAATTGATGCATCCAAACAGGTTCGGTTTATCAAGATGGTTTATTAAAACACGGTTTGATCAGTGATCTCGGTGGTTAATGCCTGCAACGCCTTTTCTACAATACTGCGACGCAGGGTAAATTCTTCTTCCTGGTTAAGTTGGGGATTACCCAACGGATAAGGGATGGCAACAGCCGGGTCGATGCGGTTGGCCCCTACCGTCAAAGAGATGGGCACTACCGTACAAACATGGACAACAGGCACGTCAACCACTTCCTCCAGTTCCTTTACCATCGTTGCACCGCAACGAGTACAGGTTCCTCAGGTGGAAGTCAGAATGATCCCATCGACTTGGGCCTGTTTTAACTCTTTTCCGATGGCATGGGCATATTTCTTGGCGTTGGCGACGGAGGTACCATTACCTACGGTTGAATAAAAAGTGTTATGCATTTTGCCGATGAGGCCTTCTTGTTCCAATTGGCGCATTACATCAATCGGTAATACCCGATCCGCGTCCTGATTGGCATACACCGGATCATAACCACCATGAGCCGTTTCAAAAGTATCTGCGGTTAAATCCTTGATACCACTGATATCATAACGGCCAAATTTGGAGGCGCTGGATGATTCAATGCGATCCGGGTTTCCTTTTGGTACGATCCCTCCGGATGTTACCAGGGCAATCTTGGCCTGGCTTAAATTCTTAATGGCGGGTCGGGGAAATACCCGGTCGAATACCGGCATGGGATACTCAGTAATAAAAGAATCCCCTTTCATTTTTTTAATCAACATTTCGACCGCGCGAGCCGACCCTCTTTGTTCGTGAAAGACATTTTTGCGAATGCCCCTGGACAGGTAGCCCTCTTCTGCCGGAGATCCAATCACTTCTCCTTTGGCCATTCGACTTGCCAGCCGTCCCAGCGCCGGGATGGCAGTCCTCATTTGCGCAGCGGAGTTACCGGTTTTTACAATATAGACTTCTTTTTTATACATGTCTGCGCCGGGGTTTTCTTCGTACATACCAGTGATTGCCGGAATCTGCAGCTTTTTTTGCACGGTGGCACATACCGCCCCACAAGCCATCCCATATCTGCCTGCATTAAAGGCTGGTCCGGCAATGAGCAGATCAGGGCTGAAAGCAGCGACTAATTTAACAATTGCTTCGGTAGCAATATCAATATTTTCATTAAAATAAGTGTCACCGCAGATTACCGTCCCGATAATTGACATATCTTTATCCAAAGCATTTACCAATGCCGTTCCTGGTCCAACCGGTCCATCTTTGCTCAATGGGGTGATATCAGCTTTTTCTTCCCCACCAATTTGACCAAAAAACTGGTTTACATAATGGACTACTCTTATGGCCACTCTGTCTTCCCCCTTATTTAACTAAATTGCTGCCTTATATTTTCCATCTCATCTTTAATCGCATCCACATCAAGGACCATTTCCATCATGCTGATCTGGGCATCATACACATCTGGAGCAATGAATTCTTTCATCTCTAATATGTGATAAACAGGCAGTTTCAAGGCGATGTTGGTAAGAGGTCCGGCATAGGTGGGATCTCCATTGATAACCGTTTCAGCGGTTAGTCCGGCTGATTCTGCTTCCGCTCCGCCCAAAATAACGACGACTTTATCACTCCCAAATTTCTCTGCCGTTTCTTTGATTCTTGATTGATTGGCCATGTCCATGGCCCCGGCAGCTGTTCAAACAAAACATTCTGTGCTGGTGAAAAGAATTTCACCCCCGACGGTTTCAAGGCATTCTGCTATGGCCGGACCAGGAATCCCATCCCGATCACCGAGAATACAGATTTTCTTATCAGTAAAAAAACTTCTATCCATCTTTTCTTTCTTCCTTTCCCTCTTCCTTATTTGGTTGGGATTAAAATTCCAACCCACCCATGCGGTTGAATCCCAGTTCATTGGTTGCGCCGGTAATGGCCTGGATTTCAATGGTTAAAGAACCATCCTGCTTCAAGGCCCCGTCAAAACCACCGGCAATAATTTGGCTGGGTTCAATATAACCAATCACCCTGGACATGGGGGGTAAATCAATTAAGGCATTGGCATTTCCGCCGCTTACCACCGCATCGGCCAGCGGGTGGGCATCTGCCAGGGACTGGGAGGCCCCATCGCGGCCAGCATATTCATCCGTAATTAACACTGTTTTAACTCCCAGGGATTCAATTTTTCTGCAATTCATAATTAAATCGGCATCGGGATTACCGAAGCCCTCTTCACTAATAATTGCTCCATCGACTCCCAAACTTTTTACCAGTTTGGCCGTAAAATTAGAGCTGCGTTCTTTATCCAGCAAAGTTACGTTTTCATTGGTTACAATCACTCCAACAAAGTTCAGATCCTTTCCATGGCGGGCAAAAAGATCAGTTATAACCGGGTTGTTCAAATGGTGATAAGTCGTATTTTTATCACAAGCGGAAACACAATTGCCGCTGATAATCGCCCCGTCCATCACTTCAGTGGGATAAAGAAAAGTTGGTAAAATCTTTTTCACATCCAGACCATAAAGGTACGTATCATGCAAAAGACCCTGGGTCTGCAGCATATAAACATATACAACTTTAGGCAGATCGGGATATTGTTGTATTTGCTCAATCAGAGGCTTGGTTTCAAAAACAAAGGTCTGGTCAGGTACTGCATTCCGGGCTATTTCTGACACATAACGGGTAGCTCTTAATCCGGCCATTCGTACCGCTTCTTCGTGTTCATGCGGGGACAGACCCTCCACTTTATCACAAAGGATAACCAGATTAATGGTTTGAGAGAAAGGGGTAAAATCGGCACCAGGCCCTGACATATCAACGATTCCCTCTTGAAAACCCACAATTTTACCTACCGTTACTACGGTCATGCCTTTCAATACATTGGTTTTGCCGCTGCCTGCCATTTCGGCATTACCAAAAATACCGGGAAAGACCTGGCTTGTCCCGGCTACTTTTATTCTTGGTTCCAGGACGTCTTTAACCGGGCAAATTCTTACATCATCTCCCGGATGTACAATATCAGCTTCAATCCTGGACAAGCGATCATCTTTGATCGTATCTAACAGTTCTTGCCGGTTAACATAAACAATTCCGTTTTTTAATTCACTTATGTTACCGAATTGCACATCTTTGACCAGGATATTTCCCAGCTCCAATTGCATGTCGCATGCCTCCTTATCTACGCTAGATATTGTTTGAGCTTGGCTTCTATGTCTTCCGGAGTAATTTCCTGTCCTGACAGTTCATCTATTTTCTGACCATCCCGATAGAAAAGTATGGCGGGCAGACCTAATACTTTCTGGCTGATGGCCAGGCGGCGGTTGCCGGAGGTGTCTACCGAGCAAAACTTAATCTGTGGATATTTGGGGGCCAGCTCTTTCACATGGGGCATCAATTCCAGACATCGTTCACATTTAGGCCCCCACCAGTCAACCATAACCACGTTACCGGCACCAAGAACCTCATGTTCAAAGTTTTCCTTGTTGACTTCAATCATTAACCAACACTCCCTCAAATAATTTTTTTATGGCTTTCAGGTTTTCCTCATTTATTGCTGCTACTTGCTGTTTTATTTCTCCGTTTATGAAAACATGAAGTATAGGCAGTTGATCGAGTGAAATCTGATAACGTCTGCCCACCAACTCATTGCGGGTAGCATCCACTTTAACCAATGAAAAGCCATCATTGGCGCGTACAAAGCGATCTACAACCCCAATTTTTTCAGTGCCACTCATATCAGTAGGGTTATAATATGCAACCAAAACAGGTTTTTTTGCGTTGATCACTTCTCTTTCCCATAATTCAGTTTCATGCACATATTTTTCGGCTGCTACCGCAGCGACCGCACCGTCACTGGCAGCCGTTATTACCTGTCGCAGGTATTTGGCTCTGACATCACCGGCAGCAAAAAAGCCCTCCAGACTGGTGGCCATTTTTTCATCGGTAATAATGTAGCCCTGGGGATTTAATGGCACTTCTTCCGGTAAAACTTCCGTAAGCGGAACCGTGCCAATAAAAATAAAAACGCCATTGACCGAATAATCACTTTCTTCCCCGGTTTGAATATTTTTCAGAGTGATACTTTCTACTAATTCATTCCCATTAACACTTTTCACCAGGGAATTCCAAATCCATTTTATTTTGGGGTTTTGCCGGGCTCGTTCAAAAGAAACCTGATTGGCATCTACTTTGCCCTCTTCATGAATGACAATAATACTAACCAAATCAGCAAATTTGCTGAGGTATTCAGCTTCTTCAATGGCAGCGTCACCACTGCCCACTACCGCTACTTCCAATTCTTCAAAAAGGTCGGCATCGCAGGTGGCACAATAACTGACTCCTTTACCACGCAGCTTGCCTTCTCCCGGAACCTTCAACATGCGGGGTTCGGCCCCCAGCGCATAAACCAACGATTTCCCCAGATATTCACCTTTTCTGCCAACCACTTTTTTGGGAAAGGATTTTACATCCAAAGACATGATACTGTCCTTAATGATCTCTGCCCCAAATGACTGGGCATGCTCGGCCATCGCCTGGGTAAGCCCGGGCCCGGTAGTTCCCCGGCCGAATCCGGGATAGTTTTCCAATTCCTCGGTGGTTGCTGCCTGTCCGCCAGGCCGGCCTTTCTCGATAATGGCAGTTTTCATCCTGGCTCGTGCTCCATACATTCCTGCTGCCAATCCTGCGGGTCCGCCGCCCAGAACCAACAGATCATAAATTGCTTGCATATCTACACCTGCCTTTACATTAATGATTGAAGTATGTTGTCCAACAACTCTTTATCAATCATCTGAAAATCCCGATCCAACTGGCCGTTTATGCTGAAGTCCATATTTTTTGTTACTCCTGCTTCCAGTTTTCCCAGGCAATATTCCAGCATACTCAAAGTTGATAAATCAGCTTCTGATATAAAGGGACTTAAAACGACTGATCGATAAGGATTGT
The DNA here is from genome assembly GCA_964483565.1 of uncultured Syntrophomonas sp. Lineage (GTDB taxonomy): Bacteria > Bacillota > Syntrophomonadia > Syntrophomonadales > Syntrophomonadaceae > Syntrophomonas_B. The sequence goes on along the minus strand of CAZACF010000041.1, from coordinate 1,879 downwards.
TTTCAGGTTGAATACTTCCTGCCAGAGGATGAGATAAAAGTTTATGACCGCCGGCTATTTTGTTGAAGACCTGATAAAGAACCTGGTATTGATTGCCGTCAACAAAATTCATTTCAGCATTAGATATATTTTTAATGATCGGGTTATTCGTTATAATTAAAAACTGCAAAAAATTCATGGTTAATAACCCTCCAAGCACATTATTTTTAAAAAGAAGAAAGTATTTATCCTTCTCACCCTTCCTTCATCCCCAAAAGTCTTCATCTTTTAATACTAAATTAGTCTTAAAAAGGGTTTTTTATTCCTTGCTATTGAATTAGCGCAAAAATAAAGCACGAGATACAAAATCCCGTGCTCTGTCGGTTACCTGAGAAACCCACCTGTAAAGGCTTGTTCCATCGATGCCTTATCGCTTTCCAGAGTTGATTCGGATACAGTTTTTTGACCCGGGTTTTGTTGTCTACCCGGAACAGATAACTGCTCGCACCCTCGGTATGGTTGGTTCCTATTCTCCCTATTCTTCAATGATATTATGCACTTTATTCCTAGGCGTACTATACTTTCCGGTTTGGAAAGCTAAAAACAGATAGAAACAGTGTTTGTCAATAACACACAGGCATAGCTGTCTGGTAGCCAACATATTTATGGATTATGAAAAAACTATTACTGCTGGTTACTTTGCTGCTGGTATTTGCATTGACTTCTGTTTGGTATCATTCGCTGAACAAGCCCGAACAAGTTCGCGAACCTTCTGTCAAGCTATATTTGCACCAAAAAGACCAAGTCATGGAGCTGAAACTGGAGGATTATATAATCGGTACGGTGGCGGCGGAAATGCCGGCATCTTTTGGCATGGAAGCACTTAAAGCCCAGGCTGTTTGTGCCCGTACCTATGCGGTCAGAAAAATTACCGAGCAACATGCTTATCCCCGTCAGGCAGATCTGTCGGATGACATTAATTGTTGTCAGGCTTTCCGTGATATTTCTGATCATAATATCAGTCAGGAAAATCTTGCCCGTATAAAAAAGGCGGTGCATGAGACACGCGGTGAAATCATTCTTTATGATTCCCAACCAATCGATGCACTTTATCATTCATGCTGCGGAGGGAAAACCGATAGTTCTTGGGGAAACTCCGTTCAGCTGGCCTATTTAAAGCCGGTAAAATGCCATTATTGTAAGGAATCACGCCATTATTACGAAAAACATCAGTTTCCCAACAGCCAGCTGGCAGCCCTGGGAGGAGAAAAAAATAACCGACTGGAAATTAAAATCCTTTCCTTCAGTCCGGGAGGCCGGGCCAACCAAATCAGTATTAACGGGAAAAAAATTTGGGCCTCAGAACTGCGGCGTCAGTTGGAATTACCTTCGCAATGGCTTTCCTTCCAAGTGGGGCGTCAACAGACTGAAATCACTACCCACGGATACGGTCACGGATTGGGTATGTGCCAGTATGGGGCGAATGGCATGGCCCAACGTAGACATAATTATCAAGATATCCTGCATCATTATTACCAGGATATTCAGATTTACAAATTGCCTTATTGAACATTTGATTGAGTCGATTCAGCTTGAGGATAAACCATTCAAAGCCGTAGTATTCATGGCATTGATTTTAACCCTTATGAATATATTGAAAGCAGAAGAGAGGGGGAGAATCATGCAGAATTATATTCGTAAAAGAGCCGTCAAGCTGGCCCGTCATATTGTACAAACTTCGGATACCGTTCGGGGGACGGCTAATGTTTTTGGAATATCCAAAAGCACGGTCCATAAGGATGTAACCGAAAGGCTGCCGCGAATAAGCGAAGAACTGTTTCTTCAGGTCAAAGATATTTTGGACAAGAATAAATCCGAAAGACATCTGCGCGGCGGTGAA
>CAZACF010000040.1:4247-15595 GCA_964483565.1 uncultured Syntrophomonas sp. | reverse complement strand
CCCAGCGGATTTCTATTATCAAACCTTAGCCGAATTGGCATCTTAAACAAAGGAGGGACACATTTAGCTTATTCTTTTTAAAAATGTGTCTTGACAACGGGGGGCACTATATAATGTGTCGACTGATTCTTGCAGAGTTTTGAAATGTTTTTTACATTTTTCCGCAACACAAATGCCGTTATTTCAACGTTTATCTTCCAGAAATGTTTCACGTGAAACATCCGTTTCATTAGCGTAATAAAATCGTGAGCTGCTGGCTGAACTTCGGCAAATTTCTGAACGGCGGGTTATGAATGGCATGCCTGATTTCTATACTTTTTCCTATTATACCGAAATTAACCATTAAAGCCCACCTGTTTCAGTGGGCTCCATTATTCATGTTCGTCAGTTTTACTTTATTACATTAAGAATATCCTGGCGTTACGTGCTGCTTCAGTGAGCGGAGCAAAAGCCAGGTTTGTTCGGCTACTTTATACTTATCTGTGCAGGCTGGATTTATTTTTTACGTTTGCTGTATTTTTACTTGCCAAACACACCTAACAAAACAAATGCCAACCAGCGTAAAAACTCAAAATACATACCAATTAGCAATGGAGCTCGAATGAGATTCCTATTACCTATCCTTTTTGTTGGCATTACTAGTTGATATACATTTCCCGTTGTTATATAATTTTGCCGTAAAATATTGGCTGTCATAACTATATTTTACGGCAAAAGACGGCTTCTGGCATCTGCCAGTCGCCGTCTTTTTGTTCTTTCTGTTGGGCTGTTATTGCGACAGCCCCATTTGTTCACTCAAAAAATTATTATTGATAAGAGCGGGTATTCACTTCGCTTTTAATTATTCTTCCGGTCCAAAGCAGCTTTGATCAGCCCTAAAAACAAGGGGTGGGGACGATTGGGGCGGGACTTTAGTTCCGGATGAAACTGACAGGCAACAAACCAGGGATGATCTATGATCTCTATCATTTCCACCAGACTCCCATCCGGTGACAGGCCACAAATCTTCATGCCGTTTTGTTCCAGTTTCTCCCGGTAATCGTTGTTGATTTCATAACGATGTCGATGTCTTTCGCTGATGATGTCCTGTCCATAGGCGGCCAAACTTTTGGTCCCCGGCAACAAATGACAAGGGTATACACCCAGTCGCATGGTGCCGCCTTTATTTTCAATCCTTTCTTGTTCAGACATCAAATGAACCACCGGATGCGGAGATTGTGGCGCGAACTCCGCGCTGTTGGCTCCTTCCAGTCCGCAGATGTTGCGGGAAAATTCAATTACTGCGCATTGCATCCCCAAGCATATCCCCAAAAAAGGAACGTTGTTTTTCCGGGCGTAGCCGGCTGTGGCGATCTTGCCTTCTATACCGCGTTCACCGAAACCGCCCGGGACCAGGATTCCATCCACATCCTGCAGATTTTTATCCGGGCCTGCTTTTTCAATATCCTCAGCATCAATCCATTTAATATTGATTTCGGTATTATATTGGAATCCCGCATGTTTTAATGATTCCACCACACTCAGATATGCATCGGGCAGTTCAACATATTTTCCTACCAAAGCAATGGTTACGGTTTTGTCAAGGTTCCTTACCTTTTGCACCATTTCTTCCCATTCAGTTAAATCGGCTTCACCGCATTCCAGTCCCAGCCTTTTAACAACTTCACGGTCGAACCCTTCCTGGGCCAACATGAGCGGCACTTCATAAATCGAACTGGCGTCTTTTAATTGAATGACGGCGTCCCGGTCAACATCGCAAAATAGAGCCAGTTTGGCCTTAAGGTCTTCCGAAATGTCCTGTTCTGTCCGGCAAACCAGTATGTCCGGTTGGATACCGATACTCCTTAATTCTTTTACGCTATGTTGGCTGGGTTTGGTTTTAAGCTCTCCGGCGGCTCTTATGTAGGGGATCAAGGTAACATGAATGTACATAACCCGGTCTTTGCCGAGATCAAATTTAAGTTGGCGGATGGCTTCTAAAAAAGGCAGGGATTCTATATCTCCGACCGTACCTCCGATTTCGGTGATGATCACATCAGGTTTGACGGCACTGGTCTTTTCAAATTTCATGACTTGCTCTTTTATCTCATTGGTAATGTGAGGGATAACCTGAACGGTCTGACCAAGATAGTCACCGCGGCGTTCTTTGTCCAGGACTGTCTGATAAATTCGGCCGGTGGTTACATTGGCATATTTACTGAGATTTTGATCAATAAAACGCTCATAGTGGCCAACATCCAAATCCGTTTCTGCACCGTCTTCCGTGACGTATACCTCCCCATGCTGGTAGGGGCTCATTGTACCCGGATCGACATTTATGTAGGGGTCAAACTTCTGCAGGGCAACTCTTTGCCCCCGGCTCTTCAGCAGCCTCCCCAACGATGCAGCCGTAATTCCTTTTCCCAGGGATGAAACCACACCCCCGGTTATAAAAATATACTTGGTCACTTTTCGTCCCTCACTTTCCAAAACTCTACAATCAAATCTTTCTGTATTTTAAGCCCCCCCGATGAAGAAGGTCAACCTATAAGATAATCCAGTACTATAATCTGTGCGTCATTCGTCAGGTTCTCTGAAATGATTTCCAAACGTGGTAATTTCAACACCTTTTCAAACTGGGAGGTAAACTCCTCCACCGGTGCCAGGCGAAAGGAAAGGTGGGGCGTCTGATAATGCATGGGAATAACGATTCTCGGTCCCAGCAGAGCTACAATATCAAAGGCTTGCTTTGCTCCTACTGTAAATGTTCCTCCCACTGGTATCATCAGTATATCAACCGCGCCTATCTCTTGCGCTGTTTCTTGACTTAAACTGTGTCCCAGGTCTCCCAAATGAAGCAAAGTCATATCCTCTACTTCTATTTTAAAAATAATATTACTGCCCCGGTCTTTGCCGAAATTATTGTCGTGAAAGGCGGGGAAACCTTGGATGGTAATTCCCTCCAATTGATATGTACCCTGACCAGAGATGATCTGCGGGGATCCGGAAAGAGTTTCGACGTGGTTATGATCCCAATGCTGATGACTGACCGTAACCACGTCTGCGCTGCGAGGAAACATGGGGTAGCCCAACTCATCATTAAACGGATCGGTAATGATTTTGCCGGCTTTGGTATCGATTTGAAAAGAAGCGTGTCCCAACCACTGTATTAACATTACTTGTGCTCCATTTGCATCCTGCTGGTGTCATAAAACCAGAACCCCTCACCCTGATAGACCAGGCGGTTGTCCAAATTAATGCGGGTATAAATGGAGTTCAATGTATCCGTATCATCCTTCTTTTTCATTTTTGCTGCGATCATTTTAAGTAAATCAAGGTAGTACATGGGTTCCGCCTGTTCGGTAAGAATATTAACCGCCCAGTCTGCTTCACTTTTTTTCCTTTTAATCATATCCATCCCTCCTACATCTGTTCGGGCGCGCTGACTCCCAGAATATCAAGCGCATTTTTCAAGGTAATACGGGTGCATTCCATTAGCACCAGGCGGGCATCCTGCAAATCCTTGTCTTCATTGATGACCCGCTGATGATTGTAGAAACTGTGAAACAAGCCCGCCAGATCCAGCACATATCTGGCCATACGGTGCGGTGCCATGGTGCGGGCAGCAATGGCTATCTCTTCCGGGAAATCAGCGATCTTTCTAATAATCTGCAATTCCTCTGTACCCCAGCGAGTGTAATCTATCTTCCCCATCTCGGGCATAAGTACTCCGGCAGCTTGGGCCTGGCGGAAAATGCTCATAATCCTGGCATGGGCATATTGCACATAATAAACGGGATTGTCCTGGTTTTGCTGTTTGGCCAGTTCGAGGTCAAAATCAAGATGACTGTCCGGACTACGCATGACAAAGAAAAATCGGGCTGCATCCCGGCCAACCTCTTCAATTAACTCATCCAGGGAAACCGTTGTGCCAGTACGTTTGGACATACGTACGATCTGGCCGCCCCGATACAATCTAACCAGTTGCATCAGCATAATGTCCAATTGATCAGGGTCATAGCCAATAGCTTGCATGGCACCCTTCATTCGGGCTACATGACCATGATGGTCGGCACCCCAGATGTTGATAACCCAGTCGAAGCCCCGGTCGAATTTATCCTTGTGATAGGCAATATCGGCAGCAAAATAGGTCGGCAGCCCGTTGGCTCTGAGCAGAACCTCATCCTTTTCATCGCCAAACAAAGTGGTTTTAAACCAAAGCGCGCCATCCTGTTCATAAATATAATCACGTTCTCGCAGGTATTTGATAACAGCCTCCACTTTGCCCTGATCATGCAGCGTTTTTTCACTGAACCAGACATCATATTGGATACCGAAACCCTGCAATGTCTTTTTTATATAGCTGACCTTTTCCTGTAGGGCAAAGTCTACCATTTGCTGCTGGCGTTCGGCAGCAGGAACGTTAAGAAACTGATGGTTGTATTCTCTTATGATGTTTTTTACCGTATCGACAACATCCTGACCTGCATAGCCGTTTTCAGGAAACTCCACATCCTGCCCCATCAATTGCAGATACCTGGCCTCCAGTGATTGACCGAACACTTCAATCTGGTTGCCGCAGTCATTGATATAAAACTCTCTTTCCACATCGTAGCCAGCCCGGTCCAAAACATTGGCCAAGGTATCTCCCAAAGCTCCGCCGCGGGCATTGCCCATATGCAGATTCCCGGTAGGGTTGGCACTGACAAATTCCACCTGTACTTTTTTATGAAGTCGTGGATTCTCCCCAAAACGATTCGCCATGCGAATGACCATGTCGGGTATTTCATAAAGCCAGCTATCATTTAAAAAGAAATTGATAAAACCTGCTCCGGCTACTTCCACCTTCTCCACCAGTACTCCCTGGTTTTTCATATGAGCGGTGATGATTTCAGCGATTTGCCGGGGTGCCATGCGGGCTTGCCTGGCCAACAACATAGCAGCGTTGCAGGCAAAATCTCCATGGCCGCTGTCCTTGGGCACTTCGATCACAAACTCAGGAATTTGCTGGAAAACCAATTGTCCAGAATCTCGGGCTGCAACCAAAGCCTCAGTTACCATAAACGCCAATTCTTTTGTAATCTTCTGAATAGGATTCATCCGGATTCTCCTTATATCGGAATATGTAATTTAATTATTACCATCAGCAGGAAAAATTTAAAATTCATGACTGACCTTTGCATTTCTTTATATAAGCAGACGAAGAAGTGCCAAATATTGAAGTTTAACCGATCAACATCATCATGGCGTGCTTCCGTCAGCAGAGTGAGTATTCCTCAATCTCCGTGTTATCATACATCAGCAATTAACAAAAGTCACGGCCAATCTGTTTTATCACCCCAAGACCTGTAGACAATCTACATCTAATTATAACGAATAATCGTTTTTCTAAAATGGTTTTATTATACTTTACCGATTTGAATATGAATATTTTTTAAACCCCGACTTGGCTTTAAATGGTTTATACTAGAGCTAATTTTAGCGACTGACTCTGCCAAGGAAAAAATTGATGGTTGATTGCTTCAGGAAAGAAGGGCTGAGATGGTACTGACAATGAAAATTCTTCTGGCGCTCATCACCATTGTATTTTTAATGTTGCTGATCATTCTGAGTTCGCCCCTGACTTATGATTTATCTCTGCACGGTGCACAGGGCAAAATTCAATTTCATATGGTCTGCCGCAACTTTTTTTGGGCAATGTCAATTCAGCGTGGTGAAAATCGCACTAATCGTGAACAACGCTTTTTGAACCAGTCGTTGTCAAAATCAGCCCGAAGTCATTCCGCTGCCTCGGAGCGCTCGGCCCCCAGTGTACCGCTCCAGATAAAATCGACCACCTCCCTATTGCTACAAGTCATACACCATCCCGCTTTACTTAAACGCGGCCTGAAGTTTGTCAAACAAGTCTGGCAAAAAGTTAAACCACGCCATCTGACTGTCAATGCCTGTGTCGGCTGCAGTGAACCCCACCAAACCGGCTGGATAATGGCTGCGGCTGCCATACTGCAGGCTGACAATGATTGCTATACGATTAACCTAACCGGCAATTGGCTGGAATCATGCCTGGATGGAGAGATACACCTCGCTGGGAAATTCATTCCCGCAGCAGTTTTGTGGCCAGCTTTTAAGTTTCTGGCCAGCTCCGAAGTTCGACCTTACTATCGTCTCTATCGTAAGCAAAATAATGCCGCCCCGCCTCAAACGACTTAGCATCTATCGCGCTTGCGCTCCCAATAATTCCATTTGATTAATGAAAGGAGAGTTAGATTATGGATTTATCCCAACAAATCAGCGTTTTGTTCTCAGAACTGGAAAGAATCTTTCGCACCAACACTGTAGTCGGAGAGCCCATCACGGCAGGAAATGTAACCGTTATCCCCATTACCAGCATTTCATTTGGTGCCGGCAATGCCGGTGCCGGTGTGCAAGTTGGAAAAGATGGTGATAATACCGGCGGGGGTGCCGGGGCAGGCGGAAAAATAACCCCGGTGGCGGTAATCGTTATCCGAGATGACGAAGTCAGTGTTCTGCCTCTGGGCCATAAAAATTCCATAGAAAGTGTAATGGCCCAGCTACCCGGTATCATCAGTCAATTTAAAACCAACAAAAAAGATAATCCAACGACGTAAAGTTACCCACAATCTGACCCGCCGGGCTTGCACATGGTTTCTTTTTGGGGTAACCTATTGGCATTGTCAATCATTTACTCACAAGACTATTTGGAAAGGATGATTTGTTGATATGGCCCAAAATCCTGAAGTTACTATAGAAATGGAAAATGGAAACCAGATTATAATCGAATTGTATCCTGATATCGCCCCCAACACGGTAAGCAACTTTATTTCCTTGGTCAATTCCGACTATTATAATGGAGTGATTTTTCACCGCGTGATTCCCGGCTTCATGATTCAGGGAGGATGCCCCCAAGGAACGGGAACAGGCGGACCAGGTTACAGCATCAAGGGTGAATTCTCCGGCAATGGTTTTACCAATTCACTGCAGCATGACCGCGGTGTTATTTCCATGGCCAGGACTTCCATGCCCAACTCGGCAGGCTCACAGTTTTTTATTATGACTCAGAAATCACCCCATCTGGATGGACAATACGCTGCCTTTGGCAAAGTTACATCCGGCCTGGAAGAAGTGGATCGAATCGTCAATGTGGACCGCAACCGCAACGACAAACCTTTTGAAGATCAGCGCATGAAAAAAGTCACCGTCGATCTCTTTGGAGCAGAGTATGCCCCCGTAGAAAAATACTAATCCCAGGCAGAATCAAATTTCAAAGCAAGCAAAAAGGCGAAAAGTAATGCTGGCAAAAATCTCGTGACGTACATCAGCTACGCTGATGGAACGGGCTTTTTGCCTAACGCAGCAATTCGCCTTTTTTAATGCTTTGAGCTGTGTACGTTTGGCCTCATACACAGCTCTTTTGATTGTGCCGCTATTTTAATGAACTTTTAGGGGATAAAGTTCATTTTTCTCGCTTCAAACTCCAGCCAATCACGGAAATCAGGGTGGGCGATGCGAACCAATTCCTTGACCCGGGTACGCAGATTCTGGCCTTTTAAATCAGCAATGCCATATTCCGTAACTACATACTGCACGTCCGTACGAGAAACTGTGGTATAAATTCCATTGGTCATGGTGGGTACAATTTTGGACTGCAGATTGCCTTCCTTATCGGTATAAGTAGAATAAAGCGTCAGGAAGGATTTGCCGCCTTTGGAGCGCCACGCTCCCTGAACAAAATCCAACTGCCCGCCGGTGCCGGTATATTGTTTGAAAGAAATTGCTTCGGAAGCACATTGTCCGGTCAAATCTACTTCCAGGGTGGCATTGACAGAGATCATATTATCATTCAGGCCGATTATATAAGGATCATTTACATATTTGGTGGAATGCATTTCCACCAGCGGATTGTCATCAATAAAGTCATACAGTTTTTTTGTTCCCAGGGCAAAGGAACCGATCCATTTATAGGGATTGAAATTCTTTTTCCCACAGGTGATGACTCCCTGATTATAAAGATCCACCATGGAATCGGTCAGCATCTCGGAATGAATGCCCAAATCCCGACGTCCCACCAGGAAATTGGCAATGGCGTTGGGCATACCGCCGATCCCGATCTGAATACAGGACCCATCCTCGATTTCATCGGCAATATAGTGCCCGACCGCTTCATCTTCAGGGGTTACCGGAATTTCCGGCAGCTCAACCAAGGGAATGTTATTTTCGATAATGGCATCGATTTCACTGACATGCAACTGGTTTCTGCCAAAAGTGCGCGGCATATTTTCGTTGACTTCTATAATTATATGACGGCAATTGCCGGTTTTGGCCGTTTCCCATCCCCAGTCAACATTGCAGCCGGTACTGAAGAAGCCGTGTTTATCCATCGGTGATACCACCAGTCCCACTATATCGGCACTACGGCATTTGGTTACCATGTCTACCGTTTCTCCCAGACGGCAGGGCGTATAAGTGAACAAACCCTGACCCACCCAATGGCGGGTAACCGGTCCCAGAAAGCCAACATCAATCAAAACCTTACCGACCAGTTCGGGCTGATAAAGGTCAAACCAGCGGACGTCTACTCCACTTACATAAGTACATCCCACCAGATTATCATCCAGGATCCTTTTGGCAACTGCATTTACCAAGGCTGTGGGTACACCGTTTGATAAAGGGGCAACGATAAGATCACCATTCTCAAATAGTTTGGCGGCATCCTCAGCAGTCATTAGTTTGCGCTTATAGATTTCTTTCCAGTCGTTCATGAAATCCCTCCCCCAATTAATTTCAGTTAACTTTATTGCTATGCACGAGAACTTATGACAAATGGTTCAAGTTCGTGCAAAAGTTGACGGATCATTTTTGGGGCTATAAAAAGGAACCTTTAGATGACTAGATGCAGTAAATAAAGCAGAGATGATTTACTTTGACGGTTTATCATGGAAAAATATGAGAAAGGTACTCTCCGAGGATAAAACCATTATAATGGACTCCCGTTATAATAGTCAATATTTTTTAAATATTTTGACTATATTGTAGAAATCATTTTGCAGGATCATAAAATGGCAGGAGTAATCTAAACGCGGCTCTGAAGCCAGCCACCAAATCATCTTGTCAACTAACCAAACTAGCAGTGGTGGCTGGATAAGTGCGTCTCAGCATAATCTCATGGCAGTCATTTTCTTGCAGGATCTGGCTGACCGTGCCCATGGCCAGATGGGGGAAATTGTTCTGTTGACTTAAATGAGCCAGGAACACTTGCATAACCCCTTGATGCGGAATCCGGGATAAAAGGATTCCCGCCTCTCGGTTGGAAAGATGCCCCTGCGGACCGTTGATACGTTTTTTTAAGAAGGATGGGTAGGGGCCTTCTTTGAGCATAACCGGATCATGATTGGACTCCAGGATTAAATGATCGGCATAAGCCAAGGCTGCTTCAACACCAGGGGTAATCTGGCCCAAATCGGTAGCCAGTACTGTTTTGGACTGGGAATGCAGGAGACAAAAACCGACTGGATCAACAGCATCGTGGGAAATCGCAAAGGGGACAATTTTCATGGTACCCAGATCAAGCGACGAACCCAGCTCACGACAACATTCCCGGGGCAGTTTATCCCGGCAGGGGATCTTCTCCCAGGTAGCAGGCCGGGTATAGACGGGCACTTTATAACGCCGCACCAGAACATCAAGCCCTTGGATGTGATCGATATGTTCATGGGTGATTAGAACCGCATCCAGTTGGCTGGGATCCAGACCGACTTCCGCCAAGCCTTTTTCGATGCGGCGGGTGCTTATGCCGGCATCGATAAGAATTTTATGGCTGCCCATTTCGATAAAAGCCGCGTTGCCGGTACTGCCGCTGGCCAGGATATGTATCTGCATAAAATTGCTCCCTACTGTTATGTTTTTAAGGCTATTTCTAATTATAACCTACTGGTTGCTTTAGTGAGAAAGGAATTGGTTTATAATAGCTATCCCTAAATACGATCAACTTTTTTCCACGCAGGATGTGATGTTTTTTATGTTTTCGTTTTTAAAGGATGTCTATTGAACAAAAAATATTTTCGAAAATTGTTTGACTATTATTGACTATTAATTCAACGCTTATTATACTATATCTATAGACAGCATCTGCCATCATGCCAGGTTATAATCAGTTTTTAGAGATATTCTTGACTTTAATTAACCTTGATAGGCATCTCGCTGTCGTGATACGTTTCAATATTTGTCTATTGGGCAGCCTGAAATGACCAATACTATTATCAATTGTTTAAGTGTATTTTATGAAATTTGTAGGAGGGAAATGATATGAAAAAAGCGATTGGGATTGATTTAGGCACGACTAATTCGGTCGTAGCCATTATGGAATCCGGAACTCCAACCGTTATCGTCAACGCTGAAGGAGCACGCACGACCCCTTCGGTGGTCGCGTTTAAAAACAACAACGAAAGACTGGCCGGGCAAATTGCTCGTCGCCAGGCGGCTTTGAATCCGCAGCAGACCTTTTATTCCATCAAACGTTTTATGGGCCGTCGTTTCTCCGAAGTAGCTGATGAACGCAACCTGGTGCCCTATGAAGTCACTGCTGGCCCCAACGATGCGGTGCGCTTTAAAGTCGGCGAAAAATTATATGCTCCGGAGGAAATCTCGGCCATGGTGCTGCGCAAACTGGCGGACGATGCTTCCCAGTATCTGGGGGAAACTATTGCTGACGCAGTTATTACCGTGCCGGCCTATTTCAATGACGCCCAGCGCCAGGCGACCAAAGATGCCGGCAAAATCGCCGGTCTGAATGTATTGCGGATTATTAACGAGCCCACTGCCGCCTCATTGGCCTACGGGCTGGACAAAAAAACCAATGAAACCATTCTGGTTTTTGACTTGGGAGGCGGGACCTTTGACGTTTCCATTCTGGATGTGGGAGACGGGGTTTTTGAGGTTCGTTCCACCAACGGTGATACACATCTGGGCGGTGACAACTTTGACAAAGCCATCGTCGATTGGCTGGCGGAAGAATTTAAGAAAGACTACGGGATTGATTTGCGTAATGACAAACAAGCTCTGCAGCGATTGACGGAAGCTGCCGAAAAAGCCAAAGTAGAATTGTCAAGCGTCAGCGAGACCCAGGTCAGTTTACCCTTTATCACCGCCGATACCAGTGGCCCCCGTCATCTGGATATAAAACTGACCCGGGCCAATTTTGAAAACATGATTCACAACCTGGTGGAAAGATGCCGGCAACCGGTGCTAAATGCCCTGCAGGATGCACATCTGAGCGCAGCCGACATTGACGAAGTTATCCTGGTGGGCGGCTCTACCAGAGTTCCCTTGGTACAGAAGCTGGTGCGGGATCT
>CAZACF010000040.1:0-4237 GCA_964483565.1 uncultured Syntrophomonas sp. | reverse complement strand
TGGAAGGATTTTAGGGTTTTGGGAGAAAATACTCTTTATATCGTTTACCGGATTTGTGCCGTTTCGTTGAATAAACGCCTGCCGATATTTAATTCCCTGAGATGAGAATTTCTCGCTCCATTCAGCTTTGCTTTCGTTTCCGACCGCTACCACTTCATGGGGGTCAACCCCGATGAAGTGGTAGCGGTCGGAGCAGCCATCCAGGCCGGGGTGCTCATGGGCGAAGTCAAAGATGTGGTTTTGCTGGATGTCACTCCGCTGTCCCTGGGGGTTGAAACCATGGGCGGTTTGATGACCAAGCTGATGGAGCGCAACACTACCATCCCAGCCCGACGCAGCGAAATCTTTTCCACTGCCGAAGACAATCAGCCGGCGGTCGATATCAATGTATTGCAGGGGGAAAGGGAGATGGCCCGTGACAACCGCTCCCTGGGTAAATTCAAGCTGGATGGGATCAGTCCTGCGATGCGCGGCATCCCTCAGATCGAAGTCACTTTTGATATTGATGCCAACGGTATTTTAAAAGTCAGCGCCCGGGATCAGAATACCGGTAAGGAGCAGACCGTAACCATCAGTAATTCTTCCAATCTGGATCAAACGGAAATCGACCGGATGCTGGATGATGCCAAGAAATATACTGAAGAAGATAAAAAGCAACGGGCTACTGCCGAAGCCTATAATGAGGCGGACAGCCTATGTTACAGTGTGGAACGTCAGATTAAGGCTATGGGCGATCATCTGCCGGCGACTGACAAGGCGAGCGCAGAAAACCTGATTCAGGAAATCAAGCAGGCCATTGCCGCCAAAGCTCCGCTGGAGACTATTGAAAGATTGAAGAACGAGCTGCAAAGTGCAGCCGAACGTCTGAATGAGGCCAGCTATCAAGCCGGTGCTCAGGCAGGCAGTGCGGACAGCGGCAACACCAATCACGAACAGGATGTAGTGGACGTTGAGTTTGAAGAACAATAAACGTCCCTTGAAATAAGAACGGAGCAGGTGAGTTATGGCAGTATCATATCAAGATTATTATGAAATATTAGGCGTTCCCCGTGATGCCAGCGCCAAGGATATCAAGGCTGCCTACCGCAAGCTGGCTCGTAAATGGCATCCCGATCTGCACCCGGGGGAGAAAAAAGCGGAAGCAGAAGAAAAAATCAAACGCATCAACGAAGCTTATGAAGTGCTCAAAGATAGCGAAAAACGTGCCAAATATGATCAATTGGGGGAAAACTGGCAGGCCGGACAGGACTTTTCCACCTATGGAGATGGAGTTCATTTTTATCAAAGCGCTAACCTTAATCCGGAAGACCTGGGCGGCTTCAGTGATTTTTTCAACAGTATATTTGGCGGTCAGCCCGGGGCGCGCAGGTCACCTTTTACTGCTCATGCGCGTCAGGGTCAGGATATTGAATCTAATTTGGAACTCAGTCTGGAAGAACTGTTTCGGGGTGGCAGCAAATCGATTCGTCTGTCATCCCGACAGATTTGTCCGGACTGTCAGGGCCAGGGCGTCCGGGGACAAGGCTTTTGCAGTCATTGCGGCGGCACCGGCAGTCTGCCCCAGGAAAAAAACCTGGAAGTCAAAATCCCTGCCGGCATCTACGAAGGCAGCACCATCCGTCTGAAAGGTCAGGGGGAACAAGGGCTGGGCGGAGGAGCGCCCGGCGATCTTTATTTAAAAGTCACCCTGCTGCCTCATTCTTATTTTAAAGTCAAAGGTCAGGATCTGGAAGCCAAGCTTGTCCTGCGTCCGGAACAAGCGGTGCTGGGCGATAAACTGAGCGTACCCACCCTGCAAGGCAGCGTGACCGTGACCATCCCTGCCGGCAGTCACAGCGGCTCCCGCCTGCGTCTCAAAGGCCAAGGACTGCCGCACAAAAATGACAGTCGGGGCGATCAGTATGTTGTGATTGAGATCGACACTCCCCGGGATCTTTCCCCCGAGGAACTGGAAATCTATCGCCAACTGCAAGAGATACGGGAAAGGCAGGAATAGACGATGACACTGATTAGGATTTATTATGAAAGCAACGAAGAAATGATCCCCCTGACCAGCCTGGATTACAGCGCTGATTTTTTAAAGACCCTGGCGGAAATGGGAATCATAACCTTGCATCAGGATTATATCAGCTGCAGTGAACTGAGCAAGGTCAACCGCCTCCTGCGGCTAAGAAACCGGCTGGGGGTAAATGTCAGCGGGGCTGCTATTATTTTGGATTTACTGGACAGGATCGAAGCGCTGGAAACAGAGATTCAAGCGTTAAAACGGAGGTGAGCAAATGAATATAGAACGCTATACCAAAAAATCACAGGAAGCTCTAGCTGCCGCCCAGCAACTGGCCGCATCCCTACATCATCAGGAAGTAAGCGGCAAACATCTGTTGCAAGCACTATTGCAGCAGGATGGAGGCTTGGCTCCCCGTCTGCTGGTACAATCCGGGGTACAGCTTCCGGCTCTGCACAAACAGTTGGCGGATCGGCTGGATAAAATCCCCTCCGTACACGGTTATGAGGGGCAGGTATATGGAAGCAGCAGTTTTTCCCGGGTATTGAACAAGGCCGAGCAGGAAGCTGCCAGCTTGAAAGATGAGTATGTAAGTGTAGAGCACCTTTTACTGGGTCTGATCCAGGAAGGAGAAAACGATCTGCGTGATTTGCTGGCCCGCATGGGCGTTAATCGCAATTCATTGCTGGCCGCTCTGAAAGACATCCGCGGCTCCCAACGAGTCAGCAGTGATAATCCTGAGGATACCTATGAAGCGCTGCAGCGCTACGGACGGGATTTGAACGAACTGGCCCGGCAGGGCAAACTGGATCCGGTAATCGGCCGGGATGAAGAAATCCGCCGGGTCATGGAGATCTTGTCCAGGCGCACCAAAAATAATCCGGTGCTGATTGGGGAGCCGGGAGTAGGTAAAACCGCCATCGTAGAAGGACTGGCGCGGCGCATTGTGGCGCGTGACGTGCCGGAAGGTTTAAAAGGAAAAACCGTCATTGCCCTGGACATGGGTTCGCTGGTAGCCGGGGCCAAATACCGCGGCGAATTTGAAGAGCGGCTCAAGGCGGTGCTGAAGGAAGTCGAGCAGTCCGACGGCAAAATCATTCTTTTTATTGATGAACTGCACACCGTCATTGGCGCCGGGGCAGCCGAAGGCGCCATGGATGCCAGCAATCTTTTAAAACCCATGCTGGCCCGGGGGGAACTGCGGGCCATCGGCGCGACCACTCTGGATGAATATCGTAAACATATTGAAAAAGATGCCGCTCTGGAAAGGCGCTTTCAGCCGGTCATGGTCAATCCCCCTTCCGTGGAGGATACCATCTCCATTCTGCGCGGCTTGAAAGAACGCTATGAAGTCCATCACGGGGTACGCATTAAGGATAATGCCCTGATAGCAGCAGCCGTCTTATCAGATCGTTATATCGCTGACCGTTTCCTGCCCGACAAAGCCATCGATCTGATGGATGAAGCCGCCGCCCGGCTGCGTACGGAAATGGACAGCATGCCAACCGAACTGGACGAAATCACCCGGCGCATCATGCAGTTGGAAATCGAAGCGACTGCTCTGGGCAAGGAAATTGATGCTGCTTCCCGGGAAAGACTGACCCATATCGTAAAGGAAAAACAGGATTTGCAGACCGAAGCGGACGCCATGCAGGCCAAGTGGCAATCTGAAAAACAGGCCATCTCCCGAGTCAGCCAGCTTAAACGTGAGATCGAGGACTGCCGCATGGAAATTGAAAAAGCGGAGCGCGACTATGATCTGGACAAAGCCGCCCAACTTAAATACGGCCGCATGAATGAGCTGGAAAGAAAACTGCAAGCCGAGGAAGCAACGTTAGCTGACAAACAAGGCCAGCAGATGCTGTTGCAGGAAGAAGTCGGGGAAGAGGATATTGCCAAAGTGGTCAGTCGCTGGACCGGTATCAACGTCAGCCGACTGCTGGAAGGCGAAAGACAAAAACTCATCCATTTGGATGAGATCCTGCATCAGCGGGTCATCGGTCAGGATGAAGCTGTACAAGCGGTAGCCGACGCCGTCTTGCGTTCCCGCAGCGGTCTGAAGGATCCTAACCGTCCGGTAGGTAGTTTCATCTTCCTGGGCCCTACCGGGGTGGGTAAGACCGAACTGGCCAAAGCCCTGGCCGAATCGCTGTTTGATGACGAACGGGCCATGATCCGTATGGATATGTCCGAGTATATGGAAAAACACAGCGTCGCCCGACTGATCGGCTC
>CAZACF010000039.1:0-15630 GCA_964483565.1 uncultured Syntrophomonas sp. | reverse complement strand
TTTTAAGATCTATTTGCTCTTCCATAGACCATGCAGATTGCAGTATTCTCTGGCGAACAGATTGTCATCTTCAATGGCAAATACTGCTTCTGGTGCCTGGTCCGGTTTAAGAAACTGACGATAGGTCTTGTCGCCGGCAATGACCTGAATCCATTCGATATAGTGTTTCTCCAGCATGGGATGGGCTACATCGCCAACTTTTACTTTGATTCCACCGTCGATCTTTTCAATGACCGGGATATGCTTTTCGTAGGCTGCTTCCACGGTGTTTTCGTCTTGTAAATTCATAGGCTGACCGCAGCAGACCAGTTCGCCCTTACCTTCATGGATGACTTCTACAATGTTCCCGCATATCTCGCATTTATAAATACCTAATTTTTTGGCCAATATGACCACCTCCAATTCTTATTACTGTTTACAGCATATCCAATCACAGCATTTAACGTCAAGGCCAACTCTTTTTGCAGACCGGACCATTTTTGCTTGGTTGCTCCCAAAGGGATGCAAGCGCTGCATAGAAAATGGTATACTTGAATGCATACCATTATTTTTTAACGGAGTTGAGCAATATGAAATATTTGCTGTTACTGGCGGATGGGATGGCCGATTATAAATATGATGTTTTACAGGGCAAAACCTTATTGGAGTATGCCCACACACCTAACATGGATAAACTGGCGCCCGTGTCGTTGCTGGGCATGGCCCGCACCGTGCCGGAGGGCTATCCTCCCGGCAGTGACGTGGCCAATCTGGCCGTCATGGGCTATGATCCAAGGCGCTATTATACCGGGCGTTCTCCCCTGGAGGCGGTCAGTCTGGGGGTGGCGATGGGCGAACAGGATCTCAGTCTGCGCTGCAACCTGGTGACGCTGTCAGATGCGGAAAACTATGTTGACAAGGTCATGCTGGATTACAGTGGGGGGGAGATCTCCACCGCAGAATCGGCCCAACTGATCGAGGCGGTCAGCAAAGCACTGGGCCGGGAGGAAATGATTTTTCATGCCGGGATCAGTTACCGCCATCTGCTGTTGTGGAAAAACGCCCTGGGTAAATCCCTGCAATTGGCTCCTCCCCATGATATTTCGGATCAGGTCATTGGTTCCTACCTGCCCCGGGGAGATGACAGTCAGATCTTGCTGCAATTGATGCAGGCCAGCCAGGCAGTTTTGGCCAGCCATCCGGTCAATCTGGCCCGTCTTGAGAAAGGGCTTAATCCGGCCAACTCCATCTGGTTGTGGGGCGAAGGCAGCCGACCGGCCATGGACAGCTTTGCTGACAAGTACGGGCTGCGGGGTTCAGTGGTTTGCGCGGTGGATCTGGTCAAAGGGCTGGGCATTTGCGCGGGGCTCACCCCGGTCAAGGTGGAAGGTGCCACCGGCGCGGTCAAAACCAACTTTGCCGGCAAGGCCAGAGCCGCTCTGGATGAACTGAAAAGGGGCCAGGATTTTGTTTATTTGCATATCGAATCGCCTGACGAAGCGGGACATCAGGGAGAAATGGAGACTAAAATCTGGGCGATTGAACAAATCGATCAGCTGGTGCTGGGTTTAATTTTAGATGAAATGGATGATTTTGATGATCTGCGTTTGCTGATCATGCCCGATCATCCTACCCCGATTCGGATCAAGACTCATACGGCCGATCCGGTTCCCTTTATGCTCTATGACAAAAACCATCCCCGGGCTTCCTCCGCTGGGGCGTTCCATGAAACGACCGCCGGACAAGGAATCCTTTTTGAGGATGGCTATCAGCTGATGGATTATTTTATTAAGGGGCCTGACTTTTAAACTGATTTGGGGGGAATTTCACCCCTGATCAATTTTATTACCGTATCTTGCATAGCTTCCCGGCTGGTGCTGGTCTGGTGCAAAACAGGCTTTTGTTCCAGTTCTCTGATGGCAGCCGGGATTTCCATGCCGGTGTGTTGGGAAAGCATGTTTATGATAGCAAATTCATTTTTACCCTGCAGTTCCTCCTTGCCCAGCAAGGCTTCGGCTACGTTGGGGGCAAATTTAAACGGGCTAGCGGTAGAGGCAATAACCACCGGGGTCCGATCACCGCTCAGTTCGGTATAGCGTCGATAAACGCACCAGGCTACGGCCGTATGGGTATCGAGCAGGTAATTGTGTTTTTCCCAGACATGCTTGATGGTCCGCATGGTTTCACGGTCACTGCTATAGTCCGCCCAAAACAATTGTCCGATTTTTTGCCGCAGCGGCTCGTCTATTTGATAGCTTCCCTGGTTTTTTAATTCCTCCATCCATTGCCCCACTTTGACGGCATCGTGTTCGGTCATTTCATAGAGCAATCTTTCCAGATTGGAGGAAATGAGAATATCCATGGAGGGAGAGATGGTGCGATGGAATTCGCGGTTGCGGTCGTAACGACCGCTATGGAAAAACTCGGTCAAGACATGGTTGGCATTGGAGGCACAAATCAGTTTGCGGATGGGGATACCCATCCGGGAGGCATAGTAAGCCGCTAAAATATTGCCGAAGTTGCCGGTGGGCACGACTACATTGATAGGATCGCCAACTTTGATATGGTCATCTTCACAGAGATCGGCATAAGCAGAAACATAATATACAATCTGCGGCAACAGTCGTCCCCAGTTGATGGAATTGGCCGAGGACATTTTGAGCCCTTGTTGGCCCAGCTGATTGATAAACTGCTGATCAGCAAATATTTGCTTGACGCCGCTCTGAGCATCGTCAAAGTTCCCCTCTACGGCGGCCACAAAGACATTGCTGCCCTCCTGGGTGATCATCTGCTGTTTCTGGATCTGGCTGACCCCTTCACGAGGATAAAACACCACGATTTTGGTGCCCGGCACGTCCTGGAATCCAGCCAAAGCCGCCTTGCCGGTATCACCCGAGGTGGCCACCAGGATTAATATATCTCCCGTCTCCTTGGTCTTTTGGGCACTATAGGTCATCAGGTGAGGCAGGATCTGCAAGGCCATGTCTTTGAAGGCCAGGGTTGGTCCGTGCCATAATTCCTGGATGAATACCTGTTTATCGATCATGCGCAGGGGGGCTATACCCGGATGGTCAAAGCTGGCATGATTATAAGCTGCATAAACACAATTGGTAATTTCATTAGTGCTGAAATCTTCCAGATAATGCTCCATGATCGTGCAGGCCCGGGTCTGGTAATCCTGCTTCTGCATGGCTGCAATATCCTGGGGTGTCAATACCGGGATTTTATCCGGCACAAACAGTCCCCCGTCAGGAGCGATGCCCATTTTCACAGCTTGGGCTGCGGAAATGGAGTGGTATTTTCCTCGGCTACTTTGATATTTCACGTGTCTGACCTCCAGTTCAAGCCTTGTGTGGCACCAGTTTTAGCAGTTAGGGCTAAGGTTTATTTAATATACCACATCTATTGCGATTAATTAAATATTATAAAATCGTTTCCTCTATAAATGATTCGTTTTTAATTACCTCAGGACTGGTATAATAGGAATGACAACAAATAAGCTTCTGTTCCGGGAGGTATCTTGATGGGACAATTTATCGCCGTAATTATCGTGATGATCATTGCCAAGCTGCTGGTGGACGTGGTCAAAGATCAGTTAAGCCGCGGCAAAAACAATTCCCCCAACGGAGAAGTGATCGATATCAGTGATTCCTGGGTAGATACCAGCAGTCTGCCCTACCAGAAGAAAGTACAAGTCATGAGCCCGCGGGAGATTTCTATTTATCACCAGCTGGCCGAGGTGCTGGGCAACTCGGATTATATCATTGCTCCGCATCTGCATATGTCGGAGCTGATTGGGGTGACGGATGGTACCCGCCAGCAGGAATACCTGCAGCGTTTAAAGGAACGCAGTGTCGATCTGGCTATTCTGGAAGCAGTTACTTTCCAGCCGGTACTGGTGGTCATTTTTACCGAAGAGGATGTGGGCCGCAAGCAACAGTTGTCCAACAGCTTCACGTCCAAGGCCGTCAAGGCCGCCGGCCTGCCCCAGTTGGAGATAAACCCGGCCGATCCTCCGTTCGGGCGGGAACTGCTGGCCGAGCTGCGCCGCCAGGGCTTGAAGATTTAAATAATTTTCGGGGGCAATCCCCGAAAATTATTTAGTGCCTTGAATCATTTGCAATCAATATTAATTAGTCAGGCGATTGCTGATTAGTTAAAAATATATTCCTCATACTCTTTTACATTCCTCAAAATCTTCGCAAACATATGATAATCAAGATCATCCGCTAACATCTCTTTACGTTAGTCCGCCGAACTATTGCCTGGTCTATCCGGGCCGAACCATCTACGTGCTTCATGCCTGACATTTTTCCCTCTTCTTCACTTTAGCATTAAAGAATCATTCGTCGAACCGTCCTCGAAAATCACATTGACAGAAGGAAATGCAATCTTTATCCTTGTACTATAACAAGTAGTACAATAGTAGGTGGATTTATGTGGTTTGATATTGATCCCCGTTCAAGTACACCGATTTATATGCAGTTGATCCAGGGCGTTAAAGAAGCGATTGCCCGCGGAGTTTTACAAACCGGGGATCGTATGCCGACCGTTCGGGAAATGGCCAGTGAACTGCGGATTAATCCCAACACCATTGCTAAAGCTTATCAGCGTCTGGAACAGGAAGGTATTATTGAAACCATGCGCTCGCGCGGTA
Organism: uncultured Syntrophomonas sp.; assembly: GCA_964483565.1. Lineage (GTDB taxonomy): Bacteria > Bacillota > Syntrophomonadia > Syntrophomonadales > Syntrophomonadaceae > Syntrophomonas_B. The sequence continues at coordinate 10,994 of CAZACF010000039.1, read as the reverse complement.
CTTTCGTTGCTGCCGGCCCCATTGGCGCAGACAGTCAGCCAGACTATACAAAGCTGGCTGAACATATGCAGACTATGCTGGTGGAGGCTTATCATCAGGGAATCAGCCATGCTGAATTGAAAAGATTTTTCCTGGAATGTTTACAAGACTGGGAGCAAAACAAGGAGGGGAAATAACATGGAGCTGGCGCTGCAAACCCAGAATCTAGATAAGTATTATGACGGCCAACAGGTACTTAACAATCTTTGTTTATCGGTTCCTGCCGCCACTATTTTTGGACTCATTGGTCCCAATGGCGCAGGCAAATCTACCCTTATGAAAATCCTGGCGGGGGTCAGCCGACCCAGCAGTGGGGAGGCTTTCATTTTAGGTCGCAGTGTGGGCGAGAAAAGCGGCAGAATTCGGGAGCGGATGGGGTATGTTCCGGACGTGCCGGTATTATATCCTTCATTTACGGTTGCGCAAATGTACAATCTGGCCAGCAGAATCTATCCCTATTGGGACTGGGGACGCTGCCGCGAACTGCAGCGGCAATATGATTTGCCCTATGGACAACGCATCCGTAATCTCTCGCGGGGCCAGGCGGTACAGATTTCTCTGGTGCTGGCCTTATCAATTCGCCCGCAGTTGATTCTGCTGGATGAACCCACCGCTGGGTTGGATCCGGTAGTTCGACGGGCCTTCATGCAAAGTATTATTGAGGAGGTGGCCGAGCGGCAGACCACCATTTTTTATTCTACCCACAATCTCAATGATTTGGAACAGAGTGCTGATTACATTGCTTCCCTTTGGCAGGGTAATTTACTTTTTTCCTCTTCTCCGGATCAGCTCAAAGAATCCATGCATAAGTTTCGGGTGATGCTGGCAGATGATATGCCTGAACAGCTTTTGACCGGTCTTTCCGGAATAATGGAAATTCAGCAAAAGGGGCGGGTTTATACCATCACCATGCAAGGTGATTTAAACCTCATCTATCAAAAGGTTAAGGAACTAAATCCATTGTTGTTGGAAGAAGCTGACCTGAGCCTGGAAGATATATTCCTGATTCTGATGAAGGAAAGGGGTTACAGCTATGAGCATGGCAAATCTAACCCAGGTGCCGAGGATTAAGCTTGGCAATACAGTGACATCGCTGTTTCATCCTGGTTTGCTGTGGAAAGAATGGCACCATTTTCGTTATCTTTGGATTCTTTTTTTTTCCCTGATAATGCTGCAGCCCATTTTTGTTCCTCTTTTCACCCGCGCTTTTGCCCTCACCAACCGGGCTATCACTGAATCAGGGTTGAATCCGGCCACCTGGGTGCTGAAAGCCATCATAGGAGGTGGGATTGGCTTTACGGAACAAGCCGCAATGATCGCAGTGGTATTATTGGCAACGATAATGCTGGGGGTAGAACGAGGGAGCAGTCTGAACTATTTAGCCTCTACCGCCGTAAGTCGCCGCCAAATTCTGGCTTCCAAATGGCTGATGGGCAATCTGGGCATCCTGGTTTGTATGTCGGTGCTCCTGCTCTATATGGCTGCGATAAGCATAATAAACTCGGGGATCATCCCGATAACCCAAATCCTTTTATGGTCAGTGCGAACAACCCTGGTTTTGTTGGTTTTATTCAGTCTGGCCTTGCTGAGCGCCTGTATCTTTACTTCAGTTTTATACTCGGCTGTATTTTCCGGTTTTTTCCTAATGCTACCTGTATTGTTATTCAATATAGTATTATTTCCCCTGCGCAAATTCCATGTTTTAACGGTGGCGCAAACAAGCCAGGCCAATCAATGGCTCAACTGCCTAAATGTCATTGAATACATAAGTGCCGAGAGCATTGCTGGCTTAAACGATACGAGTTATTTCTTAGGATCAATGTTTGTCTTGCTGCTGGCTGACCAGCTATTTCTGTTAATGGCAATGCGGATTTTCGAACGTAACCCCCTGGAAAGAAGCGGCGAAGTTTTTTTCAGCGGCAACTCTAAAGAAAAAGGCCGCCTGGGTTTGGCAATTTTTCTGTCTCCTCTTCTGGCCTGTGATATGGCAGATTCGTTGCTGCAGTTTTTCCTTTATTGGCCACTGTTGTTTATCGCAATCTATCTGGGGATGGGAATTATTTGGAGACTATTGAGCGGACTAAGCATCGGTCGGAATTAGGAAGAAAGAAAACTAGTCAGAACTGTTTCTTTGGAAACTACTGACGAAGCGATAAGCATTGAGGCTAAATCAATGGGGAGGAATAAGATATGAACAGATGGCGTGTGCAGCAGACCCTTCTGAACAAGGAAGTACATCATAACCGGGGTTACTGTCTGGTTGCACTGGTCTTATTAATCTATGTGCCGGTATTAAATAGCCTTTATTATCTGATGCAGGGGGGCTCAATGCTTCAAAATTGGAGCGAGCAGTTGACCTATATGCTTAATTTCTATCAATTACCGATGGGCCCTCCCCCACTCCCGCAAGGTGGTCTGCATGTTTTTTGGCTGCTAGCCCCACTCCTGCTGGGTGCATTCTTGCTAGGAGAAGAACGCAAAAGCAGTCTGCGTTATCTGGTCACAATGCCGGTAAGCCGGAGTGACATAATTCTCAGCAAATTTTTAGTTGGCAACAGCGCCCTGTTGTTAGCCATGACCATCAATACGTTTTTTCTGGTTTCACTGTCAGAAATTTTGGAGCTGGGGGTGGAATCAACTATAATTCTTCGTTGGGGGTTAATTATGAGCTTGGGTCTGATCGCCCTATTTACCCTGGCGCTGTTTACTTCCACCTTTACGGCTTCAGTCCTTTCGGCTGCAGGCTTGAGCTTTTTGCTGATCTATTTACCGCGCGTTCTGCTCGCAATGCTGGAAAATATGGCCGCGCGTTATTTTAATGCTTCCCAATCATTTTCTATTAAAACAATGGGTCTGGGAACTTACCTCACCATTACCGACTATCTTACTGGTGAACACTGGAATGTCATCCAGGCGGTACATCATTACCCGGACTGGAGAATGTACGCAACAAGCGGCATGCTCGGTTCAGCCCCCCATCTGGGAATGGAAACCATTCCCCTGCTATTGATCATTATCTGCTTGTTAGGTCTTGCCATTGCAGTTTTTAACCGTGTTTCTCTGGAGGAACAGGGTATCCTTTTTGCCAATACCCGCACCCGCCTGGTGTTTATTGGCTTAGGTGGGCTGTTAATCGCTTATATATTGGTATTTCCCCTTTGCAACAACCTGCTTCTGTACCTGTTTGCAATGTTTATTATAATCGCTTTTTTTCTATTACTCGAATCCTGCAGGCTCAGAGCCTCCCTCAAAAGAAGCTATTTTAGGGGGCAGTCCTCCAAAAATCACCTCTCAGCATAAAAAAAATGATTTTCGGGGACAATCCCCCGAAAATCATTTTGTTAATTTCATCTTTTTAACTATTTCTTTTTGGCTGGTTTCTTGGCGGCTTTCGGAGCTTTGGCGGGTTTCTTTACTGCCACAGCTTCTTTGAGGGATTTGCCAGGCTTGAATGCCGGAACTTTGGTGGCAGGAACCGTAATTTCCTGGCCATTGGCAGGACTAATCACTTTTCTTTCTTTGCGGTCACGTACTTCAAAACTACCAAATCCAATAATCTGAACTTTGTCGCCTTTTGCAAGAGCTCCTTGGATAGTATCTACCACAGCATCTAATGCTTTGGCAGCATCTTTCTGGGTAATTTCAGCTTTCTCAGCCAATGCTTTCACAAGTTCCGATTTATTCACGACATAATCCTCCCTTTAAATATTTAATTACTAACTTCTACATTCCTCAAAAAAACGGCAATTCCTGCTACTAAACCATTATTTTCTAAAATATTTTTATTTTTAGGTTTTTTTTATTACTCTAATCTCAGTTTACCTGTTTAACCGATTTTTATACATGGTAACCACGAAATATCCCCAATAGATGGGCATCAATTCACTCCTCGATAGAACCACCTCACTATATAATTTTCTCGCATAATTTTATTTATTTAAAAACACTCTGCTGAGCGGGAAAAATAATTGCGTGATAATAAGTCGGGATGGTTTGAATTGCTTGCTAACCCAATGATATCTTACTTTTGGTTTTCATTCCACATCTATTAAGAAAATCCTTCTTTGTTCTTGAAATCTTCCGACATTTTTTTTAAATCAAATGGTTTTGTATCAATATTGGAATTATTTATATGGTTTTAATGCATTCCTGGCTGAAATTGGTGAGGATCTCCAGATCATACCCTTTTTCAATGCAACCGGCCCGCAACTGCTCGGCCAGCATCGGCGCCATCAGGCGCTCCATTTGCTGGTGTCCGGCATCGATAATTCTAAGGCCTAGAGCCTGGGCGTCTTTGGCCTCATGATATTTTAGATCACCGGTCAGGAGCAGATCACATCCTTGTCGGTGGGCTTGCTCGATAAATCCTGCCCCGGATCCGCTGACCAGGGCTATTTTTTTTACCTCATCTTCCTCATTGCCGACCATGCGCAGGGTTTCCAGCGCCAGTTTTTGTTTGACGTGAAGGCAGCATTCCCGCAGGGTCATGGAATGAGGCAAGAACCCGATCCTGCCGGGACTGTAAGTGAGGCCTTGATTGACCAGGGAATAGACATCGTAGGCAACTTCTTCATAAGGATGACTTTGTTTCATGCTGTCCAGCACTTTGCCCAGTAATTTCTTGGGCACAATGGTTTCCAGACGGTATTCCCTGACTTCTTCGGTTTGTCCGGTCATACCGATAAATGGCTGACTGCCTTCACCGGGCATAAATGTCCCGGTTCCCGCCACTCGATAGGTGCAATGGGAGTATTTTCCGATATGTCCTGCGCCAGCTGCAGTAATGCTTTCCCGCACTCTGGTTTCATGATCTTCAGGCACGTAGACCACCAGTTTATATAGCGTTTCTCGGTAACTGCTGTCCAGGAGCTTAATTTGCTGCAGCTCCAATTTCTCCGCCAAATACTGATTCAGTCCGGTACTGCCGGCATCCAGGTTGGTATGGGCGGAGTATAGATGTATGTTGTGGCGAATCAAGTTTTTAATCAACTCCCCCTGGGGGCGATCAAAATGAATCGATTTAATGGGTTTGAAAAAAAACGGATGATGGGTAATGATGAGATCTATTTTTTGCTGGATGGCTTCGTTTACCATTTCCCGGTCTGCTTCAAGCGTGATCATGATTCTTTGTACCGGGTCGGCCATAGAACCGATCTGCAAGCCTACATTGTCCCATTCTTCTGCAATGCGGGCCGGGTAAAGGGCTTCCATCAATCTGCTAACATCCCGGACGGTGACTTTCACCAAGAATCATCTCCAATTGCACAATTTTGTCCCGGCAGTCATCTGCCAAGGCCTGTTTATCCTCCTGCCTCGAACACGCAAGGCTTGCATAAATTTTAGTATACTTTTCCAGAAGTTTAAACAAGTATTCTCGTTTAATTGCTTGATCAGCCTTCAATATTTCCGCTCCGCATTCTGCGGTGATGGCGTCAATTGGGTAGGGGCTGCGGCCGGGTTGGCTGACCATGATCAGTACATGGCGGTCATTGTCCAACAGCAATTTTTCCTGCAAAACCGGCCATCCTTTGGCAGCCAGCAGCTTGCGCAAGACATCCGCCTTGGTCATGGGCTGGAAAATATACTTTTGAAAGCTGTCAGCCTTGGCCCAGTCCCGGGACAAGATGGCAGCAATATTGTCTCCACCCATGCCGGCGATCACGACGGTGGCAACCTCGCCGGGTTGCAATGGTTGCAGGCCATCTCCCTGCCGTACCTGGATGCGATCGTGCAGCCGGCATCTGCGTACTGCAGCCAAGCTGCGCTGATAAGGACCGCTGCCCAGTTCGCTGGCGACAGCACTCGGTACCATGGCTTTTTTTATTAAATAAATGGGCAAGCGGGCATGATCAGAACCGATATCGGCCATGCTTTGGCCGATCGTGATCAGCTCTGCAATTGCCTGCAGGCGCGGACTGAGTGGATCCATGTCCATATCTTCTCCTTGAACGACGGCAAAATAAATAGCATAACTGTTTGAATCGGGCCTGGGTTCTTCTGACCGGCAGATTTAAAATACATTTACCATTAATCCCCCTGCCCCGGCATAGGTGCCGATGGTAGCCCCCATTTCGGAAATGATCATTTCTCTTTGGGGATGATATTTTTCCTGGATGGAACGAGCAAAACGGAGAGCATCTTCCGGGCAGGACACATGGCTGATGCCGATCAATTTTTCTTTTAACAAGGAGGGGTGGTAGACTTCGCCCAACATGGCGACCAGACGATGCATGGCTTTGTTCCTGCCCATGATTTTTTCTGCTACTTCAGGCACACCCTGCGAGTTACCTCTGAGAATAGGCTTGATGCTCAGTACAGTACCGGCCATTCCCTGCAACTTGCTGAGCCTGCCCCCTTTGACTACATTCTCCAATGTATCAAGGGTAAACAGTACTTCACGGCTCTCTCTCATTTTATAAAGCTTGCCCACAATCTCATCGAGGGAAATCCCTGCAGAGGCCATTTCTGCCGCATGAATCGCCGCAATTCCGGTCCCCAGCGAAGCGGTCAGCGTATCAAAAAGTTTTATATTGCAGTGGTTGATCATTTGGCTGGCCAACTGGGCTGATTGATAAGTACTGCTCAGGCCTGATGAGATGCTGATAAACAAGACCTGACCGCATTCCTTTAATCCTTTTTCAAAACAACGGGTAAATGTGGCCGGATCAGGTGCCGAAGTCTTGGGCAGAGTTCTGGAGCTTTGCATCTTCTTTACAAACTCGCCAGGACTAATTTCCAAACGATCCAGGAAAGTCTGATCGTTTTCAAAGGTAATCTTCAGTGGCAACATCTTGATGGCGTATTTTCGCAGATAATCCTCCGGTAAATCACATGATGTATCGGTAACGATCCTAAGCGCCATTTTGCCACGCCTCCTCAGCATTATTTTCTCAAAAGCAAAATTCCCATTATCTTCACTTATTTCTATTGTATTATATTGTAATAAATATTGTCAGATATTTGCGATTCTAAACATGATCCGGCCAGAATTTGCTGCCGGATTGTTTATTGACCTGAGCTGTCAAAAAGATTATAATTGGCTAAACTAAACCAAGGGGAGCTGAATGTAGTTCGGCTGAGAGTGGATCCGTTACGATCCAGACCCTGATACCTGATCTGGGTAATGCCAGCGTAGGGAGCATAATAATCAGCGTATTCTTTGCTTCTTGCTTTCATCGGGTAAGAAGTTTTTTGCTTTCTGAAATGATTGCGGAAGGAGTCCTAAATAATGTCTGAAGCAACACTTAGTTTAAAGGTGCTGCCGGTAGTCAGCGAGGAAGATATCTATGGGGTGGTTGACCAGGTGATCGCCATGCTCAGCAATTCCGGGCTCAATTATGTGGTAAGCCCCAATGATACCACGGTCGAAGGGGATCTTGACAGCTTGCTTGAACTGGTTAAAAAAGCGCAGCAAATTTGTATTGCCGCCGGTGCCAGGCGGGTCTTTTCGGTGGTGACCATCGACTATAAACCGGATGGAGTGACGATTGATGAGAAGATTTCCCCTTACCGCAGCTAAATTTATGCCGCTTTTGACCATTATACTATTCATGCTGCTATGGGAATTGGGGGTACGTCTTTCCCATACACCCGCCTGGATCTTGCCGGCACCCAGCCAGGTTTTGCTTTGCTTTGGGGATATCGGTCCTGCTTTACTGACCCATACCTCGGTTACATTGGCAGAATCCTTGCTCGGTTTCGGGCTGTCGATCCTCATTGCTTTTATTTTGGCCTTGTTGCTGGACAGCTTCGTCGGGCTCCGCAGCGCACTGTATCCGTTGATCATCTTTACCCAGACCATCCCTTTGATTGTACTGACCATTTTGTTTGTGATCTGGTTCGGATTTGGCATGCTGCCAAAAATTCTGGTAGTCATCCTGGTGTGTTTTTTCCCCGTACTGATTAACTTGATGAACGGACTGGACTCCGTTGACCATGACCAGATCCTGCTGTTTAAATCCATGGGAGCCAAAGCAGGTGCCATCATATGGATGGTTAAGCTCCCCGCTGCCTTGCCTTCTTTTTTTTCCGGATTGAGGATATCAGCCACCTACAGTATCATGGGGGCGATCGTGGCGGAATGGATGGGAGCGGAAAAAGGCCTGGGGTATTTTATGACCCTGGCCCAAAAAGGGTTTAAGGTCGATCAAGTGCTGGCGGTGGTGGTGGTCATTTGTATTTTGAGTTTTCTGCTGGTCAAGGCAGTCGATCTGCTGGAGTATCTGCTAGTGCCCTGGAACCGGTCATCGACCGTGCCGGTGTCTGAAAATGCAGCAGCCTGAACAATCTACTAAAAATAAGTGTAATTAAATGTAATTTTTGAGAGGAGACGTTTGTTGTGAAAAAACATCTGGGTTTGGCATTAATTTTGGTTTTCTTATTCTCGCTGGCCGGATGCGGAAACAACCCCTCATCCCAGCCACAAGCTGTGCAAAAAGTAACGGTGCTGTTGGATTGGGTGCCTAACACCAATCATACCGGATTATATGTGGCTCTCGATCAAGGCTACTATCAGCAGGCTGGACTGGAGGTCAAGCTGGTGCAGGCCACGGAAGGCGGTACGTCTCAACTGGTTGCCGCCGGCCAGGGGGATTTTGGCATTTCCTATCAGGAAGAAATGACCACTGCCCGTTCAGAAAATATTCCCGTAGTGGCTCTGGCGGCGGTAATTCAGCACAATACCTCCGGATTTGCCGCCCCGGTCAGTAAAAACATCAAGAGCCCGGCTGATTTTGCCGGTAAAACTTACGGTGGCTGGGGATCACCCATAGAAAGCGCCATCCTCAAAACCTTGATGGAAAAAAATCAGACCGATTTTAACCAGCTTAAAGTCGTCAATGTCGGCACGGCGGATTTTTTTACCTCGGTTGAATCCCATATTGATTTTGAATGGATCTATTATGGCTGGACCGGCATTGAAGCCGAGCAACGCAACCTGGCCCTGGATTTTATCGAACTGCGCGATCAGGATGAGCAGCTGGATTTCTACAGTCCCATTATCATCACTACGGAAGATCGTATCGCCCAGGAGCCTGAACTGGTCAAAAAGTTTATGCAAGCTACCAGCCAGGGCTATGAATATGCCATCGCTCACCCTGAGGAAGCGGGAAAAATACTAATCAAACACGTACCAGACATTAACCAGCAACTGGTCATGGCCAGTCAGGCATATTTGTCGCCGCGTTACCAGGGGGATGCCGCGCGTTGGGGTGAAATGAAAGCTGAGGTCTGGAAGAGTTTTGCTGATTTTATGTACAAAAACGACATCATTGAGCATAATATCGAGGCAGACAAGGCTTTTACCAATGGATTTCTCCCCTAAAATTTTGGAGGTTTGAAGATTGCATTTAAGCGTACAAGAAATAAGCCAGACCCTGGGCCGGGTATTTACCCTGGATGATATCTCGCTGCAGCTTGCCAAAGGTGAATTTGTGGTCATCATTGGTCCCAGCGGCTGCGGCAAAAGTACTTTGTTTAATATCATCGCCGGTCTGATGGAACCGGATCGGGGCACAGTCTGGATCGACGGACAGGATTGGACGGGCAAGACCGGTCGTATCAGTTATATGCAGCAAAAAGACCTGTTGCTTCCCTCCCGCAATATTCTGGACAATGTCTCCATCCCCTTGCGTCTGAAAGGGGTATCCAGGGCGGAAGCGCGGCGCCAGGCCGAAAGTTACTTATCCGATTTTGGTCTGGCTGGATTTGGCCGGTACTATCCCCGTCAGCTGTCGGGCGGCATGCGGCAACGGGCGGCATTGCTGCGCACCTATCTTCAAACCAGCGATATCCTGCTGTTGGATGAACCGTTTGCTTCCCTGGATGCGATCAGCCGGCATGGTATGCAGCTCTGGCTAAAAGAATTGCAGGAGCGTTACGGTTCGTCTATTCTTTTTATTACTCATGATATTGAAGAAGCTTTGCTGCTGGGTGACCGCATATATTTGTTTACGGCTCGCCCCGCCCAGGTGAGGTTGGAGATCGATCTGCGCCGGGATCGTGAAAATGGCACTGATATGGGCTGGTTAAAACAGCATATCCTGACCATTCTGGAAGAAGAAGCCCGTCTCGCGGCTAAACAACCTGCAGATTAGAACGCTCCGATTGATTGAGGCTGCTTTCCCATTTCTTACAGCGATCCCCCCAGTAAGCCAGGACTTGCTGGTCCCGCTTAATGCTGACCACTTCGCAAAGGTTGGGGCATCCTTTACATTCCAGGCTGCTACTGCAGAATTCTCCTTCGGTAATAAAGGTTGCCCCCCGGAAATGAGAGCTGCCGCCCTCCATCTGCATTTTTTCCCGGGCCAGCATGGCCGCGCCGATGGCCCCCATCACATCATAATCCTGGGGCACATGGATCACCCGCTGCAGCACTTTTTCAAACGCCATTTTTAATCCCAGGTTGGCGGCCACACCGCCCTGAAACACCACCGGGTCTTCAATCTTCTTGCCTTTGGCGACATTATTCAGATAGTTTCTGACCAGCGCTTCGCATAGTCCCATCATGATGTCTTGCTTGGGAAAGCCCATCTGCTGTTTATGAATCATGTCAGACTCGGCAAACACCCCGCAACGTCCGGCGATCCTGACCGCTTGCAAGGATTGGGCCGCCATCGCCCCGAAGTTTTCAATAGCGATATTTAAGCGCGCCGACTGTTGGTCGAGAAAGGAGCCAGTGCCGGCTGCGCAGACGGTATTCATGGCAAAATCATGCACAATCCCATTACGGATCAGGATGATCTTGGAATCCTGCCCGCCGATCTCAATAATCGTGCGTACTTCGGGATACGTATGAGAAGCTGCCACGGCATGGGCAGTGATCTCGTTTTTGACTACATCTGCTCCCAGCAGGGTGCCGCCTAAATAGCGACCGCTGCCCGTGGTGCCGACACCAATAATCTCATAATCAGGCAGGATTAATTCCGCAGTTTTTTTCAACCCCTCCTGAATCATCT
>CAZACF010000038.1:0-15683 GCA_964483565.1 uncultured Syntrophomonas sp. | reverse complement strand
CGTTTCGCCCTGACGAGGAAAGGCTGCGATTGGCCCGGCAGGCGGTGGGGCTGGACGGGCCTTACCATCGGATGGAGGCGGTGCGGGAAAGGCAGAGCAGTGAACTGGCCGAGCTTGCCCAGGTGGACTTGGCGATCCCGGCACAAAGGACGGAGCAGCAAAGAACTGTACAAGCATGGCATAACGCCGGAAAAAAACTGAGTGATGTCAGAACCATCCGCAAAAACGAAGGTGAAACGGCCCGGCAGGTTCGCGAAATGGATCTGATTATCAGGCAGCTGGCCGGGCAAGTGAAAGAATTGCAGATATCTGCTGCGGCCGCTGAAGCAGCCTGTCTTGAGTGGCAGGAAAAAATAGCTGCTGCCGGGGCGAAACAACAGCAGTTCGCCGAGTATATGACGGCGGCGACTGCTTATTTGCAGGAAAACTCCCGGGATGAGACCTTGCTGGTCAAATTTAGCGGGATTCGCCGTATTTTTAAACAATTGCAGGATACGGCCCAATTATTACAGGAAAAACGGCAGGAATACAATGATTTGCTGACCGCACGGGAGGAATATCAAGAGCGCCTGGCCCTTGCCGGTTCCCGCCATGAACAAAATGTGGAACAATTGCAGGTGCAGACTGATTTGCGGCAGTCCTTGCTGGAACAGCTGGGAAGATGCTTGGGCGATCGTGACGTAAGGCAATGGCGGGAAGAAATTGAACGCGCCAAAGAATATAAAGGCCAGCTACAGGAGGTCTATACCCGGTTGGTGAGGATCCGGGAAAGCGAGATGGAGATGCAGTCCACCCGGGAAACGCTGCATAGGTTGGCCAGGCAGCGGCAGGAAATGGTTGCGGTCATGGAAAAACAACAGATTGTATGTGGAAAATATGCCCGGGAAATCGAACTTCTCGAGCAGCAAACCGTCCTGGAGAACCGCATTCGTAACCTGGAGGAAGAAAGGACCAGACTCGAAGAGGGCAGTCCCTGTCCGCTGTGCGGATCGACTCATCACCCTTATGCACATGGCAATCTCCCTTGTTTGGACGCGACTGCTGCAACACTGCAGCAGGCTCGGGAAAAGTTTAAACAACACAGCGAAGAACTGCATTCATTACAGCTGCGATTGGCCGGACTGACCAAAGAAGCTGATCTGTACCAGGATGCATTGCTTAAAAATGAAGCCGGACTGGCCAGAGAGATCGAAGATTTACAGCGGTCAGCCCGGAAATTGCAAATCAATATTGAACGAGCTGTGTCTCCAGATGAATTGCAGCTCTATTTGCGCAAAGCGGAAGAAGAAATGGAAAAACTGGCGGAGCAGATCAAAACCATCGAGAATCTGCAACAGCAAGGCGAGCAGGCGAGCCACAGGTTAGAAGACGTATTTCTTCGTTTCAGCCGTTCAGAAAGAGTTCTGCAGCAGGCAAAAATGCAATCTGAGCAGCAACAAAGGGACCAGGAGCGTCTGCAGTTGGATTGCCATCAGATTAGCAATGAATTAAATGAGATGCTGCAATCGTGCCTGCTGGAGGTCGCCGAGTACGGCATCAGTGAATTGCCGCTGCCGGAATTGTCAACCATCCTGCACAATCTGGAAACACGCAGGAATCATTGGCAGGAGCAGCAGAATGAAAAGCAGCGCCTGCAAAACGCTCTGGATACAGTCAGCAAAAATCTTGATCAGTACAATATCCATCTGCACAACCAGCATGAAAAATTACAAAATGAGCGCCAGCGTCTTGATCATCTGGTTCAGGAGCATTCACGGCGCAGGCAAACTCGCTTTGAACTATACGGTGACCGTGATCCTGACCATGAAGAAGCAAGTATGGACAGGCAAATAGCTCAGGCTGAAGCAGATGTGGAGCAGGCCCGTCAAGAGCAGGAGACGATTTTACGCGATCTGCAGCGGGCGGAAGAACGCAGTCAAATTTTGGCTGATTCCACTCTCCAGCGGGCAGAGGAACTGAGGAGTATGGAAATGTCATTTGCCCAACTGCTTGAACAAGCCGGTTTCAGCGATGAACAGTCCTATCTGAAGGCCATTCTGCCACCAGAAGAGCTGCAGCAACTATCAGCGCAAGTAGATCTACTATCTGCGGAGGCCACTGAGATCAAAACCCGTTTGGCGGAGCGCCAGGAAAACTTGCATTTAGAAAAAGTGCGCCAATTAAGCGATAAAACAGCCGATGTACTGGAGCGGGAAAAGCAACAGATCGAGCAGGAACTGCAGGCCTTGCGGGATCAGATCGGAGCCAATAAAGGCATATTGAAAAATAATCGTGAGCTGCGCGGGCAGATGGAAGTCCAATTACAGGAGATTGAAAGGCAACGGCAAGAGCTGCGCAACTGGAAGGTGCTGCATGATTTGATTGGCTCAGCGGATGGGAAAAAGTTTCGCAACTTTGCCCAGGGTTTAACATTTGAAATCATGATCGGCCATGCCAATCAGCAACTGCACAAGATGAGCGATCGCTATTTGCTGCTGCGCAGCCCCAATCAGGCCTTGGAGCTGAATGTTATCGACAACTATCAGGGTGGAGAAGTGCGGTCCACGGCTAATCTTTCCGGTGGGGAGAGTTTCCTGGTAAGTTTGGCGCTGGCTTTGGGACTGTCACAGATGGCCAGTCACCAAGTCAGTGTCGACTCCCTGTTTCTGGACGAAGGTTTTGGAGCGCTGGATGAAGAGGCGCTCGATACTGCGCTTAATACCCTGGCAGGTCTCCAGCATGAAGGCAAGCTGATCGGGGTCATTTCCCATGTGCCGGCTCTCAAGGAACGAATCAGCACCCAGATTCAGGTGATCAGCCGGGCTGGAGGAAGAAGCATCCTGAGCGGACCGGGCTGTCAAAAGGCTGCTCAGAAATCAATTGGTTAAGATTTGTTTTTATAACAATTCAACAAATTTCTTGCTATTTATTGCATTTATTACTAAGATTAGACTGACGGTTATCTCGAATAATTAAAGGAGGTAAATCAAATGACTATCGAAACGAATATCCCGCAGGCTCCGGCTCCAGATCCTGAAGCAATGAAGGCTCTTATGGCCAAGGTGGCCAAGATACAGAAAATACTTAAGTTTTTGTATCTGGGACAGGCAACCGTGGCTGTACTGTTGTTGCTGCTCGCATTCGTACCCGGTCTCAGTGGTTCCCCGCAGTTGTCGTTTGCTTTCCTGATGTTGGTTCCTTTTTTCTGTGGTCTTTCATATCTGGCCTCTTTTGCCGGCAAGGATCTGACCTTTGCCAAAGCAGCATTTCGTAATACCGCCATTTCCCAGTTGGGATTATTCATTGTAGCCCTTTATGGCTATATATCCCTGGGTTCGCTCATGATCGGCATACTGGCTTTATTCGCGTTAATTTTCGGTTCTTTGGCAGCAATGGTCATTTATCAGGCCAGCAAAGGATGATCCTAATATATTGTACAATCTTTTGTAAGCCCGCTTTGGCGGGCTTTTTTTAGCGATGAATCAGTCCAACCCGACCTATTTTGCCGATTTAGTAACGACGACGAAATCGGACCCGCCAGCTGCGTCTGGGTGCTTTGCCCTCGAGCGCGGGACTGCCGGCCCCAGCCGAATGCTGATAGCTGTTATGGACGGACGGCTTGGCGGCTGGCTGCAGGCGGGCAAAAGGTTTGTGAATGAGCGGATAGGAGATCGAGTAGATCACGATCAGGACCAGGCCGGCAAAAAGACCAGATCCCTGACCGGGGATCAGGGGCATGGTGACAATAGCAGCTATCAGACCGATGATTGCCAGCCAGTTGGTATACGGATAACCGGCCAACTGACAATGACCGATGGGGGGACAGCCTGAGCGCCGGCGGAATTTAAGATGAGTAAGCATAATGACCAGATAGACAAAAAGCAGGGAAAATCCGCCCGAACTGACCAGAAATACATAGATCCGGTCAGGCAGCACATATGACATGCTCACCCCCACCAGCATAACCAGGCCTGAGAAAAGAATGCCGCGCAGCGGCACATCGCCTCGTTCCTTTAAAAAAGCCGGGGCATCGCCATTGTCGGAAATGGAACGCAGCATTCTTCCCAGGCCAAAGACGGAGGCCAGCATGGTTGATATGATGGCAGTTACCAGCACCAGATTTACCAGTCCGGCCGCCACCCCAAAACCATGAATATTCAAAGCCTGGACCATGGGGCTTACTTTGGTGGAGAGAACTTGGGTTGAAACCAGCGGCAGCAGCAAGGCGATGACCAAAATATATATAGCCAGAAGCGATATAACCGTGGCTTTAATGGCCCGGGGCACCGTTTTTTGAGGATCTCGTGCCTCTGAAGCAGCCAGACCGATGACCTCAAAACCTGCATAACCAAGCAAAACGATCAGCATACTGCCAGCCAGACCACCGATGCCATGGGGAAATAACGCTGCATTTTGCACCGCGCCCATCCCCAGCGGCGCTCTTCCGCTTCCCAAGCCGGCTATCAAGGCAATGGCCAAAATTATAAAAAAGACGATTGCCAGGATCTTGATGGCGGCCAGACTGGTTTCCAGACGGCTGACCAGACTGGCTTCCAGTAAATTTAACAACGTAATCATCGCTACGATAATGACTGACAATAAGGGCAAAGAAAGCAAAGGTAACCAGGATCTGATCAGCAGGGCTGCCGCGGTTGCTTCGCTGGACATTGATAATACCAAACCGGTCCAGTAAACCCATCCTACCAGATATCCCAAAAAAGGACCGTGGGCCTCGGCGGCAAAAGTACGAAATGAACCGGGATGGGGGTTGGCCACGGTCATTTCTGATAAAGCAGTGAGAATGAAATATACCAGTAAGCCTCCCACCACGAACCCCAGAATGATTGATGGTCCAGCCGCCTTTACCGCGATCGAAGTGGCCAGAAAAAAAGAACCTCCAATCACTGTGCCCAGTGCCATCATGGTTAATTGAAAAGCCGATAGTCCTTTTTCCTGCATCTGACCGCCTCCTGCAATTGTTAACTTTTTTATTATTCCTCCGGGGTTTTCATAATATGCCGCAGGCCTTTTAAATTGGAATTAAGCCGGCGAATCGCATGGCCACCAGTTGACTTGGGGACATATGCCAAACAAAAGCTTATATGGATAAGCAAAAATTGGCCAGGGCGTGAAAAACCCTGGCTGGCGCTGACGGTTCGGAATATATAAGGATATGATATTTCTGATAGGCTGATCGCGCAGATAAAGTAATAAAAAAATGGCCTGGCGGTGAGCCAAGCCACTTATTATTTTTTATACGTCTTGTATAATCTCAAATCCCCAAATAATATTCAAAACATCCAAGTTATAACATACGAATGTATCATCCCTTGTAGGGCAACTTCCGGAGATTAAGCGACGTTCAAACGCGTACGGTACGAGATGTCAGTGGCATCTTGCTCTTTACACGGATGACAGGTGTTTTGCCTCAGGATGACAATGCCCAGCCTTTGTGGTTATTTACCTTTGAATTGAGCCTTTCTGCCTTCCAAAAAGGCAGCCATACCTTCTTTTTGGTCTTCCGAACTAAACAGCATGGACCAGGCGATCTGCTCAGCCCGGCAGCCAGCTTTGATGTCATAGTTCATGGAATTATTGATGCTGTTTTTGGCTTCCCGCAGCGCCAGGGGACTCTTCTTGGTCAATTTCTTGGCAAATTTCAGCGCTTCGCCCATAACCTCGTCGGCCGGCACAACAACATTGGCCAGTCCGATGCGGTAGGCGGTGGCAGCATCGAAGAAATCACCGGTCATGATATACTGTTTGGCAATATTCAGGGAAGTGATACGGGGCATACGCTGGGTTCCGCCGGCACCGGGGAAGATGCCCAGGCTGATTTCCGGAAATCCCAGGGTACAGTTGTCAGCCATAATATGAATATCACAGGCTATGACTGTTTCCAAGCCTCCGCCCAGAGCCAATCCGCGTACGGCAGCGATGGTCGGTTTATGGTTGTCTTCCAAGGCAAACATACATTCATGTACTTTATCCAGAAAATCGCGGGCTTCAAAAGCATTGAAACCAGAAACAAATTTGAGGTCAGCCCCGGCTGCAAAAGCATTTTCATTGCCGCAGACGATGATTGCCTTTACGTCCGGATCCGCACTGTAAAGATTAAGTGCTTCGATAGACTCCAGGAGCAGTTTGTAATTTACTGCGTTGAATGCTTTGGGACGATTGAACTGTAAATAACCAATCCCCTCTTCCACCCAGGCTAAAATGGTTTCATACTGGATACCCTTATAGTTTTCCGCCATGTCATTACCTCCTCCAAAATAATATCGACCTTCTTATATGTAAATGAATTACATACCGCTTTTATGATAACATTCATAATGATATACCATATTACCTGATATTACCGGAAATGTAGAAGGATTATTGAAATTGATTCCCCTGCAGAAAATCCTTTTTCACATTCGAGACCCAATATCTAATAGAAGATCCCAGTTTTTAAACCTTATTCAAAGCGGCCAACCAATAAAAAAGTTTTTGGCAGTGGAATCATCAGATTTATTTGCCGCTAAAATCAGCTTTGCGCTTATTTATAAAGGCATTCATACCCTCTTTTTGATCACTCGTCGAGAAACACAGGCCGAATACATCAGCTTCAATCGTCATGGCCGTATCGATATCAGTCTGCAATCCTTTATTGATGGACGCCTTGCAAAAACTCACCGCCAAAGGTGCGTTGCTGATGATCTTTTGGGCCAGTTTTCTGGCTTCGTCCATTAATGATTCGGCCGGATATACATGGTTGACCAATCCTAAACGATATGCTTCATGGGCATCGATATTCATTCCTGAATAGATCAATTCCTTGGCCGGGCCAGAGCCAATCAAACGCGGAAGACGTTGGGTTCCGCCGAAACCGGGAGTGATCCCCAGGCTGACTTCAGGCTGGCCGAAACGAGCTTTCTCGGAAGCCAGGCGAATATCACAAGCCATGGCCAGTTCACAGCCGCCGCCCAAAGCAAAACCATTAACGGCAGCAATGACAGGCATAGGCAAATTCTCAATCGCGGCAAAAACCGCCTGTCCCAAAGCGCCAAACTCCCGGCCCTGAATGGCGTTCAAATTTTCCATATAAGCAATATCGGCCCCTGCAACAAAGGCTTTCTCGCCAGTCCCGGTGACAATAAGAGCTTTAATGCTTTGATCGTCTCTAATCTGCACAACAGCTTGCATAATTTCCTGCAAGGTATCAAAGTTGAGGGCGTTCATGGCTTGGGGGCGGTTGATAAACAACAAAGCCAGATGGGGTTCCTTTTCCAGAATAATATTGTTGTACATATTTTGGTAATCTCCCTCCTTCATAGCCTAATAGCAAATAGAAATTTAACAGAATTTTTCTGCAAATCACACTCTATTTAAAAATAACTTTTCTTGCCAGATATTGCAAATCAAAATATCTGACAAAATCAAACTGATTATTATGGAAGTATATGGTTGATTAATTGCGGGGAATACCCGTACTCGAGTCTGATAATCCTATGCGATAGGCTTTAACATGCAGGAATTAAGTGATACAATATTAAATTATTAATTTTATATCCTGCAACTAGGGTTGAAAATTGACAGAAAGAGAGGAATTGTAATTTAGCGCGTACTTCTCAAATGAATAAAAAGGGAGGCAAATAAAAGATGTGGAAAGAATTTCGTGAGTTTGCCGTCAAGGGCAATGTAATCGATCTGGCTGTAGGTATCATAATTGGCGCAGCGTTTGGGAAAATTGTCACCTCTTTCGTCAATGATATTATTATGCCACCCATTGGTTTACTGTTGGGCAAAGTTGATTTTTCCAGCTTGTACATAAACCTGTCCGGAAAGAGTTTTGCTTCGTTGGATGAGGCCGTTAAAGCAAGCGCACCAGTGATTAAATATGGAGTCTTTATTAATAGCATCATTGATTTTCTGATTGTAGCTTTCGTTATATTCCTGGTGATCAAACAGATCAATCGGTTTAAGAAACAGGAGGTTGCGGCACAACCCACCAAGAAGGAATGTCAATTTTGCAAATCGGAAGTTGCGCTTGAAGCAACCCGTTGCCCTTTCTGCACGTCGGAACTGAAATAGCGAAAAAGATAAAAAAGATCCCGTATTTAAGCAGCCCGGGACCTTTTTTAAACGGCCTGAAAGCTACCCGTTGAACGAGTGCTTTCAGGCCGTTCATTCTTCGCGGATTAAAACCCGGCCCAGGCTTACCAGGGGCCTATTTGCTAAAGTTATCACGGTTGGAGTATTCCTTGATGCAGATCCCGTCGCCTTCTACGTAGGCAATTTCCGGATATGGGTTCTTGACGATTTTACCGGAGGAACGAGATATACGATCCGCTATGCGTAGCTGCCGCGGGGTAAGTGTCAACGCAAAGATCGTGCTGTTGACGTCACCGAAGCAGCCTGCATGAGCCAATCCTTCCAAACGACCGAGTACCACAACATCATTGGCGGCGGTGATCTCCGCACTTTCATGGACATCGCCCCAGATGATGATGGAACCTTCGCTATGTACCTTTTGCCCGCTGCGCAGCGTCCTGAAGATCATCAGATCTCGACCGGATGAAGGGTTTTTTCGATCCGATTGGGCTGTTGCCGGCGCAGGAGCCGGAACAGGGGTGGGGATGGGTACGGGTGCGGAAACAGGTGCCGGTGCAGGCATATTATTCAGGATCATGCCATAATCAAGACACATTCTCTGCAAAGCTATTATTTCTTCCGGGCTGAGCGTTTTTAAACCGTCTCCCTGAAAGATAACCTTGGAGCCCCTGAAAAGTTGCTGGTTGTTTTCCACGCGTCCTTTGAACAGATCGGACAGTTCCTCGAAACTGCCTGATTCGAAAATAAATACCAGATTATTGTTTTTTCCCTTTACATCGAGTTTCGCCAAATCTCATCTACCTTCCTTTAAGTGGTATGCTGATGTCCAGCGCCGCATGGCGACCCTCGGTGATGAGGTTGACTTCCGGACTTCCTTCTATGTCAATATGCTTGGCAATGACCTGCAGGATCTCTTCTTTGATGGTTTCCATCAAATCAGCATTTACTGTCAGACGGTCGTGGGTAAGTACGACCCGCAGACGATCATTGGCCTGTTTACGGCTGGAATTTTGATCTCCCAGGAACAGTTTCTTCAGTAATTCCATCACGATAAAATACCTCCTCTAGTTGGCGCCAAACAAGTTGCGCTTCACTTTAGTCCAAAAAGTATCTTCCGGGATCACCATGGTCTCTACATCTTCACCAGCCAAACGTTGTACGATGTTGCTGAAAGCATTGGCAGCCGGAGTATTGGTCAGAACGATCGGTTCACCTCGATTGGTGGAAATAACCACGCTTTTATCCTCCGGAACCACACCCAGAGGGTCGATGCAGAGGTGTTCGATCAAATCCTCAATGCTTAGCATATCTCCCTTTTTGACCATGTCCGGACGCAAACGGTTGATCAGTAGTTTTATTTCTTTGAAACCAGCCGATTCCAGCATGCCGATGATCCGATCCGCATCCCGCACGGCCGATACTTCAGGATTGGTAACCACGATGGCCTTGTCAGCCGCGGCGATGGAATTCTTAAAGCCCTGCTCAATGCCAGCCGGGCTGTCAATAAAGATAAAATCAAATTCCTCGCGTAATTCATCACAGATGACTTTAACCTGTTCGGCGCTAATGTCTTCTTTGTTTCTGGTTTGGGCAGCGGGCAACATGAATAGGTCAGGGAAACGCTTGTCTTTTACCAGAGCTTGTTTGAGCGTACATTCTCCTTCCGCTACCTGTACGATATCATAAATGACACGGTTTTCCAGTCCCATGATCAAATCCAGCTTTTTTAAACCGATATCCAGATCCATAACGACAACCTTATAACCCAATTTGGCCAGACCGGTGCTTAGATTGGCCACGGTGGTTGTCTTGCCAACTCCGCCTTTGCCGGATGTTACTACATATACTTGACATTCCTCTAAAATATTGCCCATTACATGGCCCTCCTCATATCGCTCGTTGTTCATTGCCGCTAGGGCAAAAGGTAAATAAAGTGTTTACCGACACTTAGTATCTTCATCATTTTATAGCAAATTTCCTGCTGAATAAACTTCTATTTCTGCGAATAGACAGAATGATGAAATATTTTTATGCAGAGGCGATAATGAAATTTGAGCTTTGAGCGTATAAACTATATATAATTATGAGGAAAGCAAATTGAATAAGGGTTCTTTATTTCCAAGACAGTTTCCTAATAAAAGAAGGGAAAGGCGAATTGACAGAAAGGTCTTGATGCAATGAAGTTTATAAGCAAATTGGCGCTGGGAGCAGGCGCAATTGTATTATTCCTGTTGTTTTTCTACACCGGGGTTTCCCTGACCCAAACCACGCCCAAGCTGGCCAAATTCATGACCGGGATTAGCAACTGGGAGTACGAGGTACAGGGACAGACTGCCGTTTACTATCAGGACGGCAAGAAAATGGGGAATCTGGGTTATCAGCGCGAATACAGCGAAGATTACCCCAAATTCATGAAAGATGCGGTGGTGGCCGTTGAGGACAAACGATTTTATGATCATTCCGGTTTTGATTCACGCAGTATCGGGCGCGCCATCTATGTAAACATAAAAGCTGGCAACAAGGCTGAGGGTGGCAGTACCATTACCCAGCAGCTGGCCCGAACCCTTTTCCTGAGCCAGGAAAAGACCTATTGGCGCAAGGTCAAAGAAGTCTTTATTGCCAGTGCCATTGAAGACAAGTACACCAAGGATGCCATCCTAAATATGTATCTCAATGAAATATATATGGGGCGTGGCTGCACTGGAATGGGGATCGCGGCTCGGGCATACTTTGACAAGGATGTTTATGATTTGAGCAAGGCTGAGATTACTGCCTTGGTTGGGATTATTCAATCACCGGAGTATTATTCTCCCGCCAATAATCTGGAAGGATTAAAAAAACGCCAGCAAACCGTGATCAATCTCTTGCAGGAACAAGGATTGCTGACAGAACAGGAAGGTCAAGCCATTTTCAAGGAAGAGCTGGCCTTTGAACCGTTTCATCAGAACCTGAGCGCTCACCCCTATTTTATGACTTATTTGGCCAAACAACTGGAAAAAGAAGTGGGCGCCCAGAAACTCTATCAGGGCGGGCTGAAAATATACACCACCATTGACAGCCGTATACAAAAGGCAGCTGAATATGCAGTCGTCAAACAGGCAGCAAGCTTTGCCGCCCGGGGGGTTACTGCCAAGGACGTAGCCCTGGTGGCGATCGAACCAAAGACTGGGGCAGTCCGGGCTATGGTAGGGGGAGTGGAATGGGACAAAAACCAGATCAACATGGCGGTAGCGCCCCGCCAGCCGGGTTCAGCCATCAAGCCGCTTTATTATGCGGCAGCGATCAATGAAGGCGTGGTTGAGGCAGATACCAAGCTGAACAACAAACCGCGCAGCTTCAACGGCTATGCCCCCAATAACTATGCCGCCAGCCCGGAGGAAACCACTGTACGCCTGGCAATCGTTAATTCATACAACGTAGCTTCGGTGGAAGTCCTGGACATGCTGGGCGTAAACAAGGCTGTCAAATATCTGGAGAAATACGGAATTACCTCCATCGCCAAGGAGGACCACAACCTGGCCCTGGGATTAGGTGGAATGAGCCAGGGCATTTCCCCTTTGGAAATGGCCAGCGCCTATACCATGTTTTCCAATGAAGGCAAAATATGTCCTTATTACAGTATCGAACGGATTGTTGGTACCAATGAAGATGCCCTCTATGCCGGACGCGGCAGTGCCAAGAAAGTCCTTGACAGCAGCGCCGCTGCAACCATGGACAGCATACTCAAATCAGTTGTGGCCTATGGTACCGGTACTCCTGCCCAGATTTCCATCCGCAGCGGCGGCAAGACCGGCACCACCACCCAAAGCCGCGATCTATGGTTTATGGGCTACACCTCCCAGCTTTCCACGGCCGTCTGGGTAGGCAACAGCGACAATAAACCCGTAGGGGGCAACCGAGTCAGCGGTGGCGGTACATCGGCGCAGGTGTGGCGAGATTTTATGAACCGCCTGATATCCCAGGGAGTGCTGGGTGTTCCTGCTAACCAGGAACCGCTGGAACAGGCGCCGGCACAAGAGGAAACCCCAATTGAAGAAGAGCCCGTGGAGGAACTGCCCACAGATGGAGAAAACCCAGCGACTGAATCTCCCGATGATGATATACGCAACCCGGATGAACCAGACAAGAATACCGGCCAACCAACGGAACAGTTGCCGCCGTCTGACGCCGGCAAACCGACGAACAACGGAGAGAATGATAACATTGAAATATTGGAAATTCAGTAAAGAATAAAGCAATCTACAAGGAGACTATCAAACATGAGATACGAAGGCAATATATTCAGGCCATTCAGTGAAGCCAACAGCTATCTGCTGCAATGTACCATCGGCTGCTCCCACAACCGCTGCACCTTCTGCGGGATGTACAAGGACAAAAAATACCGGATACGCAGCCTGGAGGAAATTAAAACCGATATAAAAATGGCCCGGGACTATTATGGGGAGGTGGAAAAAGTATTTCTTTGCGATGGAGATGCCATCGCCATCGAGACAGACATACTGCTGGAGATCCTGGCAGAGCTGTATAAAACATTTCCCCGCCTGCGCCATGTCGGCTCCTATGTGGGCCCACAAAGCACGCTCAGCAAAAGCCTCTCGGAACTGGCGGCCCTGCGGGCGGCAGGTCTGACCAAAGCTTATTTGGGCGTCGAAACCGGAGATGATGCCTTGCTCAAGGAAGTGAACAAAGGTGTCACCTATGATGAGATGCTGCAGGCAGGGAGAAATCTGGTCAACAGCGGCATCAACCTTTCCAGTATGGTGCTGCTGGGACTGGCTGGTCAAGGCCCCCGTTCTGCCGAACACGCTCTGGCGACTGCCCGTATTACCAATGAAATGAATCCCCAGTACCTGGCAGCCCTGACCGTCACACCGGTACCCGGCACCCCACTTTTTCGACAGGTACAGGAAGGAAAATTTAAGCTGCTGGATCCTTTTGAAACATTGGAAGAAATGAAAATCATTTTTGAAAATATAACCGTCGACAATTTGCATTTTGTCGGCAGTCATGCCTCCAATTACTTACCCATTAAAGGGACATTACAGAAAGATAAACAGCAGATGGTGGAGACGGTGAACAAAGTGTTGGAATCCAGAGACAACCGCTATTTGCGGAGTGAGAAGATGAGAGGCTTGTAAGCTCAGAAGGTAGTTGGAACAAGGTGCATACGAATCCAATCAGCATGTTTAAAAATTTTAAAAACGTGCCTATAATTTATTCCACCAATTGGAGGAATTATTGACCAAAATAACGGCCAATACTGCAAAAACGATGCCGATGCCCAAGACGACAAGAAGGATAGTGATGAAAACACCGGTTTCTTCCATTAAAATCACCCGCTGTTCGTTAAATAATTCACTATTTCTATAATAACATACCGTTCGGCAAAATAAAGCTAATTGTGGCGAAAAATGACTTTAAAATTTATAATCCAGTTTGATTTCAAAAAAGATTGGGTTGTAAAAATAAAGCAAGGATGTCAAAAACAAAATATAACTTTTATTAAAATAAAAAGGAAATATGTACAGCCTGGTCGAATAAATAATAGTATAGAATTGATTCGTGACACATACAAAATAGTGCACGCATAGAAGGGGGATGGTGTTAATGCCCGACAAATTACACATATTCGCAGTATCAGATTCGGTCGGTGAGACTGCTGAGAAGATAGCAGTCGCTTCAGCGTTGCAGTTTGACATTGAGAGGACGATTACCCGTTTTTCTCGCGTAACCAAAGAAGAACAGGTGAACCTCATCCTTGACCAGGCTGTGGAAGAAGATGCCATTATTATTTACACCATTGTCAAACCTGAACTATCAGGATATTTGGATGATAAAGCCCGTCACCGCGGAATTATGGCGATCAACGTATTGGAGCCATTATTTCATGCGATTGAGTTCAAAACCAGACAGAAGCCTTCTCAGATAAGAGGGCTGACCCACAAAATGGATGACGCTTACTTCAACCGGGTCAAAGCCATCGAGTTTACCATCGACCATGACAATGGACAAAACCTGCATACTTTTAAAGAAGCTGATCTGATTATAATGGGACTGCCGCGCACCTCCAAGACGCCCTTGTCCATGCATCTGGCCAATTTAGGTATTAAAGTAGCCAATTTCCCTATTACGCTGGAAACCGAGATACCAGGAGAAATCATGGAACTGCGGGGTAAGATCCCCATGGCCGGTTTGACCATCGACATAGATACGTTGCTCGAATTGAGAAAGGAACGGGCGCGTAGTTTCGAACTGCCCGAGGACGTGGACAGTCTGGATGACCTGGTGGCAGAGGAACTGGATAATGCCTATCGCATCTATGCCAAGCTGAAATGTCTGGTTATCGATGTGACCCTGCACGATATCGAAGAAGTTGCCAATACCATTACCCATAAATTCAACCTGCCTCTACGCGTATCCCATCACCGATTCAAATAAAACATAACCAGACGAGGCGGGAGAGGAAACTTTCCCGCCGGTTTGTTTTTCTGAAGCAAGAGATCAGACGGCGGAAGGAGAAAATATGCCATTCGTTTATATATTGCAATGCTGTGACCAAACCTACTATACCGGTTATGCAGTGGATCTTGATAAACGTTTGCAGGAGCATCAGCAGGGCACCGGCTGCAAATACACCCGCGGCAGACTGCCGGTAGAACTGGTCTACTGGGAGGAATGCCCAAGCAAAAGCCAGGCCATGCAAAGAGAACACCAGATCAAGCAGCTCAGCAGAAACGATAAAAGCAAACTCATCCACAGCCAACCTGACCAGGTGCCGCAGCTGCCCGAAAACCGAACGA
Organism: uncultured Syntrophomonas sp.; assembly: GCA_964483565.1. Taxonomy (GTDB): domain Bacteria; phylum Bacillota; class Syntrophomonadia; order Syntrophomonadales; family Syntrophomonadaceae; genus Syntrophomonas_B. The sequence continues at coordinate 807 of CAZACF010000038.1, read as the reverse complement.
CCCATCAAAGCAAATAAAAACATGCTTTACATAAAAGCTGTCCGATTGGAGAAAATAAGCCCAGATAACTGTAAGGAGGTTTTCTGGGATGACGATGCACAAAGGCCAGATCATTAACAAAAAAGAATTCCTCAAAAACGGCCAGTATGCCAAGGAGGAGTATGAGGGATTGCTGGTGGGCTCTGATGTCGAGCAAGGCCGTTACAATATCGGCGTACAGCTGGATGAGAACCAGGTGGTGGTAGTGGACTTTTCCAATGAAAGCCAGATTAAGGATAAAGTATTATGGTGGTCCTCGCAGATCGTTGATATCCAGCAACGATACCATGCCGATCCCGACTCACAGAATTATATTCATTAAGGGGGATGCAGCATGGGCGATATTCAAAGCTATGAAACTCCCATTATGAGCTTGGATGAATTTAAAATCGGACTGCTGGACAAAGACTCTGTTCCCGGACTGCTGTTTCGCTCCGATGAAAACGGATTTTACTACATCGGCATTCAAATCAACGATACGGAAGTGGTCAAGGTTGGAACCGCCACCGAAGACAATGCCATGGAAAAGATCCAGTTCTGGGCTGACAAAGTAGATGAAATCAAAGAGCGCTACAAGAACCGGGAGCCCCAGTTGAAACCGTTCGGCGGCAAAAATTCATACACAACCTACGATTAAAAAAGGATCGTGCGCATCCCGGCATAATAATTAGCATTAATAACATTAGCATTAATACACCTTGCTAAACTTATCAGTTTAATGCTATAATAACGCTTGTGCCGGGATGTAGCGCAGCTTGGTAGCGCGTC
>CAZACF010000037.1:9281-15716 GCA_964483565.1 uncultured Syntrophomonas sp. | reverse complement strand
GTCCAAGTATTTGGCTATTCTTATTTTTTCCTCATTGGAAAATACAACCCCGGCGGTTTGTTCTCCATCCCGCAGCGTGGTATCAACGATATATATTTTCGCACCGGTTTCCAGGAACCAGTCCTTGTTGGCCAATGTCCAAGTCAATATATCACTCCCTATCTAAACGTTCTCGCAGTAATTTATTTACCATTTCCGGATTTGCCTGGCCGCGGGTAGCTTTCATAATCTGTCCGACAAAAAATCCGAAAGCTTTTTCTTTACCATTCTTGTAATCCTGTAATACCTTGGGGTTACTGTTAACAATTTCATCAATCATTGGCAACAAGGCATCGGCATCTGATATTTGCACCAAGCCTTTTGCTTTGATAATGGTTTGGGGATCCTGACCGCTGATAAACATTTCCTCAAAAACAGTCTTGGCCATTTTTCCACTGATCGTTCCCGCATCCAACAGGTCGAGCATTTCCGCCAGCAAAGCCGGTTGTAACTTGGCATCCTGGATTTCAATTCCGTTTTGATTGAGCAATCGAGCCAAATCCCCCATCATCCAGTTGGATACTGCTTTGGCATCACGATGCAGCTGCAATGTTTCATCGAAAAAATGTAAAACCTGCGGACTTTGCGTAATGAAATCAGCGTCATATTGAGATAAACTATGTTGATCAATCAGCCTTTGAGCAGCTTGCTCGGGCAGTTCAGGCAGTTTGCTTCTGACCAGCTCTACCCAATCCCGGCTGATACGCAGGGGCGGCAGATCAGGATCTGGAAAATAGCGGTAATCATGGGCTTCTTCTTTGGTACGCATGGAACGGGTCACACTTTTGGCCTCATCCCAGGTTCTGGTTTCCTGCACCAGCTCTTCCCCGTCTTCGATAGCTTCCATTTGTCTCTTGGCTTCATATTCAATGGCCCTTTCCAGGGAACGGAAGGAATTCAGGTTTTTGATTTCCACCCGGGTACCCAGTTTCGCTTCGCCCCAGGGACGAACGGAAACATTGGCGTCGCAGCGCAGAGAGCCTTCTTCCATTTTACAATCGGAAACACCGGCAAACAAAAGAATTGAACGTAGCTTTTCCAAATAAGCCCGTGCTTGTCGGGCGCTACGCATGTCCGGCTCGGATACGATTTCCAGCAGGGGAACACCGGAGCGGTTAAGATCCACCAGCGAAAAAGGGGTAGTAGTAATATCACCCTGATGAACCAGTTTTCCAGCGTCTTCCTCCAGATGGGCTCGGGTAATTCCAACTCGGCTTTTTTCTCCGTCTACATCAATATCCAGATACCCACCCAGGCAAATCGGCATATCATACTGGGAAATCTGGTAGGCCCTGGGCAGATCAGGATAGAAATAATTCTTGCGGTCAAACTTGCAAAACTCAGCGATATCACAATGCAGTGCCAGTCCAGCTTTAATGGCGCATTCCACCGCTTTTTCATTCAATACCGGCAACATCCCCGGAAAACCCGAACAGATCGGACAGACCTGGGTATTTGGTTGGGCACCAAAGGCAGTGGAACAGGAACAAAAAATCTTGCTTTGGGTTTTCAGCTCGGCATGGACTTCCAGCCCAACCACAACTTCATAATTTCTACTCAATTTATTTCACCTCCAAAGCTGGTCTAAGGCTATGGAATTCAGTATTCTGTTCAAAAGCAAAAGCTGCTTTGAAAAGGATACTTTCTGCAAAAGCAGGGCCAATCAGTTGCATCCCAATAGGCATCCCCTCGTGAAAGCCGCAAGGGATGGACATAGCCGGCAGTCCGGCCATATTGATCGGTACCGTTAATATATCATTCATGGACAAGGTCAGCGGATCATCGATTTGTTCTCCCAGCTTAAACGCTACGGTTGGAGTTGTCGGTGCTACAATCAGGTCGAAGTTCGCAAACACTTTGGAAAAATCATCAGCAATTAAACGTCTGACCTTCAGAGCTTTGAGATAATAGGCATCATAATAGCCGGAACTTAACGCAAAACTGCCCAGCATGATGCGCCGTTTGACTTCGTCACCAAAACCTTCGGCCCGGGAACGGGAGAACATATCGATCACGTTTTCCGCTTCGATATTCCGCAGCCCGTAACGAACCCCATCATAACAAGCCAAATTGGCGCTAGCCTCAGCGGTCGACACCAGATAATAAGCGGGCAGCGCATATTCGCTATGGGGCAGAGTCACTTCTTCAACAATGGCCCCCATTTCTTCATATTTTCGCAGCGCTTTCTTAACGGCATCCTGGATATTGGCATCGACTCCCAACTGAAAATACTCCCGTGGATAAGCGATCTTCATTCCTTTTATATTATCGTCCAGGCCGCCAACATAATCGGGTACCGGAAGATCGACGCTGGTGGAATCAAGTGGATCCTTGCCGGAAATAATATTCATCACCAAGGCACAGTCCCGCACATCTTTGGCAATAGCGCCCACCTGATCCAGTGAAGATGCATAGGAAACCACGCCCCAGCGAGAAACCCTGCCATAAGTAGGTTTAAAACCAACTACCCCACAGAATGCAGCCGGTTGGCGGATTGAACCGCCGGTATCGCTTCCCAGGGCAAAGGGGACTTCGTCAGCCGCAACAGCTGCCGCACAACCGCCGGAAGATCCTCCCGGTACCCGGGTAAGATCCCATGGATTGTGAGTCGGAAAAAAGGTTGATAGTTCGGTAGAAGAACCCATGGCAAATTCATCCATGTTAAGCTTGCCGGCCAGAATACCTTTTTCGGTAAACAACTTGCCGGCCGCAGCGGAATCATAAATAGGTACGAAATTCTCCAGCATTCGAGATGAACAGGTTGTTTTCACTCCCCGGGTACAAAAATTATCTTTCAACCCCAACGGGATGCCTGCGATCCGGTCATATTGGCCTTGTTTGTCGATTTCCCGGGCTTGAGCCAGAGCATTCTCTTCTGTTAGGGTGATAAACGCCCGCACCTGACTGTCAACAGCGTGAATACGGGCAAATATGGCCTGGGTTATCTCCACAGCCGATGTTTTTTTGTCTTTCAGCAGTTCCTGCAATTGATGTATGGTAAGTTGATGTAATTCCAAGCTGACGTCCTCCTGTCACATATGCTCTTACATAATTTTGGGAACTTTGTATTGGCCGTCTTCGACCACTGGGGCATTGGCCAATATTTCCTCCCGCGGCGGGCCAGGTTTAATCCCATCCGCACGGAAAACATTATATACCGGCAAAATATGAGCCAGCGGTTCAATCCCGTTGATGGGCAATTCATTCAGTCTTTCCACATATTCAAGAATAGAATTCAGTTGTTCTGTAAAGACCTGTTTTTCAGCTTCATTCAATTGTAATCTGGCCAGTAGAGCCACATGCTCGACCTCTTTGATTGTAAACGCCATCATGCCGCCTCCTTAGGAATAAACAATTACCCATTATTATACCAAAAAGCATATTAGACAATAAATGTTTTTGTAGATGTGATTGGAATAAATACAATAGAAGACTTGCCTTCTTTAAAAGCTACGCACAACTGCCGTTAGGACGATCGTGGAAAGCTTTTGTAGCCCTGTAAGCCCTGTGCCAACACAAGGATATAATTTGCAAAAAACATATGTTAAATGCTAATAAAGCAAATTCTTAAAGAATGGTAATACTTCCCTGAATATATCAGCAATATACATTAGCAATGGAACGAAAAAAATCCCCGGCAAAAGATTAGTCAGCCGGATGCGGGTTATCCCCAGGGTATTCAACCCGATCCCGGCAATCAAAATGCCGCCCAAGGCAGTAATATTGTTCAGTAAGGGGTCGGTCATGAGAGGTTCAAGAAAGGAGGCCCCCAAGGTAATGGTTCCTTGATATAAAAAAACGGGAATAGCGGAGAACAAAACCCCTGTCCCCATACTGGCAGCAAAAATAATAGAAAATATTCCATCCAGCATGGACTTCACAATAAGAATCTGAGGATTATGGGTCAGACCGTCTTCCAGCGCTCCCAGGATGGCCATGGCACCGACACAAAAGACCATCGTGGCAGTAACAAATCCCTTTACAAATTGTTCATTCTGTCCGCCGGTCATACGCTGCAGTTTTTCTCCCAGTCTCTCCAGTTTGGCTTCCCACTGCTGCCATTCACCGACAACTGACCCCAGCGCCAGACTCAGGCCGACAATTGCCAGACTATCGGCCTTAAAACCGTATTGCAGACCGATCACCAGAATCAGAATCCCCAGCCCATCCTGCATAGTGCGAGCCATATTTTCGGGAATCCCCCGATGCAGTGCGAGTCCCAGCAAACCGGCAATAACGATGGCAGCAGCATTAATGATGGTACCGGTCAAAACGAAACAACTCCCGCCTTTTGATATAAAGATGATTATACTCCAGGCGGGTGTAAAAAAGATAGTTTTAATTTACCTTTCAAAAAATACCGAGAAAGTACCGGCCCCCACATGTGAACCGATGATCGGCCCGATTTCACCAATGATGACTTCCTGAACACCGAATTTCTCTTGAATAGTCTGGCGCAGTGAATCAGCAATTTCCGGTTCCCGGCTATGGCAAATACCAACCGTCTGCCGAGCCAAATCCTGACCAATTTTATCCATGATATTGATTTGTTTATGCTGGGCTCCCTTTAATCCCCGTGCTTTTTCATAGGGCATGAGAAAACCTTCATCATCCATATGCAAAACCGGTTTGATGTCAAGTACCTCAGCAATTTTGCCTTTGGCTTTAGAAAGTCGTCCGCCCTTGATAAGACTTTCCAGATTTCCCACCACAAATATGCACTGCACTGAGGATTGCATCCCCTTAAGACGCTGCAAAATGGTCTGAACTGACTCGCCTCTTTCTGCCATCCGGGCCGCTTCTACCACCATCAGTCCCATTCCAACTGAGGCCCGGAGTGAATCGAAAACATATAAATTGGGATTATCCAGCGTATTCTTGACCAGAACCCCGCCCTGATACGTGCCGGAAAGTGCAGAAGACATATGAATCGCGATCACTTCCGATTCATCCTGCAATGCTTGGGAATAGACCTGGGTGATATGTTCCACCGTAGGCTGACTGGTAGCCGGCAGAATCTTGGATTGGGCCATCATTTCATAAAACCTATCATTGCTCGGTTCCCCGAGCGGGAAAACCTGATCTCCAAAGCGAACCTGCAGATAGGCCTGACGTATATCGTACTGTTTTAAGACTGCTTCCGGCAGATCACAACAATTGTCAGTCACAATTTTAATTCCCATAACAACTCTCCTCTACATTTTTTCTCGGTTCAAAGGAAAACGTAAGACATTCTTCTTATTTTCATTTTACTGCAAACCAGCCAAGTATTCTGTCACTTACTGGTACAGCTGTAATAAGTGTAAGAATTCTTCCTCCCTCAAAATGGCAATACCTAACTGCACGGCTTTGTCATATTTGCTGCCGGGATCAGTCCCCAACAGTAAATAATCTGTTTTTTTACTGACGCTGCTGCTGACCTTGCCGCCCAGAGCCTCAATTTTTTCTCCCGCTTCCTGCCGTCCCATGGTTTCCATGGTTCCTGTCAGAACAAAGGTTTTTCCCTTCAGCGGCTGTAGTCCAACGTTGTTCTTGTCTTCTGTCATGTTTAAACCCGCTTGTTTCAATCTTGCCAGAGTTAAGCGGTTGCGAGGTTCCGCAAAAAAGCTCAGCAAACTGGCCGCCATTTTTGGTCCAATCTCAGGAATATTGAGCAACTGTGCTTCGCTGACCTGATAAAAGTTTTCCATATGGCTGATTTCCTGGGTTAGGATGCGAGCAGTTTTGGCGCCGATATGTCTGATCCCGAGGGCGGTCAGCAAGCGGTGTAACGGCCTTTTTTTCGATGCTTCGATGGCATTTATAATATTTTGGGCTGATTTGCTGCCCATGCGTTCAATGCCCGCAATTTTCTCCTCATTCAAAGAATATATATCTGCTATTTCCTTAACCAATCCCTGTTCAACCAATTGTTCTACCAGAGCCGGCCCCATCCCTTCAATATCCATGGCTGTCCGTGAAGCAAAAAAGATCAAACTTTCTTTGAGCCGGGCCGGGCAATTTATATTTTCACAGCGCAGCGCCACTTCCCCTTCAAAACGCACCGCCAGACTATCGCATACCGGACATTTTTCTGGAATCGCAATGATCTTTTCTGCTCCGCTGCGCTTCTCGGTAACCGGTTTAATAATTTCAGGGATAATATCACCGGCTTTGTGGAGCAGAACCAGATCGCCCAGGCGAATATCCTTTTCTCGGATTAAGTCAAAATTATGCAAACTGGCCCGACTGACCGTGGTTCCTGCCAGGATTACCGGTTCCATGAGCGCGGTGGGGGCAATAATTCCAGTTCGACCGACATTGATCTCTATTCCCAGCAAACGGGTTTCTTTTTCTTCTGCCATAAATTTATAAGCCGTCGCCCAGCGAGGACTTTTCGCAGTCTGTCCCAGCTCC
>CAZACF010000037.1:7125-9271 GCA_964483565.1 uncultured Syntrophomonas sp. | reverse complement strand
GGCAAAATCATTCAGTTTGACAACCACTCCGTCGATCTCATAGGGTAGAGTATGTCTGCGTTCCTCAAAACGCTTACAGTATGCGTATACAGAGGCGATATCCGGACAATATACGGCTTCCATATTGACCGGAAAACCCTGCTCCAGCAAATATTGCAGGGCCTCCTGCTGGGATTTGATGACCGCGCCTTCAAGATAGGTTATATCGTAGATAAAAGCTGCCAGAGCACGGTTGGCGGTTATGCCCGGATCCTGCTGACGCAGCGAACCGGCTGCCGCATTGCGGGGATTGGCAAAAATTCGTTGGCCGTGCTCTTCGCGCTCCTGATTCAATCTTACAAATTCACTTTTAGGTAAATAGACTTCCCCCCGTACTTCTAATCTTGGCAGTGGTTTTCTTAGTTTCAGGGGAATGCTTTTAATGGTTCTGACATTGAGGGTCACATCCTCGCCGACCGTTCCGTCACCCCGGGTGGCGGCTCGGGTAAGAATACCATCTTCGTAAATCAAGGCAATGGTCAGCCCATCAATTTTCACTTCTGACATATAAACGGCGGCGGGAATAATTTTTCTGACCCGGCGGTCAAAGTTCTGCAAATCAAGCTCTGAAAAGGCGTTATCCAGACTCATCAACGGCGTACGATGACGAACCTGCTGCAGACCTTCCCGGGCCTTGCCCCCTACTCTGCGGGTGGGGGAATCCATACTTATATACTCCGGATATTGCTCCTCCAGGCCCGCTAGTTCTCGCATCAAGGCATCGTATTGCATATCCGTTATTAGCGGTTCATCAAGCACATAATATTGATATTCATGCTTGCGGATTTCGTCTCTAAGTTTTTCAATATGTGACTTTGTGTCAGGCAACCTTTAAGCCTCCTCTGTTTCTCCTGCAGGGCAGGGGATCGTGGCTAATGGTGGTTTAAATGGTTTTTAGGCGATTGCCACCTTAGCCATAATCATATCATAATTCTTTGCAGCAGGCATTACGGACACGCTTACTACCTCTTGTTTTCATTATAGACATAATAGCCTGCGATTACTTATTATGATGATTATATATAATTGATTCCCCTGTAAAAGTATTCATCATGAGTCAGCGAAGGATCTCTAAGCAACGTCTCAAGCTATCCCCCTAAGAGGGATGCATATATTACCTAAAGTCATGATTGAGATAGCTTCGCTTTTTCAAGATGAAACCAATACTATTTTCTTACTAAACATTTTCGATAGGAAGCATGGAAATACATTTTGTAGGCTTATCTACCCGTTCTTTTTATTCGGCTTTTCTCATTTGTCGTCTAACTAATACCAGAGCTGCCAATGTAAGCATTATTACAAAGGTTGCTGTAGTATTCATCATCATCCAGGCCAGGAAGATAAGCGGCAGGAGAAGTATTCTTACCATCAGCTTTAAGGCATCATTGCCGGCAATGACCTGGGCCAACGATGGTGAATAAGTATAGTATATTTTTACCAAGGCTTGGCCCGGTATATTAGTAAGAAGATATAAATCTCTGAATTGTCTTAAGATCTTAACTGCCGGAGCCAATTTTGAGCCAAAAGCGGCCGTGGCTATAAAGCATTCATCGATCTCAGAATTAGAATCTGTCTGATCGGTTAATGCAACTGCATGCATTGATCCGACTGCCACTGCTTTCCAGATATTCTCGCTGGCAATCCGGGTGGGAACATTTCTTCTTTCGGTAGTGCCATCCCCCAGTTGGCCGCTATTGTTATCCCCCCAGCCCCACAGACTGCCATCTGATTTTAGAGCCAGGGTATGCCAGGTTCCTATGGCTGCTGATGTCCAGTTACTGTCACTGCCGATCTGGGTTGGACTGGCAATGCTTTCCGCACTCCCAACAGTTCCCCAAATCCATAGGGTGCCATCAGACTTTATCGCCATCGACTGCGCGTTATTGGCAAACACTTTGACCCAATCATTGGCGCTGCCAATTGGCGTTGGGGTTTGCTCTCCTTCTTCAGCACCGCCACCTAGCTGACCCCACCAATTTTGCCCCCAGGCCCAGAGGCTGCCATCTGATTTCAGGGCCATGGTATGGCTACTTCCGGCCGCTACTGCCCTCCAGTCATTGTCATTGCCAATACGTATCGGTTCGGCTTTACTTTCTATGGTGCCATC
>CAZACF010000037.1:0-7115 GCA_964483565.1 uncultured Syntrophomonas sp. | reverse complement strand
TGCCGCCCCAGGCCCAGAGGCTGCCGTCTGCTCGTATAGCTACACTGTGGCTGTCTCCCACCGCCATGGCGGCCCAGTCATGGTCGCTGCCGATTTGAATGGGCTCGGTTTTGTTTTCAAGGGTGCCGTCCCCCAATTGACCGTACCAGTTGATTCCCCAGGCCCAAAGCGTCCCATCCGTCTTCAGAGCCAGCTGGTGATTGAATCCGGACGAAATAGCATCCCAATCATTATCGCTGCCGATCTGTAACGGAGTGGATTGTTTTTCATTACTGTCGTCTATGTATCCCCACATCCACAAAGTACCATCTGCCTTGAGCGCCAGTGTGCGATTATTGGCTGCTGCCACGACTTTCCAGTCTTTCTCCGTACCAATCCTGGTGGGGATTAAACGGTCTTCTGAGCCTCCCTCGCCCAGCTGACCAGAAAAATTCGCGCCCCAAGCCCAGAGTTCATCAGTGGAAGTTTCGATCTTAAATTCCAGGTGTTCATAAAGGGTCGCTATTTTGGTATCTTGGCAGTACTGCATTGGGATTACACATAAGACCAGTTTGAGATGATCGCCCGCCTGATAGGTATCCCACCAGTAAATCGTCTCCGGATAGGTAGCGGGAAGTTCGTAAGAACCCGTTAGCAGACCGGTTGATTTTCTTACCGGGATGGCAAGAGTTAAATCAATTTCTCCGGGATACTTGGAGGTTCTGTATGAAGATAGGCTTACCTGGCTGACAAAAGTATCAGCCGGAAGCTCAATTTCTCTTATTAGCAGAGGCATGACCGGGGCAAAGGCCTGCATGGTATCAACCCCGCCACTTACTGCAAACCTCTTGCTACCATCAGGCAAATCTGATACTTCAAATACCGGATCGATAACAATCGGCTGGATTTCAGGGGTCGTTGGCAGAGACAAAGGTTGGGCAGCGGTATTTCTGCTTAATGTACCCAAACCATGGTCAATAGGCTGGGTAGGTAATCCATAGTAACCAGTTCCGTACGCGGCATAGGTATTTAAACGATCATCAAAGGCTGGCGCAATTCTCTGCCAGTATTCCCGGTATGCCATTTTATGAGCTTCCCCTACGGTAGCAATGCTTGGATCAAGCATATTTTCCAAAAATCTTTGCAAGATAAGGTCGTGGTAACCAACATAATTGTCATATCCTACACCATATGATGTAGGTGCAATATAGGAGATTTGCTTGGCAAGAAGGCTTTTCGCCAGACTATTGTCGTAATATTCATACTTTCCTTCCGGAGAATCATGGGCAATGGAATATCCGGAATGACATCCGGTACTGATAAGAACATGACCAGGGGATTCTTCCATATTGTTAATATCTTGGCTGGTTAGATTACGGCTTGGATTTGTATAGGTATTGGCGATCATGTGGTCGCTGTGGCTCCAGAGCATGTTTAAATATACATTTTGGAGTGCGGTAGTAACATCCTCTGGTGACCATCCGTAAGGGCAGTTGGTCGGATCATGATCATAAAGATAGTAGGTACCCGTGGCAAAAGGAGGACTGTCGGTTATATTTCCTTGGAGGAAACTGGTATGACCATATGTCAGGGCCGTCAACAAGGTAATGTTAACCTGGGTCGGCCAATCAACTGTATCTTTGGGGAGTTGAAAAATAGCCGCATTATCCAATAAAATGGGACTGCGATAAGCAACAATCATTTCGCTTAACTGCGCAGGCCGATCCGCAAATATCCTGCCTACAGCAGCATCGAGCTGGGGTCTTTTATTATAGTCAGGATTGGCATTGTCAAAGGTGCCGTAAGGTATATCAGTCATGATCTTCCCAGCCAGGGAGTCGATAACGGAGGGGGTTTCCCCTCCCCCCTGCAGATCTTTATAGTAGTCTTTTTCCCAATTGATCGGATCACTCCGGCGGAAAAACGGCACCACCTGGTCATCCCCCAGGATAGCTATATTCTTGATACTCTTCCGGGTACTTATGGCACTGATGAGGCGATCAATACAATCTGCCATAAGATAGCGATCGTCGGCCTGGTCATAACGCAGACTACTATAGTCAAGATAACCTTGTGCTGGAGATATTTCCTGCTCCAGATTATAGACGATCCCGTTATAATCCTCGGCATATCGCGCTGTACATTCCAGGAGATCATAATAATCAACCATGCCATTACCGTCCTGGTCTTCTCCATCTTTCATTCCGGTATCCTTAAATTCCGCATATAATTCAGCAAAATCAGTGATGACTGCCAGTTCTGGCGTTGCAGTAACATTTAAAACCTTACTGTCCACCAACTTGTTTTCCAGGTATAACTCCATTAACACCGGAGTATCCCCTGGAATATTCAGAGCCCGGCTGTATTGCCCATCTCGCGGGGATAAATCACCCAAAATCCCGCTATCAGATAGCTGGTAGCGGGATTTTTCTTCACTGCCGGCAATCCCTACACTCAAATTTGCCTTCCCGGAAGTAACACGTTCCTGGTTAATGCCGGTGAGGGTGGCATAAGCCAGAACATTACCGTTGGGCATAATATTATAGGAGGAGAGCCCCAGTTTAGCATCACCATAAATCTCGCTCATCCCGGATCCGGTATGGTTATGCTTGTCTTCGAAAACGATCTCTACTGCAGTTGCTTGGGAAAGCACCTGGCTGACATTCACATTTAAGGCTCTCCATTGTCCGATCTCCGGAACCCATTCCAGTACGCCAGAGATGCCCACCGGGTTACCGTAAGCATCCACGATCTGGTATTGTGCACTTATTGTATTTTCATGGGTTAGGGCACCGCCGCCGGAATATATCGCACAAGAGGCAGTAGCCTCAATGCTTAAGGTCTTTTCCTCATTATTGTAAGCAGTAGCAACCTCAACCTTCGGCCCGCCGCCAAATTTCATTATATATATGGCGTGGCTGTCTTCGTTATGCGTAGTCTCAATGGTGTAGGTATAGGTGGCAATGTCACTGGATATCATTCCATCTTTAACTGCTACAGCCTTAAGCGTTACTATTTCCCCGGGTGCTCCGGTGATTATAGCTTCGCTTTGGTAGGTCGGATTATCTAAGGGATTGCTTCCGTCCAGGGTATATTTTATGTAAGCATCAGGGGTGGATGAAATCAGAGTTACCCCCATACCATCGGCTACTACTCCTCCAGATAATATTGCCTCAGGTACGGCTGCCTGGTTGGGGTCTGCAGGTGATGCTATCGTGTAGGTAAAAGCAGCCACCTCGCTAGCCGCCATACACTCCTTGATGGCCATGGCTTTTAATACTATAATGGTTCCCGCATCACCACTAATGGTGACATTATTTCCGGTGGGACTGTTCGGGTTTGGCGGAGTGCCATCCAAGGTATAATGTATGACAGCACCGTCGGTAGCGGAGCTCATGGTTATGACTGTTCCGTCCTCCACCACTCCGCCTGAGGTTGTGGCCATGGGCGGGACTGCCATCGGAGGTGACTTGCTAATCCCTGCTGCCACGATACTTCCGTCAGTAGCTGCTACAATACCCTTGCCTACATTTGCCAAGCCGCTTAATTCGCTGGTTAGTCCCTGACGTTCCCAGAGCTTGTTTCCCGCTGCATCGACCTTAAGCAAATAAGTAGAGTTCACGGGGTCGGGGGAGGTCCCAATCGTAATGTATCCGCCATCACCATCTTCCAGCAGGTCAACAATGCCAAAGGGGTCACCGCTTTCCAAAGAAAAATAATTTTCCCAGATTTTTTGGCCGTTAGCATCAAATTTGAACAAACCGACCCGACTGAGACCCTCTTCATAACGATAAGTGCTGCCCAGAAAATCTCCTTCCCTGGTTTCCAGTACATTCGTACCATTAATATAGCGGTCGGCCGTGTTTTTTTCTGTGAAGCCGGCCCATTGCAGTTCCCCGTAAGCACTTAATTTGAATATACAATCTCCAGGCTGATAATTTACATTGTTAAAGAAATGCAAATAGGTCGAAGCCGACACAATAAAACCACCGTCAGAAGTCGGCTGTACCGCATCGACGTAAGAATCAAGGGTTGTTAAAGACTCGGCGTAATTATCAAAATAGACTTTATCCCATTTCAGGTTAAAACCACTATCAAGGCGCATCAAATATGGACTTGCAAATTGATATCTTATTCCGTAAGAAAATTGACCAGCTCGTTCATAAGTTTCACATTCATCCTCCGTAAAATAACGGAAAGCTGAACCACCAATTATAAATCCTCCGTCACTGGTAGATGAGATAGATGATACCGCGTAGCCTGTATAAGGGTAAAGAGCATAGGGGTCAAAACTCCTGGTAAGGATTGAGCCGGGGTCTACCACCATTTCTCCGCTTAAGGCGTCTTCCTGGAATATTAATTTCAGCAAGAATATTTCTACGTTGCTTGAATCAGCATTGCTTTCCCTGGCCAATACGGCAATACTCCCGTCACTGCAGACAGTCGCTGATTTAGCCTGCAAATAGAGATTGGCAGGCGCTTGCCTGGTATAATCGCCTTCAACGGTACCGGTAGAATTGGTTTTCAGGATGAATATACCGCTCGGGTTTTTGTTATTTCCTACTAGATAATAGCCCCCATCGGCCGCATTCAGTATAAAAATATTGTCATAAAGGTAGGACCAATCCCCTTGCGGATATACAAAATGCAACCATTCCAAAGTTGGCGGGAGAATCTGGGGATCCGTAGCCTCCGCTTCAGATACCATAAAGCAAGTAAAAAACATAACTAATAGAGAAAATAACACCAATGTAAATGGATTCCTTTTACATTGCATGAAAACCCTCCTATACTTCCGCTGTCTGACAAGACGTAACAAGCTATTAAAGAACGTTCGACTAATTGCATCAATTTTCCTGCAGAGAAGACAAATAGCGTTTCGAACTTCAATCTATATAGCGTCAGTATACAGCCTAAAAGTATCCACCTCCCGGCACAACCAACGGTCATGACGGCAGATTTAAAGCGGATAGCCAAGATGGTATCCGCTTCGAAAGGTTCATATACCGGCTTTATTGCCAATTACGAACATGTCCATTCTTCCTGCATATATGGCAATATGAACCGATTGCTGATATTGGGAAGCCAGATTGCCTGACGGTGCACCTTATAATCCGTACGCTCGGGCCAGAATTTTAATGGGATGAGTGACTTCCTTGTCTTTTACTTGGAATCCAAGATAAAAACGACAGACCGGGCACTGAGTCAAAACCGCCTCCGTGTCAGCCTGGTCAATCTCCTGCAGTCGGGAAGCCCGAATTTTCTCGGCTATCTCGCGGTGGTTGAGAAAATAAGTGCCGGCTGCGCCGCAGCACTGCTCAGGATGATCTAATTCCTGCAGTTTTGCGCCCGGGATTTGCGCTAATAATTGGCGGGGAGCATCTGCCACTGTGGGCGACCAACCGCGATGACAAGGAACATGATAACTCCAGGTCATCTCCAAAGCTGGTGGCGCCACCAGCAATCCCTGATGGTGCAAATAATCAGTGATCTCCCACATCTTGCCTGTCACCGCCGCAATTTTTTCTTGCAGAGGATCATCATCTGCAAAACAACGGGCTGCTTTTTCCTTAAACATCATGCCGCAGGAGGTGCAATCAGTCACAATGGCGTCCACCTCCAGCCCGGCTAACAGCTTAATATTATTTTCCACCATGGTACGGGCTCCTTCCAGATCCCCTTCACCCAAAGCCGGAATCCCGCAGCATACCTGTCCTTCCGGGATGATCACTTCCACCCCGTTGTGATGTAAGACCTTGACCACTGCTTCACCGGTGTCCGGGAATAGGAAATTCGTTCCGCAGCCTACGAAATAAGCTACCCTATTTTTCGTTTCTCCTGGCGCAGGATAGGTGCCGGAATACATTTTATCAAATGGTTTGCTGGCCAGCTGCGGAAGCTCTTTGGTGGCAATGCCAAACTTTTGGGCAAAGGATCCGGCTTTGCCGAGTACACCGGTCAGTCCGCGCTGACTCAGCATTTTGTTCATAACCAGCTGTTTGACGCCTCCCGCGCCCTTTTGTCCGGTTTTAATCCGAGCAGCCATGATAATATCGTCAATCGGCAACTTGCTGGAACAGGTCTGGGTACAGTTGGTACACAGCAAACAGTTATTCAGGATTTCTTGCGCTCGGGGCGTGAAGGGCAGGTTGTCACGCATGACACTTTCTTTAATAATCAGGAGTCGATTTTTTGCCACTGAACTTTCACTTAGTTCGTTTAAATAGGAAGGACAAGTGGATTGACAATAACTACAGTGGGAGCATTTCTCTATGATCTTTTCATAATCGTTCAGTTTAAGCATCAACATCACCGCCTTCCAGCCATATTTTTCCGGGATTCATGATGCCCTTGGGATCAAAAGCAGCCTTGATTCGTTTCATCAGTTCCACCTGAAGTTCACCCAGTTCCCAGAGCAAATACTCAGCTTTATGAATGCCGATCCCGTGCTCGCCGGAAATCGTCCCTCCCATATCCAGTCCGGCCTGAATCAGTCTGTCGATAGCAATTTTGGATTTGGCCAAACTGTCGGGATTTACTTCGGTAAACAAGATGGAAGGATGCATATTGCCATCCCCGGCATGACCGGCCAGGCCGATCATGACTCCTTCGGCTGCGGCAATGGATTGAACCGCTCGCACCAGGTCGGGCAGTTTGTTGCGGGGCACCGTAATATCTTCGCTGGTGGCCCGGGCAAAGATGGTCTGAATCAATGGATAGACATTGGCACGCGCTTTCCAATAAGTAGCTGCTACTTTGGGATCTTCAATCAATCTGATTTCCTTGGCCTGCATATCACGGCAGATATCACTGACCAATTTGGCTTCGTACTCCACCTGCGCTTCTGTGCCGTCAAAATACATAAACAGATATCCTTCTCCATCCGTCGGCAGCGGCGGGAAAAAGTAATTATTCATCACTGTGATAGCCAGTTTGATCAAGAATTCAATCATTCCGGGAACCGCTCCGCGGGCAATGATTTCCGAGACGATTTCGGCTGCCTGCTCCAGGGTTTCACATACCACGATAACGGTGCGATTGGCTTCCGGCAAAGGCAACAGTCGCAAATCAACCCCGGTGATCCGGTTGTATGAGGCAGTACCACCACATCCGGCAGACGGCTTTTGAAATAATGG
>CAZACF010000036.1:0-15844 GCA_964483565.1 uncultured Syntrophomonas sp. | reverse complement strand
TCTGCCCAGGGGGTTGGCTAATCTTATTTTATCTTCTCCCAGGCCGGCGAAATGTTTCTCGGTCATGTGGGTTACAAAGGGACCGGGAGCGATTCCGTTAACATGGATCTTGTAGCGAGCCCATTTTACTGCCAGATCTTTGGTCAAGGTAATCACAGCGCCTTTGCTGGTGTTATAGGCAACCGCATTCTGAATTTCCGGATAGGTTCCGCCAAACCCAGTGGTGGAGGAAATGTTGATGATCTTGCCGCCGCCCTTTTCTTTCATGATCCTGGCAGCCATGGCGGAAAGCTGGAATACGCCGGTCACGTTAACGTCCATTATCTGCTGCCATTTCTCCATCGGAAAATTGATTGCGTTGGCCCCCCAGGTGATACCGGCATTATTGACCAGGATATCAACTGTGCCAAATTCTTTGACTGTGGCATCAATCAGGTTCTGGCAATCTTCTGCCTTGCTGGTATCACAGGCAAAGGGAAGAGCGCGCACACCTGTTTGCGCTTCGATTTGCCGGCATAATTCTTCGCATCTTTCAACTTTGCGGGCTGCCACTACCACGTTGGCACCGGCTTCGGCCAGTCCCAACGACATCTGGGCACCCAGACCAATTGATCCGCCGGTTACAATTGCAACCTTTCCCTTGAGGCTAAATAAATCGTTAACGTTCATATCTCTTGCTAACCTCCCTTAATAAACTTTTATTTTCTCCTAGATAATATTTTCATAGGTCAAATACTATCATTACATTTGGAATATTTCAACAAAACGGTAGTTGAATGGCATTTTTTATCATGCAAAAAAGCGGAACCGTTACAGCACAGCCCTTTTCAATTTAGTATTTATCTGCGTCCACGCCTTATCTAAAGTATAGCTGTTATATAACAATGCGCTCTAAATACTAAGACTGCTAATCTAGTTGTCTCTGAGCGCTTTCTCACGAATGTATTTACTGACATTCATAGTCTCTTTGGAAGCGCGCATTTGGATCTCTTCCCATTCTCGATCAGACATTTTTATGCTGCGCGCTTTGCGTTTTTCTGCAAGAGGCAAAACGGGGCGACCTACCGAAGGATATGTCTTGTGTTTCATATTTAAACCTGCCTTTCTCACCATATGGTATTAGTGATTTTGATTAAAAAAACTTAGACAGTAAACGATCCGATCATTTAATATATAATTCGAAAGAATGAAGGCAATTTTGAAGGTCAAAATGGATAATTTTTAAAATTATTTTTCATCGTGATAAAAACACATGTTTTATAGAACAAAATAGTCTTTATTTCCCAGAATCCGAATCAGAGCTTATTATCGGCCTAATAATTGCTTATTATTATTTTTGCATATAAAACCCTTCCCTGCTCTTTTCAGCGCCCTTAAACGGGCGATTAGGAGCTGGTTATTTCTGTGGTTTTTAAATATTGATTATAGGTTGCGTCATATTTGTAGTTACAACAATAAAGAGGCGCCTGATTATTTGTACAGACGCCTCCAGATTATACTTTTAGAATTTGTTACCAACCCGGACAAATTTTATAAATAAATCAGCTCCTTAAAGGCCATCCTGATCTCTTGTTCATGATACAGATTGGCCAAATCAGTGAGCATGCGGATAATTAATTTATTAACTTCGCTTTCCAACTCAGCACCATCATTGCTGCTAATTAATTCTTCAATCTTTAGTAAATAATTTTCGGCAATTCTATTAAAGAAGCCATTAATCTCTCTGGCCCTTTTTTCATCTACGGGTGGCTCAATGATTGGTCCTCCGTTATTATAGAAGTAGTTTAGTTTTTCATTCAGGTCGATATTGGCAAGTCTTTGTATCTCGGTTTTTTTGTCCAATTGTTTTAAGGCCAGTGCGCCATAAAGATTTTTAAGAGCCTTGTCTCCTTGGTTGGTATATTTAAGATAAAGATCACCGATCATATACTGTAGTTTTATACCAATAGAATAGACTTCCTCTGTCGTTCGGGGGCAAATGAATAATTGTGCTTGCTCAGTTGACAATGAACTTATACTGTAGTTTTTTTTATTATTATGCGGATTTGATATCGTAACTTGTTTGGCGTTCATTATGACCAACTCCTTTTCATTTTGTATAATTAACGGCATCATGCGCAGAATGGAACTTCTTTGTCTATTAATAACAAGCAACTCCTTCCATGATATGATCACTAATTCTTATTGGCATTTATCTATTGATTATAATAAGCATTTTATATGCCAACTTTCGCTTAATTGTTGTTTAAAATAAAGAAACGCCTATATAAAGGCGTTTCTTTTTATTATTTTATGCATCTCATCATTTTAAAAAAAGCAATTGAACTTTTTGTTTATAATAGATCGTAACATAAATGTAACCTTTTTGCTCAGTATACTAAATCATTGTGACAACTAGATTACATATATTAATTTTCGATATTAAAACTTTTCATTTTCCGATAGAAAGTATTTCTTGATATACCCAGCGCGGCAGCGGCTTTGGTTACATTCCCGGCATTCATGTTCAACGACTGGATGAACATTTCTTTTTCTTGTTCAAGTGCAGCCAATTTGCGGCTGCGTCGATCGTTCATGGCTGTCGTCGTTGAAGGGCTGGGATAACTGGTGATCTCCCAGTTATCTGGTTTGTGACCAATGGCAGCATTGACGATCTCCTGTGGCAAGTGGGCAATGGTAATGGAACCTTCCTCACATACCAGCAGGATCCTCTCCACAATATTCTGCAATTCCCGTACATTGCCCGGCCAGCTGTAGGCCTGCAGACATCTGATGACGGCCGGCTGGACTTCGGTAATATGCCGGTCAAGTTTGGAGGACATTTTCTCGATAAAATAATCAAACAATAACTCAATGTCCTCCATCCGCTCACGCAACGGAGGTATATTGATCTGTACCACATTTAGCCTGTAGTACAAATCAGCCCGGAAGCGTCCTTCGTCCACCAACTGCAGCAGATTTTGGTTGGTAGCCGCGATGATTCTTACATCTACATTAATAAGCGTGTCGCCGCCCACACGGGTGATCGCTTTTTCCTGGATGGCACGCAGGAGGATGGCCTGTTGTTCCAGAGGCATATCTCCGATTTCGTCCAGCAACAACGTACCTTTGTTGGCCAATTCAAATTTACCCAGCCGACCGCCCCGTTTGGCCCCGGTAAAGGCACCTTCGGCGTATCCGAACAATTCACTGCCGATCAATTCACGCGGCAGAGCCGCACAGTTGATCGCTACAAACGGTCCATTGGCACGCAAACTGGCATTGTGAATCGCTTGGGCAAATACTTCTTTGCCGGTACCGCTCTCTGCCTGGATCAGTACATTGGACATATTCTGGCTGGCCATGGCCGCCAGAGAAATGGATTTCTTCAACTGCTTGCTCTCTCCCACAATGGAATCGAAGGAGAAACTGGCCTGCGCTCCGGAATATTTGTTGACCAACTGCTGCACCTGCGCAATCGGACGCAATATAATGGTAGCACCGTTAACCTGGTTATTTTCATTAAAAATGGGTTTGGCGGATGCAGTGGCATGAACTTGTCCACTTCTGCCATCCAGCAGAATCTCCTCGTCTTCATACGGCTGCCCCGTTTCCAAAAGACTGAGCGTTTTAGGCGCATGACCGCTGAATAAATCAACAATATGAAAGCCTTTAAGTTTTTCACCGGGGTAACCGATGATCCTTCGGGCGGTCGGATTGGACTGGGTAACCAGGGCGTTTTTGTCCAGCACGATGACGCCTTCTGACATGGTTTCAAAAACATTGCTTAATTCGTTGTGCAGATTAACAATGGCCTGCTGCTCCAGAATCAGTTCTTTTTCTTTGTACAAATGACAGTTCTGGGCTTTATTCAGACCGTTAAAGACTGCTACTGCCATGTAATAACAGGAATTATACCCGCAGGCGGCACAATTTCTGAAATCCTTTTCTTCCAACTTGTGCATATCAATATAAATTTTTTGCAGTTCTTCCTCCGTGGGGATCTTTAACCGGGTTTGTTCATAGCGATTTTTATAGTTATGGAAAGAAAAATCATTTTGCTTAATGATATCGCTCAGGAACAGATCCAGTTTCTGGTTCTTTTCAGGGTTGCTGGTACAGATTTCAGACCGATTGGCAACCGCAAATTCGATTTCATCAATGGAGCTTTTTTGATTGATGCAGCCCACGCCCATATTGCAGCCTTTTTCACAGCTGAGTACATCGATTAATAATGGCAAATTGGGTTTGCCTTTCTTGATTGACCTCTCAAGATTGGGTAAATATTGATCAAATACTATGGGCCCTTCTATTTTGGTAATTCTGCTGGCCGGCGTTTCAGGATAATGAAACAAATAGGAGTCTTTGAGCCCGCCGGGAGATGAAAAATTGGTGGCAATCCCTGCATCGATCGGATTATCGTATTGTCCGTCAGACAGAGAGTTCAAATCAATTTTCTTCTTCTTAAATATATCCTGCAAGGATTTAAAAGTAATATTATATTTAACCACATTGTTTTCTTTTATTTCCCTGCGTTTGGCAAGGCAGGGCGAAATAAAAGCTAATTCCGCCTCAGGGTGGAGTGATTTGACGTACACCGCCAGACAATGCATCGGACTGCCAACCGGTGCCAGATAATCAATCAGGGCAGGATGCTCAAGTTCGATATACCTTACCACTGCTGGACAAGGATTGGCAATCATCGGCAATTTGGCCTTGCCAGATTGAATCGCTTCATGATAGGAAGCAACCGCGATCTCAGCCCCCAGGGAAACATCATATACACCTTTGGCACCCAGCAGTTTTAAAGCAGAAATCAGTTTCTTGAGATTAAAATTGCTCTGGGCGGAAGGTGCGACCAGGCAATAGATTTCCTTTTTGCCAATATTCTTGGCAAACTGGCTGCCGTCATCGATTATATAGCGAGCGCTCTTTTCGCATGAACCTCCATGGCTTTTAATACATGCTTCCACGCAGCGTCCACAGCCGATACACAGGTTATTATTAAATTTGACCACCTCACCGCTTCCGTCACTGCAAATCTTGACCGGACAGACGGCGATGCATTGATGGCAATTGGTACAGTTTTCTTCGAGAATACCGATTACATCGACCATATTTTCAGCCATAAAGTATATTCCACCTTTATTATTAATTAAATAAATTAAGTTGATCTGTTATGCTATGTACTAACAAGGTATTATAAGATTACATAGCGAAGAGACCTTAAAGCAATTTAAGTACCAATTATATCTGATATCAAAACAGCTATAACAGTTATAACAGTTGTTTCGACATTTTTCAATTATTTTTGTAACTAAAGTGTATCATTAATTTATTAATTTCTCAATAACGATACACAAAATGTACAATCGTGCAATCTAACAGCAGAGACTGATTAAAAGTGATATAATGTTCAAGAATAAAATCATTAGAAATGAGAAAACATCATGAGCAGTTTTAGTGATCTAAATATTTCACCGCCTATTTTGCAGGCTCTCCAGGAAATGGGATTTGAGTCTCCGACGGAAGTCCAATGCGAAGCCATCCCGCATATCTTGAATCAAGAAGATTTAATTGTCATGTCCAAGACCGGCAGCGGAAAAACTGCTGTTTTCGGAGTTTCCATGCTGCAACTGATTAATCATAAAGATCCCGGGCCGCAGGGGTTGATTCTGACCCCTACCAGAGAATTGGCAGTACAGGTCGACAGTGATTTAAAACAGATCGGCAAACACTTGCCGCACAAAACCACCGCTGTCTATGGACAACACAATATGAATACCGAGATTGAAGCGTTAAAGCAGGGTACCACCATTGTTTCCGGAACACCGGGACGGGTATTTGATCATATCCAGCACGGTACTCTGAAGACCAAAAATATTCGCTTTTTAGTTCTTGATGAGGCCGACCGGATGCTTGATATGGGCTTTATCGATCAGGTCAAAAGGATTATCAGAACCCTGCCACGCAACAGAATCACTTTGCTTTTTTCCGCCACCATCCCGCCTGAAGTGCAGAAGTTGTGCCGGGAAAATATGAAGAACCCGTCCCTGATCGAAATTGAATCCGAAACCATGACCGTAGATACGACAGAACAATTTTATTACCGTGTGAATGAAAATGAAAAACGTACTCAGCTCAATCGCTTGCTTCAATATGAGCGGCCGGAAAGCTGTATCATTTTTTGCAATATGCGCAGTACGGTTGACCGGCTGCAGAGCTTTTTAACCCAAAAGGGAATTGCTTCTCGGGCTTTGCATGGAGATATTCCTCAGATCAAACGTTTAAAAACCTTGCAACAGTTTAAGCAAGGAGATTTTCACATATTGGTGGCGACCGATGTGGCAGCCCGCGGTATTCATATTGATGAGCTGTCATTGGTAATTAATTATGATATTCCACTGGAAAAAGACGGTTATGTACACCGGATCGGCCGTACCGGCAGAGCCGGCAACGTAGGACGAGCCATCTCCCTGGTCACCAGCGATGACATTATGTCTTTGTATGAAATCGAAGAACATATCGGTGCCATGATCGAAGAAGCAACATTGCCTACTGACGCCAATCTGGGTGCTCAAAAGGATTTGATTGAAGTATGGAAAAAAGCTAATGAGTATAAACCCCAACCTGTCCGCCCGGTGGGCAATTCTGAAAAGGCCGGCCAAAAAACAAAGGCGTCTCGGGATTCCAACAGGCGGTCAGGTAAACCTAAACAGCCGGGACAAACCGAGAGTCAGCCCAATCGGACTGCATCGCAGCCCCGGCAACCTGTGACTACAAAAGACGTACAACCGGGTAGGAGAACAGATTCTTCCGGACGGCCGGACAATCTTCAGAAGTCTCCAGTCCAACCAGTGCGTAAATCAGATCAATCAACAACGCGGCAAGCTGCCCAAACAAAGAATGTCCAACCTCCGTCCCCCGTCCCCGGCAAAGCGGAAGCTTTACTTGAAAAGCCAGAAAACAAAAAGAAATCTTTGCTGGGACGCCTATTGCAACGATTTGGGGTTGAAAAGTAAACCGGGCCAAACAACATTACAAGACGGTTGGAGCGATATTCATTCACTTTTGAATATCGCTTCTTTACCTTCCAGAAAAGCATTGATACCGGTTTTTGGATCGGATGAGGCGCACAGGATCGCCCAGGCGATTTGTTCACTCTTAAGACCGGATCGCAAATCCATGTTGACCGCATTGTTTATGCATTGCTTGGCCTCACGCAAAGCCAAGGGGGACATACACCGGGCAGCATAGCTCTGACTGTAGATAGTGATGGGCAGAAGATCCTTTTCGGGCAGGATATTCATGGTCCTTTTAACGAGGCCTGGGGATCAGATCTGGAACAATGGAAGCATTCGATGCAAGTGCTGCTCGATTTGCAAGCTGTTATTTTATGCGAGGGACATTTTGGCATCTATTCCCCGCCTTGGAAGTGCGTCGCTATATCAAATCTTATCTTAATCAACATTAGGAATAAGGAATTCCCGCAAATATAAATACACATAAACATCAATAAATGAAACCGAACGGGGATAATTTATCTTCAGCACTCTCTTCATCAAGGCCGAGTCATGCTGATAGATTTGGTCAATGATCTCGGTAAAATCATTTTTATCTGCACAAGAATCTACGATTCCGGCAACGGTTGCAAATATTTCCTCTTGTTGGGCAATAATGGTGCGGATATAAGAGATCGCTTGATCGTTGCCGATAATCGGCAACGCATGACTGAGCGCCAGGATATCGATTCCTCCCGCCTTAGCCAGCTGCAACATTTTATGCAAACCATTATGCGTATCCTTTATACTCCCGTCCAAAATGTCATTAGGATTTAAAAAATTGATCAGATCACCGGCAAACATGATCTTTCGCTGCGGAATATAAAAAGCAAGATGGTCATCCTGATGACCGGGCGTCTCCAGGGCAAAGATTCCATTGCCCAGATCCCATCCCGAAAAGTGGATTCCATCAAATATTAAATCGCGTTGATCGGCATAGGAAAGATACTGAACATTGGCATGGGGTGAATGGATATGGCCGATGCTGATCCGAAGCAAAGCGAGCGTAACAAGCTTCATAAGAAAAGTAAAGAATGACGGGAAATACTTTTGGATAAACAACAGCTTCTTTCTCATCGAAGGACGTAACATACCGGTACGGCCAAAGAACCCCTCGATCCCGAAAGCGTTGATCATGGCCGGAGTAATTTCGGTATAATTACGCTGCAGATTATCGATCTTATGCTCCACCAGCGGGTGAAAGATGATCGGTGATCTTTTGTTCACAGCCGCTGCGCTGTTGGCACTGTGGTCAAGATGGGAATGGGTCACCAGCAAATCGCAATCACGGCCTTGCAGATGATCCCTGATTTGTCCGAGACGCTTCTTGCCGCAGGCTGCATCGATCATATAATACCGATCGCCCATACTCAGAAAATAAGTATTGGCAATCGCTGCTCCCCTGCCCTCAGCGCGGATATCAGTGATGAACGAAACTCCACAGTCAGCCAGTTTTTTGGATAACTGAGGGAATCTTTCTTTTTCCAGCATATGATTTTCAATCCCCTAAATCAGCCGGACGGATGTTTCCACAATCCCGGCTGAACGTAATTCCACGGGCTGATCAACTTATCCATCATGCCTTATTTGATCACCGCCCCAAAAGGGATCAGTCCCAACTGGGCGAATTTAAAATGCTGTAAACCAAAAGGAATTCCGATAATGGTCAGACAAAAGATGAGTCCGATAATCAAATGGGTGATTGCGAATTCCCAGCCGAACACGATCAGCCAGATGATGTTCATGATCAATCCTCCGGCGCCAAAGTGACCCAGTTCGATCTCTTTACCGAACGGCCACAAAACAAAGCCGGCGATTTTAAAACATTGGATGCCGAAGGGTATGCCGATGATGGTAATACATAAAATGACGCCCGCCATAAACCATAGGATAGCGGCGATGATTCCTCCCAGCAACAGCCAGATGAGATTGCCGATAAAATTCATCTTCTCCTCCCCTTCCCCGAAAATTGTATGCCAATTTTTTTATGCCCCCTGTTTTTCTCCGGATTCGTGAACTTTGCCGCGCGCCAGGGAGGCAGCGATGCCCAACAAACATAAAAACGTGAAAATACCGAAAGCAACCCGCAGCATTATCATCAGATCGGCCGGCTGCGCCTCATTCAGGGCCACCCGGCCCACAAAAATCGTTACCAGCAAAGTTACCACGGACATGCTGGCAGCTTGGCCCACCAGTCGCATGGTGCCCAGTATCGAAGAAGCAATCCCATAGAACCTGATATTAACTGAGCTCATTACAGCGTTGCTGTTGGGCGATGAAAACAAGGCAAAGCCAAAGCCGGCCAGGATTAATATGCCAATCAACAGGACAGGTGAGGTGTCGATCTGGAGAAAAGAAAAGAGAAACAAACTCAGCGCCGAGCAGGCCATGCCAAGCGACGCCACTTTACGTGGTTCAATCTGATCAGGCAATCTTCCTGCCACCGGTGAGAGCAGCGCCATAACCAGGGGCTGGGCCAGCAGGATCAAGCCGGCGGACTGGGAGCTGTACCCTTGTACCACCTGCAGATACAGCGACAGCAGAAAGGTTACCGCAAAAGTGGCGCTGTAATTGATCAAGGCAGCCAAATTGGACATGGTGAAGGTCATATTGTTTTTAAACATATGGATTTTCAAAATCGGCTCATCGATTTTTAATTCCCATTTGACAAAGACGGCCAGCAAAATCAAGCCGGCAATAGCCAGATAAACGGCCCAGTGCGAACTTTCCAGCGACGACAGTCCATACAACAAGGCCAGCAACCCTAAAATATAAAGCAGGGCTCCGAGCATATCGAAACGCTCTCCCGGTGCCCCCACCCATTCTCCCTGGAGTCTGGCATACGCGCCATACACAGCCGCCAATCCCATCAGCCCCGACGCATAAAAAATACTCTCCCAGCCCAGATGCTGGTTCATCATGCCGCCCACCACCGGGCCGACTGATAAGCCCAGATAAGTCACGGAAACACTGTAACCCAAGGCCTTGCCCCTTCTTTGGGGAGGGTAGACAGCCGTTAAAATGGCCATGCCGGTGCCAAAAATCATGGCGGCACTGAGTCCCTGCAAAGCGCGCAGCCCAATCACCATCTCTACGGAGTTGGCCAACGGCACCAGCAAGGTAAACAAGGAATACATAATGGCTCCCGTCAGGTACATTTTTCTCCGGCCTTTGATGTCGCCCAGGCGGCCAAAAGGCAGCAGAAAAACAGCTGATGCCAGGATATAGGCGGTAATAATCCAGCTGGTGATGACCGCATTGCTGCCCAGATCATTGCCCATAGCAGGCAGAGCCAAATTAATCGAGCTGCCCATAAAGGTGGTCATAAAAGAAGTGGTCATCACGGTGAATAAGGTTGATCTTTCCAGCGATCGATTGGTTTCCGTGCAATTCGCCTCATTTCCAAATCAGATTAAATAACTTCCATTTCCTTGATATAATACTCCCGCCCGGAAAGCAAGATAAAGCCATTGTCACAGCCACATTGGGGGCAGATGATGGCTGTGCGCTCATGGGGTGAAATCTCAAATTCATGGCCGCAGGTCGGGCAAGCCAACACCACCGCAATGCGGTTGATCTTCAACACAGCCGATTCAGCCAACGTGCCCTGACTGAGTTGGTCAAAATAACGCTGCATCCATTCCTCTTCCAAGTCGCTCAGAGCCCCGACCTGCAGGGTTACGGAGACAATCCGCTGCGCTTGATTGAGGGCCGCGTGCCGAAGTACGATATTTAATATACTATCGATGACCGGCAGTTCGTGCATGTCATTGCCCCTTGTGTAAATCTATTTAGGTGTTGCGCACCGCTTCACGGGGACGCACTTCCATCATGGTCAGCGCCTGGGTGGGACATTTCAACGTGCACAAGCCGCAGCCGTAGCACTTGTCATAGTCGATCTCTGCCACCCGTTCTTTGGGTTTTTTATTCTTATCGATATCTATGGCAAAGAAGTGGCAGCGTTTCACGCAGATGCCGCAGCCATTGCAGAGATTTGCATCAAATTCAACACGAAAGCGCGACTTGGCATAGGGGGTGTAATCCAAATGATGGATCATATATAGACCGCTGCAGCAGCAGGAGCAGCAATTACACATCATCATGTCTTCTTTGATGTTGTTGCGAACCTGATGGACCAGTCCGGCTTCCTCGGCCAGTTCTATCCGCCGCAGCGCTTCCTGGTTGCTTAATCGCTCCCCTACCCCGCGTGCCAGCATGGCTTTGGCAAAATTGTTGGTTTGCATGCAGAGATCGATATCATCAGGCGCGGGACAATCATCTTTTTTTCCCACCCGGCGGGCCTGCAACCGACAAGGGCAAGGCATGGCCGCAATGACTTCCGCCTCCCGGAAAATCTGGCGGGCAGAATCCACATCCAAAATCAGATTCTGGGATTCAACCGTTTCCTCAATCGGCACCACCCGGAGCATTTCCGGCACGTTCTTTTCCTTCCAGTATGGCGTAAGATCTGCCAGTTCTTTGGTGATCAACTGCTCCCACAGTTCAAACAACTCCTGCGGACAATCGGGATGAATGACGGTGGCATCCCGCAGTTCGATCATGGCCGGATACAACCGGTACTGATCAGGCGGATCCAAATATCTGGCAATGGCTCCCCGACAAAACAATTGCTCGGTCGTCTCCTGTAAGATTGCCATTGGTATGCCGGTGTTTTCTGCCAGATCTCCGATTCTGGTGGGTTTATGTAAGGCTTGGACAATTTTTCGACTGACCTCATCCGGGAAATAATAACGCTAAAATTTTACCCATCGTTTCAGACTCAGGAAAACCAAGTTTTTTAGCATACGCTTTAAATTCATCGGCGATTGGCATATCTCTCATCCTCTCCTGCTTCCAATCCGTACAAAATTCACACTAATGAAATTGTATAAGTTAGCTATACTAATTACAAGCAGGATGAAAGGTTTTGCCCCAATCGTATCTATTATGACTATAAGAATTACATGGAGGGATTTAATATGCAGCGCTTTTCTAAGATGATAGCCATCATGCTGCTCCTGGCAGGGGTTTTGCTGGTGGCGGGCTGTGATTTGCTCAGGAGCGACAAAGATAATGGCAAAACTCCAACACCTGCCACTGAGGAAATCAATGTGATTGTCTATTATCCCAAAGATACATCGTACAACAGTTATCTGGTGAGAGAAACCCATTTGCTCAAAAAGACGGATGATATGCCCAAAGCAGCCGTGGAAGAGCTGATTAAGGTAACGCCGACAACGCAGGGCGCATACAAGGTTTTGCCGGCAAACACCAAGGTCCTGGGAGTGAAAGTCAATGACCAGGGGCTGGCGACAGTCGATTTTTCGTCCGAAGTATTGCAGGCCAACGTGGGTGCCAGCGGTGAATCTTTAGGCATCGCCAGTATCGTCAACACCCTGACCGAGTTTCCCAACATCATCAAAGTATCCTTTACTGTTGATGGTAAAGCAGAGAATGCCATGGATTGGTGGGGGCATGTGGGATTGTACGAGCAGCCTTTCAGCCGCCAGATGTCATTAGTCCAGGAACCGCTCATCTGGGTTACTGAGCCGGTAGATCAACAGGCCATCAGTAGTCCCTTGAAAATTGCCGGCAGCGCCATGGTCTTTGAAGCCACCGTCAGTTATCGTCTCAAAGATGACCAGGGCAAAATCCTGGCTTCCGGGTTTACCACCGCCAGCATGGGGGCTCCGGAGCGCGGTGATTACAATGCCGAAGTAACCTTCACCTCTCCCGGTGCAGGAAAAAAGGGCCAGTTGGAAGTCTACGAAGTGAGCATGAAGGACGGCTCCGACCGCAACAAGGTGATTATTCCGCTGGTGTTTAAATAAAAATAGTATGTAGTCAATCAAATGCAAAGGCTGCAACAATGTTTCACGTGAAACAGTCATGACCGATGCTAATTTACAGAATTCAGATAATCCTACGTTGAGGTTTATGTTTTAGTGGAGCGCAGGGGGTAAGGCGACAGTCGTGCGCTGATACGTAACGACGCAAAGAACGCTTTACAGTCTAATAAAGACATTCG
The DNA here is from genome assembly GCA_964483565.1 of uncultured Syntrophomonas sp. Taxonomy (GTDB): domain Bacteria; phylum Bacillota; class Syntrophomonadia; order Syntrophomonadales; family Syntrophomonadaceae; genus Syntrophomonas_B. The sequence continues at coordinate 2,776 of CAZACF010000036.1, read as the reverse complement.
TTACCCAAAAACGAGATTCACGTTTTCGCCTCAAGACTCCGGGGTCACAAATGAGCGCTGATACCACAACTCTAGCCAGTCAAAAGACCGGCCCCAAGCGGAACTAATGCATAAACCTCAGACAAATCCCACAATAATTATGCAAGCCAAAAACCGACCCCAACTTGCGTCCCTACTTGCGTTATTTAAACAGAGATAAATATTCCCCATATCCGGCGGCTTCCAGCTCCTCCACCGGAATGAAGCGCAACGCGGCCGAGTTGATGCAGTAGCGCAGACCGGTGGGGGCCGGGCCGTCAGGAAATACATGACCGAGGTGGGAATCAGCTTGCTGGCTGCGTATTTCCGTGCGGCGCATACCATGACTCAAGTCGCTTTTCTCCTGCAGGGAATCCTCCCGCAGCGGTTTGGTAAAACTGGGCCAGCCACAGCCGGAATCAAATTTGTCCAGTGAACTGAACAGTACCTCTCCGGAGACTACATCCACATAGATCCCGGCTCGATGATTGTCCCAATATTCATTGCGAAAGGGCGGTTCGGTCGCATTGTTCTGGGTCACGTCAAACTGGAGCTTGGTCAGCCGTTTGGCCAGATCCGCCATATGCACCGGGTCAGGAATTTTGGCTGCTTCTGTCCAAAAGTTCTTAATAAATGCTTCCCGTCCGGAACCGGCCTTATAACGACTATAATGGACGGGGTTCTTTATATAATAATCCTGGTGATATTCTTCCGCCGGGTAAAAGGGCTGGGCGGGCAGCAGCATGGTGGCCACGGGAGCCGTAAAACGACCGCTTTGATTTAATTTTTCAATCGAATGCAAGGCCTTTTGGTGCTGTTCCTCATCATGATAAAAAATCGCACGGCGATATGAGCTTCCCCGGTCTGCAAACTGTCCTCCGGCATCGGTGGGATCAATCTGGCGCCAGAAAACATCCAGCAGTTCATTATAAGATATTTTTTGCGGATCAAAGGTGATCTGCACCGCCTCAATATGCCCGGTGTTACCGTAACAGACTTCTTCATAGGTAGGGTTTTCCTTATGGCCTCCGGTATAGCCGGCTACCACTTGAATGACCCCAGGCAGCTCGGCATACGGTGGTACCAGACACCAGAAACAGCCGCCAGCTAAAGTCGCCGGTTTCATGCCTGTATTTGTGCTATCCATGCTTATGTCCATCCAAGCTTATTCCCTTCCATAGATAGTAAATTTTCAACGATGTTTATCTTTTCGCCGCGCTTTTCATTTTGTCTGCGTTCGCCGGTGACATCCTGGTTGCGGTTTTCCTGAGAAGACATTGCTGTTTTTGGTTTTCCAGCAGGATGACGTTGGTTGATCGGTACTGCCTTACTTTACATATTCCCGATATTGTTCTTCTTTAAACCCCTTCAGCAGCTTTTTCCCGTTGGTCAGCAGGGGTCGGATCAGGATACGGGGATTGGCGGAGATCAGTTCATAGATTTCCTGCTCGGTCATGGCATCCAGATCCGGTTTGCCTTGTTTATAAGCCTGACTTTTGGTATTGACCAGTTCTTTAATGGTCTCATCAGTCTGTTTGGCCAGCTTTTTCAACTCTGATAGCGACGGTGGTTGTTTTAACAAATCATGATAGGTAAGAGATACATTTGCCTCTTCCAGCCAAGACTTGGCCCTTTTGCAGGTACTTCAGGAAGTTACACAGTAAAAATCCAATCCTTTTGCCATTGGTGATCCTCCTTTCAATTTGTTATTTATGCTTTTTGTGGACAGTCCCCAAAATCATTTGCATTGCGTCAGGAATTCTGCCGTTTTGGTTTCATGCCAGTATTCCGTCTGATTGGGACGGTGCATAAAGCCCACATGCCCTCCCCGCGCTGGGACCTCCAGATGGATAAACTCATTGTTGCGAGCTTCCTGATAAGGATAACATTCGGGGCCCAGAATAGGGTCGTCGGCTGCGTTTATGATTAACGTTGGGATAATAATTTGATCAAGTTCTCTAATACACGAAGCTTTATACCAATAATCGTTTGCATCAATATAACCGGCCAAAGGTGCGGTAACCTGATCATCAAATTGTTTTAGATCTTTTATTGCCTTGGGATCAATTTTTTTCAGCTCCGGATATTGATTTGCTTTCTCGATTAATTTCTTCCGCAGCATGATAAGAAATCGCAAACTGAATATATAATTTTTTGCTTTGAGCAATTCAATCGATGAAGAATACAGATCACAGGGGGCTGATATAGCTGCAATGCCTTTGATGGCAGGATCAATGTCCTTGCCTTTTTCACCCCCGTATTTTAGAACCAGATTCCCGCCCAGACTAAACCCTACTAAATAAAAGGTCTGATAATGGTACTGCTTTTTTATTGCATCCAATACCTCCTGCAAATCAGCGGTTGCACCTGCTGAATAAAATTTCCTGGCCAAATTCGTTTCCCCGCTACAACCGCGAAAATTATAGGCAACTGCATCAACGCGGCGGGCATTAATAGCCTTTATCATCCCCAGCATGTAAGCACGATTGGATGATCCTTCCAGACCATGACAAATGACTGCCAAAGCCTCAGCCGGCACTTTATTCTCAGCCGCCCAACTCCAATCCAAATCAATGAAATCGCCATCTGCTGTATGGATCCGTTGGCGCATATAATTGATTGCTTCTACTTTTCTGAGCAAGGTAGGTAAAACCGTTTGCAGATATGCATTCCTATATCTGCGTAGGGGTTTGTATGCTGAATCTAAAACCGGCATTCACATATTTCCTTTCCCTTGGTTTAGCGGGTGGTCGCTTTA
>CAZACF010000035.1:0-16021 GCA_964483565.1 uncultured Syntrophomonas sp. | reverse complement strand
ACATCTTTGATCAGGCCGATCGACTGTCCGACCATAAAGGCTGCTCCGTTTACATCGCCGTTATTCCAGGCCTCTTTGACCCGTTGTCCGGTGATCAGCGGGAAAATCCGTTCCAGGTCCTTGCCTTCCGCTTCAATATCCAAAACCTTTTGGGTTAGTTCATTTTTCAGCGCCCGACCTTGCAGATTAAGAGTTTTGCAAATCAGGGTGGTATCCTGTTCCTGACGGTTGATGATTTCCTGCTTGATATTTTCATGCACGATACATTCTTGGGTATTGATAAAACGAGTCGCCATCATCACGCCTTCCGCCCCCAGCGTCAGGGCGGCCGCCAGTCCGCGGCCATCGGCAATGCCGCCGGTGGTCACTACTGGAATTTTGACCGATTCGGCAATGCGCGGGGTCAGCACCATGGTGGTTACATCATCGTTGAGCGGATGCCCGCCTTCTTCTATGCCGGCCGCAAAGATGCCGTCATAGCCAAGTTTCTCGATATTCAGCGCGTGTCTTAAGGAACCCACCTTATGGAATATTTTGATGCCGGCCTCATGCACCTGATCCAGATAACGTTTGGCGGGTGCACCGGACACTTCGATGGCGGCTACTTTTTCTTCACAGCAGACCCGGAAATAATCATCATAGGTTTCCTGGGTGATACGGAAAGACGGCAGCAGGGTTACGTTTACTCCAAACGGCTTGTCGGTCAATTCTTTGGTTTGGCGCAAGGCTGCCCGCAGCTCTTCGCCGGTATCATAATTGCCCGCCGTAATGTTGCCCAGTCCCCCGGCATTGGAGATGGCCGCGCACAGATCAGGCTTGCACAGCCACAGCATGCCTCCGCAAATAATGGGATGTTTTATACCTAACATTTCGGTAATTTTGGTTTTCATATCCATCATCCTTTCTTGTAAAGCTGTATTCCCTTAGGTTGTGCTTCTATTGCCGGTTTATGCTCACTCCTTCCTGTTCGAACCATCAGCTTGCCGGTATTTTCTTGGGTGTTTATACAACGATATGTCTAAGAACTGGTTTCGGTTTTCCACTGATATAAAAGCTTTTCATACCAACCGATCTGAAAATCATAGAAATCTTTGCCCCAGCGCAACGTATCATACTGAAACTGGTCCGCCCAATTTTCTTCCGTGTTTTCAATCTCTTCCAGCTCCAATTTAAAAGCCTTGAGCTGTTCAATGTGAGCAGCGGTTATGGAAAGTACCTTTTCCCGGGGCAAATGACGATAGAAAAACAAACGCAGCAACATATCATTTTTAATCACAATCGGTTTAGGAGGTTCTTCCAGCCACCCCATGAATTCTTGGCGCCCCTCGGCTGTCAAGGCATAGATTTTTTTAAAACGACCGTTTTCCACAGCTTCTTCCGCTTCCACCAGTCCAGCTTCCTCCATTTTTTTCAGGGTAGGATAAATACTGCCATAGCTGGCATTGTAGAATAACGAAGTGCTGATACTGATCAGCCGTTTGATATCATATCCGCTCATCGGTTCAATGCTCAAACAACCCAGAATGATATAATCAACGGTGAAATAATTGTTCATAGTTTCATTCTCCATATATCGCTTTGATATATTCATTTTATTTCTATTAGATTCAATCTGTCAATACGATCGAACCGCTTTGCGATTGTTAAAGTATGAACAAGGTAGAATGATAAACAAAAGGCCTGCTTTGCCAATCAGCACAAGCAGGCCAAAACTTTTATTTGATTCGTTTGAAGTATTCCTTGAGTTTTTCGGTCAGTTCCCGCCGGGTCGAAGCCGCCGCAATTTTTTTATGAGCCAGGGTCAGATCAGGAAAAACTCCTTCTTTGGTTTTGCGTACCATCACCACTTCATCAAAAATCAACTTGTCATCTTTTTCAATCGTAACCTTGGTTTCATAATCTTTGGTTCCCTGCAGCTTATGCCCCTTCAACGGAGTGGTCTTAATGATTTCAAAATGATATTTGAGCAAAAAACTCACCCCCAGATCCAAGTTGAATATATTCTGTGTGCAAATTAGAAGAACAACACCTCACCGCTGTTTTGCAGGTATTTGGCCAGCACAATCTGCAAGTGATTATGTTCTAGCATTTCTTGAATAATCGGACTCTGCTTCACGATGGCCAGCATGGCCCGCAGATTTTCTTCACAGGCCTGCTCGTAAAGATCATTCCCACTGGCACCATCAGCCTTGGCTTTTTCCACCGAGGGCTTGATCAGGTCAACAATCGCCCCGATGGAACCGGGCGCTTCCCCGCCATCAACCGTGGCTTTAACGGCTCCGCAATTGTCATGGCCAAGTATGACCAACAAGGGAGCATGCAGATGCTCCGCTCCATATTCTATACTGCCTAGCTCAATCGGAGAAACAACATTGCCGGCCACTCTGATAACAAAAATATCCCCCAGGGCCTGATCAAAAATAATTTCCGGAGGGACCCTGGAGTCGGAACAGCCTAAGATAACCGCAAAAGGTTTTTGCCCTTTGTTGAGCAGCTCTTGGCGGCGCTGACTGCTGACGTCTTTGGTCTGCAGACTTTCACGAAATCTGCCATTGCCTTCTTTGAGCATTTGCAGCGCCTGCTGCGCGTTGATATGATCCAAACTCATATTAGACACCTCATTTCCCTATTATTCACCCAGTGCAGCCTTGACCATTTTCAGGGTATTGACAACTTTTTCATCCGTAAAGGTTGTGACCAGCGGTTCCCAGTCCACTTCCTTTAATTTGCCCTTGAGCCAATCCACGGTCTGCATTTTTTCCAGCTCTTTTAGAATAATAAAAGGACGTCCCGGGGTATCAATCATACTCACCACTTTGGCCTTGGCTTTTTCCAACAATTCTTCTTCATTTTCCGCCAGCTCATCGAAGATTCCGTGGGCAACGGCATAATCAGGAGCAAAGAATTCTCCTTTGTAGATCACGTCCCGGTATTTTTTGTCCGTATCCAGACCGAAACGCATCACGGTTCCCTGCACCAAGGTCAGAGAAAGTCCGATTTTTATTTCCGTCATGCCCAGTTTGATTTTCGGATTATTGATGACCAGACGGTAATCACAAGCCATCGACAAGATCATCCCCATGGCGGTGGCATGACCGTTTATGGCAGCTACAACTGGTTTGGAGCAGGTGAATAGTTTAAGCAGAACCTCTTCTTCGTAATTGAACCAATCCAATATTTCTGCTTTGCTTTGAAAACTGGTAAAAGTGCCCAGATCAAAACCGCCGGAAAAATATCTGCCGTTACCAGTCAGGATGATGCCTTTCAGTGCCTCTTCCTGATTGACACGATCAACCACTTCATTCAAGCCCTGCAGTGTTTCCATGGTAATAGAATTCAACTTGCCCCGGTTAAACTTGAAAATTACAATGTTGTCTACGATATTGTATTCGTATGACAAATTCAATCCCTCCTCATCCAATCAATCATCTAAAACCATTTTACCAAAAGCGTGTTGGGATAAATAGTTTCTTTGCTAAAAATTACGATTACCTAATTTATCTGGACGATCTACATACCATCTGCAATTCCTTTAAATTTTTAAAAAACCTGTTGACAGAACATCCGTTCTTAACTAAAATTATTTTAGAACATCGGTTCTAATACTGACAAGCAGGTGATAGAATGTTTGCCGAATACAGTAAAAAAGAGTTTATTCAAACTTTATTGGCTTCTGTTTTTTGTACATGTGCCCTTTATTTCTTTCTGGTGGGATGCTTGTTATTCTTCTAATCATGATTCTTTTAGGATTATAATATTTTATTATTGGTAAGCCCGGCTCGATTTGGCCGGGTATTCTTGTTTTTTTAATAATCGGGCGGTATGATAAACGTTTCGATTCGGTGAATTGATAACCTATACACTCGGACCCGGCTAGATTGACCGGGTTTTATTTGCATTGTTTTACGGCAGGCGTTAAACTCTTTTTAATCGGTTCTATAAAGGTTATGATTAGGTAAACTGGTACGATATCCAACGTAAATAATCATTATAAAAAAGGGCGTATGGCAATGAAAAACAAACAATTCGCAGTTATCGGCATTGGCAGATTTGGTGAAAGCCTGGTTAAAGAATTAACCCATTTGGGTTATGAAGTCATGGCCATCGATATTGATGAAGAAAAAATTAATGATACGGTGGAAATCGCTACCCATGCGGTACAGGCTGACTCTATGGATGAAGATACGCTCAAAGCGTTGGGAATCAGAAATTTTGACGTAGTGATTGTAGCCATTGGCAACAATATTCAATCCAACATTCTGACGACCATAATACTTAAAGAATTGGGAGTTAATAAAGTTGTGGCCAAGGCGCAAAACGCTCTGCATGGCAAGGTTCTGGAAAAGATCGGCGCAGATTTGGTCATCTATCCCGAGCGCGATATGGCTGTAAAACTGGCCCGTTCCCTTGTTTCCAAAAATTTTCTGGAACAGATTAATCTATCTCCGACCCACAGTGTGATTGAATTCTTTACCCCGGTCATGCTGGTCGACAAAAGCCTGATAGAAACTGGCCTGCGCAAAAAAATGGGGGTTACCGTGCTGGCGATCCGCCGGGATGACAATGTTATTGTAGCACCGGGCCCGGAAGAAAGATTACGTAAAGGCGATGTAATTGTCGCGCTGGGCAGCAATGATGATCTGGAATATATCACCAATCTAGATTAAATCCATTCGAGGTCAATGTTATGCAAAAAAACAACTTGTCCGCTCCCCAATTGCTGGTCGGCAGTTTTCTGATTTTAATCCTGTTGGGCAGTGTGCTGTTATATATGCCATGGGCTTCCCACACCCCCACCAGTTTTGTGGACGCTCTGTTTACTTCCGCTACCTCGGTATGCATAACCGGACTGGTGGTAGTTGATACCGGCACTCATTGGACCCTTCTCGGGCAAATCATCATCTTGCTGCTGATTCAGGTGGGCGGGTTGGGGGTAATGGCCTTCGCCGGCTTCTTCGCCATGCTGATGGGCAGAAAAATCCAACTGCGTGAGCGACTGTTAATGCAACGCTCCATCAATGTCTCCGCCGTAGGCGGAATCGTACGGGTATTTCGCTACCTGCTGGGATTTACCTTTTTGCTGGAAGCCTTGGGCGCAATCATCCTGGCCATTAAGTGGATGCCGCTGATGGGCCTCAAAAAGGCGCTTTGGTTTGGTCTATTCCATTCCATATCGGCCTTTAACAATGCTGGTCTGGATCTGTTTGGCAGTTTCAAAAGTCTAATCGATTTCCGGCATGATGTAACCATAAATTTGGTCTTCAGTCTGCTGGTCATCATCGGTGGACTGGGGTTTTTCGTTTGTTATGAGCTGTATAATTACCGCACCGCGCGCAAACTTTCCCTGCACAGCAAAGTCGTGCTGTCGACCACCGGTATTCTGCTGGTGCTGGGTACCATTTTGTTGCTGGCGGTTGAATCCAATCATGCTCTGAACGCTCTGCCGCCAGGTCAAAAACTGATGGCAGCTTTTTTCCAAAGCGTGGCTTCACGTTCCTCTGGCTTTTCCACCATAGATATCAATTCCCTGCTTCTGCCCAGCCAGTTGCTGCTGATTATTTTTATGTTTATTGGCGCTTCCCCGGGATCGACCGGAGGCGGAATCAAAACCACCACCGTGGCTCTGATGTTTGCTGTAGTGCTAGCCCAGTTACGCGGCAAAAAGGACGTTGAAATCTTTGAACGCCGAATTGTCAGCAGCGATGTATATCCTTCTTTCACCCTGTTTTTTATGGCCATTTTCTTGCTGATCATCATGGTTTTCCTAATCTCTTTGACCCATCCAGGCGACTTCTTGAAAATCCTTTTTGATGTGACTTCCGCGTTGGGTACCGTGGGATTCTCCACCGGGTTATGCAAAGAGCTCAATGACTTTGGGAAAATCTTGATGGTTATATGCATGTTTCTGGGCCGGGTCGGTCCACTTACGCTGGGATTTGCCCTGGCATACAAGAAAAAACAGCCGGAAATCCACTATGCCAAAGGAAAAATTATGATTGGATAAAGCCATTGGAAACTTTAGCTTACTTGAAAAAACCGTGCAACACTGTTAGCCTGCGGCAGCGTCCCGATGACGCTGAAGCGAATGAGATACCTGTACAGCCCGGCCTGAGCTTGGCAGCACCCTTATAAATACTGTTGATACCCCCTGGGGCAACTCAGGTGATCAACAACAGATTACTGCAGTGGAATCAAATAAAAAACATAAAAATTGTTTTCATAATGAAGACAATTTTTTTATGATTGATCAAGCATAATAATTCAGATTTGGGCCAACCTAAAAAGGGAAAACAACTTACACAGAAAGGAGCAAACAACGTGACAGTTAACCAAATGGAGCTGCAAAATCTCAGACATTTGATCGGAGGACATGCTACCAGCGAGAAGAAACTTCGTTTTTATGCTTCTCAATGTCAGGATGCCCAGATCAAGCAAATGTTTGATCAGGCTGCGCAATCAGCCATGGATACCCGCAATAAATTGATGTCATTTTTGAAGTAAGGAGTGAAGAATGAATATGTCACAGATTCAGGACAAAGAGATGGTCAATGATATACTGTCTTCTGTAAAGAGCAGTCTGGCTACCTATGCCCATGTAATAGGTGAAACTTCCAATCAGCAGCTGCGCCAGACTGTTCAGCAGATCAGAAACTCAGATGAACAATTCCAGTATCAGCTTTATCAAATGGCTGAACAAAAGGGATTTTACAAGGCTGCCGCTCAGGCTGATCAGTCTGATATACAAACCGTTAAATCACAACTTGGCTAAGCAAACGATGAGGTAGAGATGGCTAATTAAAAACCCGGGGGCGATCGCTGCCCCCGGGTTTTTAATTGGCTCTTTTATTGCGGCCCGATCTGTTCAAACCAAACCGGGGACGATTGCCTTTACGGTTCAGTTCGCCATTACTTAACGCCTCATACACCTCGTCAATTTTATTCATTGGCACTTCGACCAAGCTGGTATTACTGTGGAGTTCTATATCCCCCACCTGGCGGGGCGTTAAAGAAGTATTGGCACACAGATAATCCACCAGCCGGCGAGGATTCATTCCCTGCATGCGTCCCACCGGCAGTTCAACGTGAACAGTATCAAAATGGGTCGCCTCGACCTCCGCCACTTCCAATTCCGGTTCCCCGCCGGCGATGATCTTTAACGCTGCAGCCAGCAGCGTTTGGGCATCGTTTTCAGCGATCAGACTTTCTGCCATTGGCTGATAGATATCCAAATCCTCGCGGGTTGCTTCCAGCAACCGTCTGCTCAAGCTCTCCCGTCTGCTCTCCACGGCATCCTTGAGGGTAGGCAGGTTGCGGCGGATCATCTTCTTGCCAATATGATGTTCAATCATTCTCATTTGTCTTATCTGACGAGGCTCCACCAAAGATATGGCAATGCCGTCCCGGCCAGCCCGACCGGTTCTGCCAATGCGATGCACATAACTGTCGGGATCTTCTGGAATATCGAAATTGAAAACATGGCTGACCATATCAATGTCCAGCCCTCTTGCCGCTAGATCTGTAGCCACCAATATGGATACGTTGCCTTTGCGGAAGCGTTCCATGACATTATCTCTTTCCCGCTGGCTCATATCGCCATGCAGGGCATCGGCGTCGTATCCCCGATCGTTTAAGGCATGAGCCAGCGCATCTGCTCCCTTTTTGGTACGACAAAAAACCAAACTCACGGCAGGCTGATCAACGTCCATCAAGCGACAGAATGTTTCAATCTTGTAGCGGGGACTTACTTCCAAATAGTATTGACGAGTCAAAGGTACTGTTAATTCTGGTGATTCAATCAGAATAACATCTGGATCGTGCATAAACTGACTGCCCAGTCTGCGGATCTCCTCATTGAGGGTGGCTGAAAACAGAAATGTCTGTCGTTCATTGGGGCAATGTCCCATGATTTTTTCGATATCTGGCAAAAAACCCATATCCAGCATTTCGTCAGCCTCATCTAAAACCAAATAGGACAGTTGCGATAAACTTATATTACCGCGCTGCATGTGATCCATCAATCTGCCCGGAGTGCCGACCACCAACTCCGGCCTGCGTCCTAATGCCCTGATCTGCAGTTCAATGGATTGTCCGCCGTAGACAGCCACGGCACGTAGATTCATGCCCTTGCCCAGGGAATTGATCTCTTCCGTCACCTGCACCGCCAATTCACGGGTCGGGCATACCACCAGCCCCTGCAGCCCTCGGCCGGGGAGCAATCGATTGAGCATGGGAATACCAAAAGCAGCAGTTTTACCAGTCCCGGTCTGGGCCTGTCCCATCACATCATGACCTGCCAAAGCCGAGGGTATAGCTTTTATCTGAATGGGAGTAGGGATTTCAAACCCCTTGTTTTCGATCATCTGCAGCAAACGTGGTTTTAAGCCCATGTTTGCAAATGTTTCCGTGTACAAATATTATCCTCCTTCTTGAAAAAGCACTGCCAATTTTATATCAATGGTTTATATCATGCAACGGTTGTTATTATAACACAAATATACTTCGCCGGTTTTTCAAGTTGATCCCAGCCAATATGATTACTCTATTTTATTACTGCGCCGCCAGATCTTCATGGTCTGTGCGGCTTGGATCAGATCGTCGCGAAATTGAGGATGGGCTATACTTATCAGCTCCTCGGCCCGATGCCAGGTTGGTTTGCCCTTGAGCTTCACTTTGCCGTATTCCGTCACCACATAATCAATAAAAGTGCGGGCGGTGGTGACAATACTGCCTGCCGGCAAGGTTGGTACAATCCGTGATTGCAGCTGGCCTTTGCGATCTGTGTAAGTACTGCTCAAACAGAGGAAGCTCTTGCCCCCTCTTGAAAACCAGGAACCGTTGATAAAATCGATCTGCCCGCCTGTCCCGGAAATCTGCCTGGGCCCTGAGCTTTCCGAACAAGCCTGACTGAAAAGATCCATCATGACGGTATTGTTGATGAAAATAAAATTATCATTGGTGGCGATTAATTGAGCATTATTGGTATATCTTCCACAATGGCTGGCCATGAGCGGGTTATCCCGCATAAAATCATAGGTACTCCGGGAACCAATCGAAAAAGTAAACGTAATTTTACAGCGATCCGTGGTCTTGCAGCGGTTGGTCACTTTGCCGCTGACAAACAGTTTTACCATGGAATCTACGAACATTTCCGTATGAATCCCCAGATCCTTGAGATCTGAATCACATAGCAGATCTCCCAATAAATTGGGCAATGCTCCGATCCCCAGCTGCAAACAAGCCCGATCAGGAATTTCCGGCAACAACAGCCTGGCCATGGCAATGTCGGCTGGAGAAGGTTGGCGGCTGGGCGGTAGTACCAACAAGGGGCTGTTGGTACTTTCAATAATATGATCGACCATGGAAATATGCACAGCATCTTCCGAGCCGCCCGGCACCCGGGGCATGTTTTCATTTACTTCCAGAATCACTTTTTTAGCGCCCAGACACGACTCCAGACTATTGACATTAGACAAACCAAAGGAAAAAAAACCATGTTGATCCATGGGGCTGACCTTTTGAACATAGACGTCATAGGGAAAAAGATCACTGCCGATAATATCCTGGAGCTGACCAAACTGGCAGGGATGATAAAACATCATATCCTGATCATGCAATTGGCGATCAACTCCATCAAAAAACCAACTATTACTGGTGAAGTGCTGATGGCCCAGGTCTGCATAAGCAGAACTGGCAGACCCCAATAGGTTGCCCCCGCACTGGGTGATCTGAACATCCAGAAGTTCTTCTTTGCGTTGGGCCAAAGCCATATCAAAATCATTCGGTCGACCGGCGAATACCGCGTAAAGGATTCTGTCGCCGGAATGGATGAGAGATGCTGCCTGCTCAGCGGTGACTAATTTCTGTTGGTACTCATGCAAATATGTATTGGCCATTTCGAATATTCCTCCCGAATTATCAGTGTAGCTTGGTACAAAAAGCATATAGTGCTGCAATCATTCCTTTTTATTTTACCTGCATTTTAGATATTTTACTATAGTAGTAAATGTCTTAGGCGGACAGAGGTAGGCAGAGATGAAACAAGTCCGTCCCCGCAAAGTTATCGTCAATAAGTATAGAAAACAGCTTTTAAGGAAATATATACAAATAGCCCTGATCAGGTGGAATAAAACGGTGCTGCTCGCAAAAGCTGTGCCGCTTTGATCTTCCTGATTGCCACGAATTTATGTCCGCTGAAAGGAATGCATATAAATATGAAAATAGCTCTGCTATCCCCCATTGCCTGGCGCACCCCGCCTTTACATTACGGTCCCTGGGAAAATATCGCGGCTTTGCTGGCGCAAGAATTACAGCAACAAGGCGTAGATGTCACCGTATTTGCCAGCGGTGATTCCAGCGTTGCCAATCTGCAATGGATCTGCCCCCATGCTTATGAAGAAGACCGTAGTTTGGATGCCAAAGTGTGGGAATGTTTGCACATAGCCCATCTCTGTGAACAAGCGGATCAATTTGATCTCATTCACAATCATTATGATTTCTTGCCGTTAACCTACAGCCGTCTGATCAAAACCCCGATGCTTACCACCATTCATGGTTTTTCTTCCCCACAAATCATCCCGGTTTATAAAAAATATGATCCTTTTGTTGACTATGTTTCGATCAGCTACGCTGACCGTCATCCCGACTTGCACTATATTGCCAATATCTATCATGGATTGGATCTTGATCAATTTTGTTTTGAGCAGTTGCCGGGTAACTACCTGCTTTATTTAGGGCGCATTCATCCTGACAAAGGAACCGCCCAAGCAATCGAAATCGCCCAACAAAGCCGGCAGCCTTTGATCATTGCCGGAATCATCCAGGATCAGGAATACTTTTCACGACAGGTGGCCCCCTTGATTGATGACGAATGCATCCGCTACGTCGGCCCGGTAGGTTCGATATATCGTAACGAGCTGCTGGGTGGGGCGCTGGCCTTACTTCATCCAATTCATTTCGCGGAACCTTTTGGCTTGAGTGTCATCGAAGCCCAAGCCTGCGGAACACCGGTTATCGCCTTTAATAAAGGTTCCATGCCCGAAGTCATCCTGGATGGCGTAACCGGTTATCTGGTCGATGATACGGCTTCAGCAGCGGATAAAATAAAAGATATTACCAACCTTAATCGCCTTGATTGCCGTCTTTGGGTCGAAGCAAGATTCAGCCGTCAGCGCATGGTAGCTGATTATCTAAACGTATATAAACAGATCTTGAACAATTCTGCCCCCAGCTTGCTTAACCATCCCCATTATCGAAATGAAAGGCATGACCAACCATCTCCCCACTAAAGCCGTATGGTACTTCAAAACGCCCATCCAGCTTTTCTGAAGCTCGGCATGAATGCATAATCCATAAAAAAGCTCCCCCTGGTGTAGTCCCGAAGGTCTACTCAAAGGGGAGCTTATCTTTTATAGATGGAGAGGCTTTGCTTTACCTACTATTCATCGTCGCCAACCGGGATTCTCATGCCGTAGAAGCTACGCCATACAAAGAATAAGGCGATCAAAAGGAATACCACGCCCACATAAGGAGCCACATCTCTGAATGCTTCAGAGATTGCAATTTCCATAGCCAGCAATCCAAACAGAGTGGTAAACTTGATGATCGGATTCAGCGCTACAGAAGAAGTATCCTTGAAGGGGTCGCCAACCGTGTCACCTACTACGGTTGCTTCATGTAACATCGTGCCTTTTTCCTTGAGGTCAACTTCCACCACTTTCTTGGCATTATCCCAGCAACCGCCGGCATTGGCCATAAACACAGCCTGGAATAACCCAATCACCGCAATCGAAATCAGATAAGCTATAAAGAAGGCTACCGGTTCATTGTGACCGTGGCTGGGAGCTGACAAGCAAGCAAAGGCCATGGCAAACGAAAAGATGGCAATAAAGATGTTAAACATTCCCGATTGCGCATACTCGGTACAAATTTGCACTACTTTTTTGGATTTTTCGGTGTTGGCTTTTACGTCAGCGTCCTCATCAAGGTTGATATTCTCCTTGATGTAGGCTACCGCCCGGTAGGCACCAGTGGTAACTGCCTGTGTTGAAGCACCGGTAAACCAGAAGATAACTGAACCCCCACACAGTAACCCCAGGATGGTGTAAGGATTGAGCATGGTAAGAATCGTAGCCGGGTCAACTCCCAGTACATTCTTGATAACCAGAATCAGTGAGAATATCATGGCGGTGGCACCTACCACAGCCGTTCCGATCAACACCGGTTTAGCTGTCGCCTTGAAAGTATTGCCGGCTCCGTCATTGGCCTCCAGGTAATACTTGCCCATCTCAAAATCAGGCTTAAAGCCATATTCTTTTTCAATGTTCTTGGCAACATTGGGAACTTCTTCGATCAAAGATAATTCATAAATAGATTGTGCATTGTCAGTAACCGGACCATAGCTGTCAACAGCAATGGTAACCGGCCCCATGCCCAGCATACCGAAAGCCACCAGACCAAAGGCAAAAACTGAAGAATAAGTCATGATCTCGGCCGGAATCGGCAAGCTAATGAAATACGCCCCAAACATGATTGCTACAAATAACATACCGATCCAGAACGCACTGAAATTACCCGCTACCAGACCGGACAGAATATTAAGCGACGGTCCTCCTTCACGCGAAGCCTTGACCACTTCAGCTACATGTTTGGATTTGGGACTGGTAAATATCTTTACGAACTCGGGGATCAATGCTGCTGCCAGAGTCCCTAAACTGAAAATGCCTGACAGGGTAATCCAGAATGGGGTCAAAGCTGTAACCGCACTTGCCCCGGGGCCTATCATGTAATAGGTCAGGACAAAAGTTACTATAATGGAGGAAATGGAAGTAATCCAAACCAAACTGGTCAGCGGTGCTTCAAAGTCCATATCATCAGCCTGGCCATACTTGGCTTGACTGTATGCACGGTTGATAAAATATGAAAGAATGGAGGTAATAACCATCAAAACACGGATTGTAAATATCCACGTCAACAGAGTCGTCTGCAGCGCAGGGGCTGCTGCCAGAACGATAAAGGTTACCATAGCCACGCCAGTAACCCCATATGTTTCAAAACCATCCGCAGTGGGGCCTACGCTGTCACCGGCATTGTCTCCGGTACAGTCTGCGATAACACCAGGATTGCGGGGATCATCCTCTTTGATGCCAAAAACGATCTTCATCAAGTCAGCGCCTATGTCAGCGATTTTCGTAAAAATACCACCGGCTATACGCAGGGCACTTGCACCCAAAGATTCACCAATGGCAAACCCGATAAAACTAGCCCCGGCCAGTTCACGGGGAACGTAAAGCAGAATTATCAGCATCATGATCAGTTCTACACAAACCAGCAGAACACCGATGCTCATTCCTGCATCCAGAGCAATGTTTAAAACTTTAAGCGGTTTTCTTTCCAGCGATGTGAAAGCAACCCGGCTGTTGGCCAGCGTATTCATGCGAATTCCATACCAGGCCACACTGTATGAGCCCAGAATTCCAATGACTGTCCACATCAGAATAAACAATACATTGCCTACCGACATCTGGTTCAGGAAGCCGAAATAGAAGGCTATACACAAGCCGATTATAACAAATAGTATTGCCAGAAATTTACCCTGCTGAATCAGATAGGTCTTACAGGTTTCATAAATGGTAGCGGCAACATCAAGCATTACCTGATGGGCCTTGAGTTTTCTTACTTTCTGAAACTGATAGAAACCAAAAAACATACCTAAAACACAAACGACGATGCCGGCGAGCAAAATATTGTTTTGGGACGCGTCTAATACAGGCAGAACCAGATCAGCTTCGCTGGCCAAAACCAATGCCGGGGTGAGAAGCAGTATAGCCAAACTGCTTAAAATAGTCAACCACGTCTTCTTTACCGTTTTCAATTTCATGTCTTTGATCACTTCTCTCCTTATTAGTATTACTGCGCAATGTACTACAGCATAAATTACCAAGTCCGATACTACAGCTTGCAACCATCCGGAAGCATGGAATCAGAGGTATTGCCAAACGGTTCTTTTTAATCGGCTGATTTAGAACTGGCCGTTTATAAAACGGCCAGAGCCAGCGTCAAGATAAAAAACAAGGCAGCCAAGTAAGCAGTTATTTTTGCAAACAACTCATCTACGCCTTTCTTTTTACCAAATATAGCCTCGCCGCCACCCGCAATACTTCCTGATAAACCAGCGCTTTTGCCAGATTGTAACAGAACTGTAGCAATCAAACCCAGAGCGCATAAAGTCTGAAGTATTAGGACAATGATTTTCAGCACTATTCAACCTCCTTTCTTTACCTTCCCGAATGCTGCAGTACATTTTACCACAACCACAGAATTTATTACAAGGTTCATCCCTTAGTTGTTCAAATTATAAAACACTTTACGGCCACTAAACCGTGCAAATTCATCCAGTTCTTCTTCAATCCGCAGCAGCCGATTATATTTGGCAGTCCGGTCCGTACGGGCCGGAGCACCGGTTTTGATCTGGCCGGCATTGACAGCTACCGCCACATCAGCCATGGTAGAATCTTCCGTTTCTCCGGAGCGGTGCGAAATGACGGTTGTATAACCTCTGCGTTTGGCCATTTCGATAGTATCCAAGGTTTCAGTCAAGGTGCCGATCTGGTTTAATTTGATCAGAATACTGTTGCATACACCTTTTTCAAAGCCCATGGCCAATCTTTTGGTATTGGTCACAAAAAGGTCGTCACCAATCAATTGAATTTTTCTACCCAACCTGTCAGTGAGTATTTTCCATCCCTCCCAATCATCCTCTGCCAATCCGTCTTCAATGGAGATGATGGGATATTTCTCCGTCAACCCGGCATAGAAATCCACCATCTCGGCAGAGTTAAAACGCTTCTGATTGAGGGTGTAGTGACCGTCTTGGTACAATTCACTGGCAGCCACATCCAGGGCGATAAAAGCATCCTGTCCGGGCACATAACCGGCCTGGTTGATTGCTTCCAGAATCACCTCGATAGCCTCTTCATTGGAAGCCAGATCAGGGGCAAATCCACCTTCATCACCGACCGATGTGGCCAGCTCTTTGCTGCTCAGCACTTTTTTCAAACTGTGGTATACTTCCACTCCCATACGCAAAGCTTCGGCAAAGGTCTCAGCCCCGCAGGGCACCACCATGAATTCCTGAATATCCACATTGTTGTCGGCATGTTTGCCGCCATTGAGGATGTTCATCATCGGTACCGGGATCTCCTTGGCATTGGTCCCGCCGATATATTGATACAGGGGCAAGCCCAGATACTCAGCAGCAGCCCGGGCAGCGGCCAAAGAAACGCCCAGAATGGCATTGGCACCCAGTTTACTCTTATTGGGTGTGCCATCCAACTCCATCATCACCGTGTCGATATCGATTTGGTGGGTAACATCCATCCCAATCAGCTCTGGTGCGATAATCTCATTTACGTTTTCTACCGCCTGCAAAACACCTTTGCCACCATAGCGTTGGGGATCTCCATCTCTTAATTCCACCGCTTCATGAACTCCGGTGGAAGCACCTGAAGGTACGATTGCCCTGCCCATGGTTCCATCTTCCAGGATTACCTCTACTTCTACCGTGGGATTGGCCCGGGAATCCAGAACCTCGCGTGCATACACATCGACGATAATACTCATTTTTATCTCCCTTTCATTAATTTGTTTAATGAACTCAATGAGGTTATGGGGTATTCAACAATGTAGTGCCAGTCATTTCAGCCGGGATGGGCAAACCGATTAGCTCCAACATCGTTGGAGCGATATCACGCAGCGAACCTAATCTCAGTTCTCTGCCCTTTAGCCGGTCGTCAATCAAAATCAGCGGTACCTGGTTGGTCGTATGGGCAGTGAACGGGCAAGCGTTGACCGTATCCGTCATCATTTCGCAGTTGCCGTGATCAGCGGTTATGAGAATCCTGCCCTTTTTTTCCCGCACCTTATTGACCACCTGAATCAGACAATCATCTACTGTTTTAACTGCTTGCACGGCTGCTTCAAGAACACCGGTATGACCTACCATATCGGGATTGGCATAATTCAT
>CAZACF010000034.1:9098-16055 GCA_964483565.1 uncultured Syntrophomonas sp. | reverse complement strand
GATTAAGAAGTCTTTTAGAGCATACAACACCCGCAGCCAATTTGTTATTATTAATCAGATAAGATGCGAATCCATAATCATTACATTTAGCTTATAGATTGGGAGGTAGAATATGCCGAAGCGTACTGACATTAACAAAATTCTCATCATTGGTTCCGGCCCGATTGTCATCGGACAGGCTTGTGAGTTTGATTATTCCGGAACCCAGGCCTGCAAAGCCCTGCGCAAATTGGGCTACCAAATCGTCTTGGTCAATTCCAACCCGGCTACCATCATGACCGACGCCAACCTGGCCGACGCCACCTATATTGAACCTCTCAATCTGCACCGTATCACCGACATCATCGCCAAGGAACGTCCTGATGCCGTACTGCCCAATCTGGGTGGCCAGTCAGCCCTCAATCTATGTTCTGAATTAAGTCAGGCGGGAGTTCTGGAACAATACAAGGTTCAAGTAATCGGCGTACAGATCGATGCTATTGAACGTGGCGAAGACCGCATTGCCTTCAAGGAAACCATGAATCGTCTGGGCATTGAGATGCCCCGCAGCCAACCAGCCTATTCGATCGAAGAAGCGGAAATGATTGCTGCCGAACTGGGTTATCCGGTGGTTATTCGCCCTGCTTATACTATGGGCGGTACCGGCGGAGGGCTGGTCTATAATGTTGAAGAACTGCGCACCGTAGCCAACCGCGGCATCGCTGCCAGCCTGGTGGGACAGATTCTGATTGAAGAATCCGTGCTGGGCTGGGAGGAACTCGAGCTGGAAGTGGTGCGCGATGCTAAAAATCAGATGATTACCGTCTGCTTTATTGAAAATATTGACCCCATGGGTGTTCATACCGGCGACTCCTTTTGTTCCGCCCCCATGCTGACCATACGCCCGCAATTGCAGGAACGTCTGCAAAAATACGCCTATGCGGTGGTGGAAGCCATCGAAGTGGTAGGCGGCACCAATGTACAGTTCGCCCATGACCCCAAAACCGACCGGGTGGTCATCATTGAAATCAACCCGCGTACCTCCCGCTCTTCGGCGCTGGCTTCCAAGGCTACCGGATTTCCCATTGCCATGGTCTCTACCCTGCTGGCCGCCGGCCTGACCCTGGACGAGATTCCCTATTGGAAGGCAGGCACGCTTGATCAATATACTCCTGGCGAGGACTATGTGGTCATCAAATTTGCCCGCTGGGCGTTCGAGAAGTTCCCCGGCTCCTTTGATCAGTTAGGTACGCAAATGCGGGCGGTGGGTGAAGTCATGAGTATCGGCAAGACTTACAAGGAGGCCTTCCAAAAGGCCATCCGTTCGCTGGAAATCAACCGTTACGGCTTGGGTTATGCCAAGAATTTCCACCTGTTACCGGTGGAGGAATTGCTCTCCCTGCTGGCCGAACCCACTAGCGAACGCCAGTTCATCATGTATGAGGCCTTGCGCAAAGGTGCTACAGTCGAGCATATTGCTAATCTGACCCATATCAAGCCCTGGTTCATTGAACAGATGCTGGAGTTGGTTCGTCTGGAGGAAAAGATCCTCGCCTGCAAAGGCGGTCAACTATCGGATGAAATGCTCATTCAAGCCAAAAGAGATGGTTTTGCCGATCGTTATCTGGCCATGCTGCTGGGAGAACGCGAGACATACATCCGCCATCGCCGTCTGGCACTGGGGATAGAAGAAGCCTGGGAAGCCGTGCCGGTCAGCGGAGTGAACAATGCCGCTTACTATTACTCCACCTACAACGCTCCTGATACCACGACTGCCAGCAACCGTCCCAAGGTCATGATCCTGGGAGGCGGCCCCAACCGCATTGGGCAAGGGATCGAATTTGACTATTGCTGCGTACATACCGCTTTTGCCCTGCGGGATCTTGGCTATGAGACGGTCATGGTCAACTGTAATCCAGAAACTGTCTCCACCGACTATGATACCTCCGACAAGCTGTATTTTGAACCGCTTACAGTGGAAGATGTGTTGAGTATTTATGAAAAAGAAAAACCGCTGGGTGTGATTGTGCAGTTTGGCGGTCAAACGCCTCTTAATATCGCGGCTGAACTGGCCCAGGCTGGGGTCAGGATCCTTGGCACTACTCCGGAAACCATTGATCTGGCCGAAGATCGTGACCGCTTTCGTCAGATCTTGGAGCGCCTGGACATTCCCATGCCCGAATCCGGCATGGCGTTAGATGTTGATGAAGCCCTGGCGATTGCCGGACGGATTGGTTATCCCTTAATGGTGCGTCCTTCCTATGTTTTAGGTGGACGCGGCATGGAAGTGGTGCACGATGATGACATGCTGCGCCAGTACATGGCTGCAGCTGTTGGTGTAACCCCTGAACGGCCGATCCTGATCGATCGTTTCCTCGACAACGCCATTGAATGCGAAGCCGATGCGATTGCCAACGGGCAGGATGCTTTTGTACCAACGGTGATGGAACATATCGAACTGGCCGGGATTCATTCCGGTGATTCGGCCTGCGTCATCCCACCCATTTCTATTGCCCCGCAGCATCTGGCAACAATTGAAGAGTACACTAAAAAAATCGCCCGGGAAATGAACGTAGTTGGCTTGATGAATATGCAGTACGCCATTGCCAACGATCGGGTTTACGTTCTGGAGGCCAACCCCCGGGCTTCCCGTACCGTGCCCCTGGTCTCCAAGGTCTGCAATATTTCCATGGCCAGAATCGCCACCGAAATTGTTATGGCCTCTGCCCAAGGCAAGAGCTATCCCATGGAGGAATTACAACAGAAGAAAATTACTCATTTCGGGGTCAAGGAAGCGGTCTTCCCCTTCAACATGTTCCCGGAAGTAGATCCCGTGCTCGGTCCGGAAATGCGTTCCACCGGAGAAGTGCTGGGTATCGCCGATTCTTTTGGATTGGCTTATTTCAAAGCGCAAGAAGCCACCCAGGCCAAGCTCCCAACCACCGGGACCGTATTGATCAGTGTAAGCGATCAGGATAAACCGGCTGCTTTGGAAACCGCCTGCGAATTTGTCAAGATCGGTTTTAGTATCAAGGCCACCGGCGGAACCTATCGCTACCTGCGTGACCACGGGATTGAATGTGAAGAGATCAGGAAAATCTTTGAAGGCCGTCCCAACATTGTTGACGCCGTCACCAACCAGGAATTGAATCTGGTCATCAATACCCCCTCCGGCAAACGCAGCCAGAACGATGATTCCTATATCCGCAAAGCGGCTATCCGTTACAAGGTGCCCTATATCACCACCATGGCAGCCGCCCTGGCCAGCGCCAAAGGGATAGCGGCCTTTATCGAAAATCACGGTTCCACCGCCGGGCTCAAATCCCTGCAGGAATATCATAAAAGCATCCAATGATGGTCAGTTAAAAGTTGGGACAATAAGCCCCGACTTTTTTCTTTTGTGGTTTCAAATATTTGAAAGGCTATTGCAGGAATTTTCATCTATTTTGTCAAATAATACAATGTTACGGTATAATTCTTTGATTGGAGGAGATCATTTGGGCAAATTCGACGAGCGTCTAAGTCTGACCATCTCCAACAACCTGCGCCATCTGCCACTGATTCTGGATAGCACAGCCGCTTTTGCTAAAATGTTAGGTTTTGATAATAAACAGATCAATGAAGTTACCCTGGGAGTAGAGGAAGCGGTGGTCAATGTTATTGACAATGCTTTTGTTGAAGGTGAACAAGCCAGCTTCGATCTGATTTTTCAGCAAGTACCGCTCGGTATGCAAATCCTGATCAAAGATCAAGGGATGCCTTTTGATCCTCAGGAACTGTCCAAAATGGCTGAATCGACTTGTTTTGGCGAGGATACCCGGGGATTGGGACTGTATCTGATGTATCGCTTTATGGATGAAGTCTCCTTTGTAAACCTGGGCAAACACGGCAAGGAAACCCGCCTGTTAAAGTATCTGGGCCGAGTGCCGGAAGCAATTGCTACTCCTCAACTTGAAACCGAACCTCCGCCGGGAAAAGTTCCGGCTTATCAAATTCGGCGTATGTTGCCCATCGAAGCGGTGGAAGTATCGAAATGCGCCTACCTGTCCTACGGCTATTCCTATCCCAATGAACACGTTTATTATCCGGAACGTCTGCGGCAACTAAATGAAGAAAACAAAATGGTATCCTTTGTTGCGGTCAGTGACGATGATGAGATCATCGGGCATATAGCCCTGATCTTTGATGACAGCGATCCGTTGGTGCCAGTCACCGACGATGCTTTTGTAAAGCCTCATTATCGGGGCTCAGGATGTTTAAATGAATTAACTCAGGCTTTGGTAAACTGGGCTCTTGACAATGGAATCCTGGGCAGTTACGCGCTGGCCGTGACCAGTCATCCTTATTCTCAGAAAGTAGCCAATAAATGGGGATACCATGATACGTGCATCTTGGTATCTGTCGACTTGCCTTTTAACTTCAAAGCCATCAAAGAAGAAGCCGGTCAGCGGGAAAGCGAAACCGTCTTGTTCGTTTACTTTCATCGCCCGGAGAATATATACATACATGCGCCATTGCACCATGCCGAAATGATATCCCAGATCTATCAACATCAAGGGGTACGCGCCACGTTGGCTTCCCCCCCAGCCCATCTGCAACTGCCTGAACAAGAGTCGATCATTGAAGTCAAATATGATCCCAGTATCATTGCTCTTATAAAAATAAAGCAATATGGGCGTCAGGTAGTCAGCGAGGTCAGCCGCGTCTTAAAAGGTTTGTGTATTGAAAGAACCGAAACGATCTATCTGTTTTTGCCCCTCAACAGCCCGTTTACTTCCCTGCTGAGCGGTGAGTTCGAAGATCTGGGTTTTTTCTTCGGCGGGATTATGCCAGGATCAGATGGACGGGATCAGCTTATCCTTCAGTATTTAAACAATCAAATTATTGATTATGGTCAAATCTGTATCAATTCGGAGTTCGGGCGAGAACTACTCGAATATATCAAACAGCACGATCCCAATCAATTGCTAAAAACGGAATAACATCAAGTTTATTCGCTTGACTGGAAAGGATGCGGGATATTGTTGTTAATCAATCGTCTGTTCTCACTGGAGTCCGGCGACCGGCACCGACTGCAGCTGATGATTCCGGTTTTCTTCTCTCTGGGAATGGGAGAAGTGTTGGGGATCAGCTCGGCGACCTCCATTTTCAATATTCGTTACGGTGTAGAACACCTGCCACTCATGTATGTACTGGAGGCGGCCGGTCTTTTATTGACATCCCTGGCCATTGCCGATATGTCGGGCCGAATGAACCGGGCCCGTTTTTTACGTACAGCCTATGCCATTATGGCCGGTCTGGTTTTAATCAATGGACTGGTTCTGCTATTGGCAAAGTTCGCCGGTGCGCTTCTCTGGATGCCTTTTTATCCTATCCTGCTGGTCAGTTCCATGGTGGTCTTTTTTCAGCTGACGCCTTTGATTTGGCTGGTAGCAGTGGATATTTGTCCCACCCAGCAGGCCAAGCGGTTATTTCCCCTCCTGGCAGGCTCCAGTACGATTGGCTGTATTGTGGCCGGCATTGTTGCCAAATTCCTGGCTCCAGCCGGAGTTGAAATCATTTATGGCTTGTGGGCTTGCTTTTTGCTGGGCGAAGGATACTTTTTAAGCCAAACCATTCAGTATTACATCGTCCCGGTTAACCTGCCAAATGAGGAAGACGGAGCCGCTCTAAAAGACAGTATCAAAAGCGTGGTACAATCACGCTTCCTGATGGGTATGCTGGGCCTGTTGACCTTTATCATGATCCTTAATTTCGTAATGGATTATCAATTCAATACCGTAGCCCGGCTTTCATACAGCAATGAAGCTGATCTGGCCGGATTTCTAGCTGTCTTCCTGGCAGTCTCCAATTTGGTGGCGGTGGTCATCGAACTGGGCTTTCTGAACCGTATCATGGCAGCCTTGGGGGTGGGCAATATCCTTCTGCTGGTCAGCGCAGGGCTGGGTTTTTGCTTTCTATTGATGGTATTGCTGGGAAGCGGACCGCTGGCGCTGGGCGCCGTCTTTATTGGTTATTTGATTACCAAAATCATGGTCAATGTGATGGGTGAACCTTCCTATCAGTTGTTGTTTAAGGTTGTGCCAGCCAAAGAAAGGGACGGGGTGCGCTTTCTGGTGGAAGCCTTGTTTATTCTGGGCGGCATGCTGGGCGGAGCTGCCCTATCTGCCTTGCATTCCCAGGGGTGGCTCTCCTTGCAGATGGTCTCGCTGCTGGCTTTGCTGCTGGCGGGTATTACCATTTATGTTGCCTGGCTAGCCCGCTCCATGTATCTGCAGGAATTGATCAGATCCATCTCCGAAGGAGTTCAGGAGTTAAAAGAAAACGGAGCGGCCCTGCTGGGCAATCTGGTGCCGGCTTCTATCTTAACTCACTTGCTGACCTTTTTGCACCATCCTGATGAACGCAAACGTAGTCTGGCCATGGAAATGATCGGTCAAATAGACCCCCATCGCCTGGAACCGTGGATGAATGATTTACTCAAAGATCCCAACGATGAAGTGCGCAGCCGCGCCCTCAAATACTGCCTGCGTTTTGAACCAAGCCATTACCGGCTGGATCTGGTGCAGATGGCCTGCCATGATCAAAACCCGGAAATAAGAGCGGCTGCGACCGCCTTAATGCTGTCCGTGAACAACGGCTTCGAGTGGATAAAGGCAGCCCTTAACGATGACAGTCCCTTAGTCGTAGCGCAGGTAGTTAAAGCCCTTGCTGGAGACCCATCTAACACAAACCGGGAAAAGGTTCACACGGCTGTACAACGCTGCCTGGATGGCCCCCCGGCCGCTGCCGTGACCATCTGCGCAGCGATTGGCGAAGCTGGGCTGGATGAATTTGCCCCCCAATTACTGGCTCACCTGGACTCCCCGCCTGATCTCAAAGCAGCCGCTTGCGAAGCCTTGGGTAAACTGCAATACCTCGCGGCCATACCGAAAATCATTGCAGTATATGCTGAGTCTGATCAGGAGTTTCAGCAAA
>CAZACF010000034.1:0-9088 GCA_964483565.1 uncultured Syntrophomonas sp. | reverse complement strand
GAAGACGCGCTTGATATTTTTACCCAGCAATTACAGCCCTGCCCTGACTTGCGTTCCTGGCTGGCGATCGTCAAAGCCATAGCTGCCCGTCCTTTAACAAAAGAAGTAAGCGCCCTGCTGATTGACAGCTGTCTGGAGCAATTACACCTGTTGGATAGCTATGCCCGGCTGCCGGCCCAATTACAGACAGCCAACCACTCAGATTTGGCTGAATTGGCACAGCAGCGTTATCTGGAAATATACGATCTGCAGATGGAAGCTGGCTGGTCAGTGATGGCTGGCTTGTATGACCATTACGTAATTGAACGGATCAAAACTGCCAGCCAGGAAATTGACCAGGAGGTCAAAGACACTTCCTTGGAAATCCTGGCGGAAGGACTGGCGGACCGCAGACTGGCGCGGGCCATGCTGGACAGGATGAATCAATCAGGCAGCCTCAAGCGTGCCAAAATTGCAGAAGGAGGACAAGCATTCCTACAAGAAGCCTGCCTCTGGCCAGATTACTGGTTACGCGAAATAGCTGCTGCGGCGTTATCCGGACAGGAAGGAGGAACACCAATGGAAGAACAGGAAATGATCAGTTTGTTAGACAAAGTTCTGCTGCTGAAAGACCATGAACTGTTTTCCTGTTTACAGTTGGAAGAATTGGGTTATGTGGCCCGTATCGCCCGGCAAGAGATTTATAGAGAAAACACTTTATTGCTGGAAGAGGGACAGCCCAACTCCAAGTTGTATCTGATTATAAAAGGCAGCCTGGAACTAAGCGCTCAGGCCAATGGCGGTATCAATTCCACCCTGGCGGTTTTAGGCAAAGGAGAAGTCATCGGGGAGAACACGGTCTTCGATGAGGCCTTGTCACCCATTACAGCAGAGGTGATTCTGGGCGATGCCGCCCTGCTGACCATTGACGGAGACGATATAAAACGTTTATGCAGTCTATATCCCAGCATCGCCAATGGCTTTATCAAGGCTATGAGTGCCCGTATCAGAAGATTGGAAAAAATGCTGACCAAAATGGCCTAGTTAAAAGACCAGCCCCAAGCGGGCTAATGCATAATCCTCAGACCAGACCAACATAAAAGCGCAAGTCAAGAAACATCCGAGACTTGCGCTTTCAATCCAGTTTATCTGGCCATCAGCACCTTGCTGAGGAATTCCTTGGTACGGATCTGCTGGGGATGGATGAGTACATCTTCGGCGTGGCCCTCTTCGACGATCAGGCCTTCGTCCATGAAGATCACCCGGTCAGCCACTTCGCGGGCAAAACCGATCTCATGGGTCACCACCACCATGGTCATATGCTCATTGGCCAGGTCCTTCATAACCTGCAGCACTTCTCCGGTCAATTCCGGATCCAGTGCCGAGGTAGGCTCGTCAAAACACATTATATCAGGATTCATGCACAACGCTCGGGCGATGGCCACTCGTTGCTGCATACCGCCGGAAAGTTCAAACGGATAATTGGGGGCTTTTTGTACCAGACCTACTTTGTCCAGATACTTCATAGCTGTTTCCTGAGCTTGTTTAAGATCAGTCTTCTGTACCAGCATGGGCGCCATGACTAAATTTTCCAGCACTGATTTGTGCGGAAAAAGGTTAAAGCTTTGAAATACCATACCCATCTTCAGACGCATGCGGGCAATGTCTTTTTCGCTGCTATAGACTGCTTTACCGTCCGCTCCGTTTTTCACCATGTACTCGCCTTCTATTTCGATGCTGCCGCGGTCGATTTTTTCCAGACGGTTGAGACAACGCAGGAAAGTGCTCTTACCGGAGCCGGAAGGGCCAATAATAGCAATTACTTCACCTTTTTTGACCTGCATGGAGATGCCTTTGAGGACTTCGTTATGATGAAATTTTTTATAAACATCGGTTGCTTTGAGTATATACATATTGATTCTCCTAACGGTAATAAGCGTAGTGATTTTCCAGCCATTTGAAGGTCTGCTGGATCACAGCTGTCATCACCAGATAAAACACCGCTGCGACAATAAAAGGAACAAAGATGGCATCCCGGACCGCAGCGATCTTGGCAACCCGCAGCAGTTCACTGATGCCGATGGCATAAACCAGTGAAGTATCCTTAATCAGGTTGATGACTTCATTACTGATCGGCGGCAATACGCGTTTGATCATCTGGGGTAAAATAATGCGGGTCAAAGTCTGCCAGCGATTTAAACCCAGTACGTCGGCTGCCTCGAACTGTCCCTGGTCAATCGACTGAATACCGGAACGATAGACTTCTGCCAAATAGGCCGTGTAATTAAGCACAAAAGCCAAAACAGCCGCCGAAAAGCGATCAATCATGATGCCGATGGTTCCCAATCCGAAATAAATGAAGAGCAGTTGCAGCAGCAACGGTGTACCACGAAAGACCCAAATATAAAACTGGGTCAATCCGTTGAGAGGCGGGAATTTGGAGAGTCTTGCCAGCGCCATAAAAACGCCCAGCGGCAATACCACGATCAGGGTTATAAAGAATAGTTTTAGAGTAATTACCGTACCTTCCAGCATGAAAGGCATCAACGATGCGATGTAGTCCATACGATACCTTCTTTAATCAAATTTCTTTTCCTATTATAACATCGATCAATTATACGGAGGAAATAAAAAAGGTTAAGGCAAGGCAACCAGAAAGCCCGTGATTGAACGGGCTTTCTGGGTTTACTCAGCTATTTGCCTTTTTTAACGGTCTGTGGCTGACTGCATGAATCAGTCAAAAATAATAATTCTTGATTAATTCATTAATATGCCAGAAGCATACTGCAATTAATTCATGATGTCCTCGCCAAACCATTTCTTGGAGATCTCTGCGGATGTTCCGTCAGCTTTCATGGCATCCAAAGCTTTTTGCAACTCGTCCAGGAAAGTCTTATCGGTCTTTCTAACGCCAATTCCGAAATCTTCAGAACCGAAGTTGTCTTCCAGAACCTGATAGTCTTCGGTATGTTTGGCCAGATAGTAACGTCCTACCACTTCATCCACCACGACGGCATCGATGCGGCCGGATTTGAGATCAAGCAGGGCGTCGTTGTTGTTGTCAAACTGAACCAATTCACCCAGGGAATCAAATGTAGCCTTGTCTTTTTCCACTGCTTCAATGGCGCTGCTGGCTGCCTGAATGCCTACTTTCTTGCCGGCCAGAGCAGCTTTGTCGGCCAAGGCGGAACCCTTCTTCACAACAATAATCTGACGGTCAGATATGTAGGGCTTGGTAAAAGCAATCTGTTTCTGACGATCTGCAGTAATGGTCAAACCGTTCCAGATCACGTCGATATTACCGTTGTTCAGTTCTTCAATAACCGTATCCCATACGACCGGCTGGAATTTCACTTCCACGCCCATTCTCTTGGCGGCTTCTTTAGCCAAATCAATGTCAAAACCTACGATCTCATTGGTGCCTTCTTCTCTAAATCCCATGGGCGGAAACGCATCATCCAGACCAAGCGTGAAATAGCCCTGATCCTTGATGTCCTGGAAGGAAGTGTCAGCCGTCTGTTGTTGTTCCGGTGGGGTGTTTTCATCCGTTTTGCCGCAGCCGGTGACCAACAGGGTCAGCGATAAAAGAATTACCAGGATAAGTGCCAGTTTTTTCTTCAAAATAAATTCCCCCTTAAAATTTTACTTAACATTTATATTCTACTTTAAATGAACAAACCCTGTAAATATAGCAAAATATATTAGGTAGCTTGTGTCATGGGGACGTTGTGTGTCATGGGGACGGGGTTGTTGACAACCGTTGGCTTTCTAGTTTGTTGTCAACAACCCCGTCCCCCTGACACTGTTCCCCTGACACTGGAGGTTGCTGCTAAAGCCTTTAGCCTCTGCGCAAGGATTGTTTTACAAAATCTTGGCGCAAAGATCCGCCACGCAACAATGCTCACAATCAGGGCGGCGGGCTTTGCAGACTTGCCGTCCATGGAAGATGAACAAATGATGGCTTATGCTCCAGAGCTTTTCGGGCAGCAGCGCCTTTAAAGCCTTTTCGGTTTTTTCGGGGATTTTCTCCCTGACGATGCCCAGGCGGTTGGTCACCCGGTGCACGTGGGTATCCACTCCCAGCCCGGGCTTGTCAAAACCCACCGCCAAAACCACATTGGCGCTTTTCGTTCCTACCCCGGGCAACTGCAGCAGGGCCTCATATTCTCCCGGAACTGCCCCATCATATTTTTCCAGCAACATCAACGAAAGCTTCTTGATGCTACGGGCTTTGTTTTTATAAAGTCCAACCCCCTTGATCCGCTCTTCCAATTCGTTCTGTTCCATGCAGGCGAAAGCTTCCGGGGTATTGGCCTGCCGGAACAGTTCAGCGGTGACCCGGTTGACCTGCTCGTCGGTACTCTGGGCGGAAAGCACCACCGCCACCAGCAATTCAAACCGGGAAGAAAACTTCAACATGGGGCCGGCTTGGGGATAAGCCTGTTGGAGCTTTTTAATGATCTTAATACTGCGTTGTGAAGTTGACGACACTTACAACACCTTGCTTAAAAACGATTGAGTCCGCGAGTTGGCAGGATTGTCAAAGATTTGTGCGGGTGTACCCTCTTCCACAATAACTCCTTCATCCATAAACAAAACACGGTGCCCCACTTCCCGGGCAAATCCCATTTCGTGGGTAACCACTACCATGGTCATGCCTTCGTGGGCCAAATCTTTCATGACTTCCAGCACCTCGCCCACCATTTCAGGATCAAGCGCCGAAGTCGGTTCATCAAACAGCATCACCTTGGGATGCATGGCCAGTGCCCGGGCAATTGCCACCCGTTGTTTCTGTCCGCCCGACAATTGGTTGGGGTAAACGTTGGCCTTGTCCAAAAGTCCTACTTTACGCAGCAGGGTCATGGCTCGTTCATGAGCCTCATCCGCACTTATTTTCAGAATCTTGGTCGGTGCCAGGGTAATGTTTTCCAAGGTCGTCTTGTGGGGAAAGAGATTGAACAACTGAAACACCATCCCCACCTGCTGGCGGATTAAATTGATATCGATGCTGGGATGGGTAATGTCCTGACCATCAATCAGGATATCTCCCGATTGAACTGTTTCCAGTTGGTTGATGCAACGGAGTAAAGTTGACTTGCCTGAACCGCTGGGCCCAATCACACAGACCACTTCCCGGGGAGCGATATAGCAATTGATCCCTTTCAATACTTCCAGAGATCCAAAGCTTTTGTAAACATTCTTGATCTGGATCATTCAGTGGCCAGCCTCCTTTCCATGTAGTCACCAAACATGGCCAGGAGTTTGGTCATGATAAAGTAAATAATGGCTACAGTCCCCCACACCCAAGCCGGTTCATAACTGCTGGCATAAATTAGTTTGCCGCGCAGGGTCAGTTCGGAAACGGAGATGATCGATACCAAGGAGGTATCCTTGAGCATGGCGATGAACTCGTTGATCAGCGGAGGAATAACGACTTTGTAGGCCTGGGGCAGAATAATGTACCACATAGCCTGGGGGTAGTTCATGCCCAGCGACCGCCCCGCTTCCATTTGGCCTTTATCAATGGCTTGAATGCCAGCCCGCACGATTTCCGCGATATAGGCGCCACTGTTTAAGCTGCAGGCGATAACCGCGCTGGTGAAGGCTCCGAAATCACCAAATATGGGCAATATTCCGAAATAGAGCAGTAGAATCTGGACAAACAGCGGAGTGCCCCGAAAGAAATCGATATACAGGGTCGCCAACCAGTAGGTTGGCTTGATTTGCGTAGCCATTTTAAGCAAACCAAATAACAGCCCCAGTACCATTCCAAATGCTACAGCTAATGCAGTCAATTCCAGGGTTATCAAGGCTCCTATCAAAAATGAGGGGATATTGTTGGCTACTACCTCGAAACCGTGGATATCCATTAAAGTTTGAAAAATATTTAAAC
Source organism: uncultured Syntrophomonas sp. (assembly GCA_964483565.1). Taxonomy (GTDB): domain Bacteria; phylum Bacillota; class Syntrophomonadia; order Syntrophomonadales; family Syntrophomonadaceae; genus Syntrophomonas_B. The sequence goes on along the minus strand of CAZACF010000034.1, from coordinate 3,216 downwards.
CAAAGGTACAAGGGATAACTTGTGTCATAAGAACCTCCCGAGCTGATAAATAAGCATAAAAGCGCGAGTATACTCGCGCTTTTATTTTCTGCGCTTACCGCATTAATTTATTCAAACCACTTTTTATAGATTTCGTCATATTGGCCGTTGTCTTTTAGTTTTTGCAAGCCATCATTGATGACTTTGAGCATTTCAGCGTTACCTTTTTTGACAGCGATACCATAGTGATCATCAGCAGAAAACAGTTCGCCCACCATCTTGGTTTTGTCTTTGCCGGTGGTCTTGATATAATAGGCCGTTACCGCATGATCATTAACGACTGCATCGATGCCGCCTTTTTCCAGTTCCATAAAAGCTTCCCCAATATTGTCAAAGGTTCTGACTTCGGTCTTGGGGTTTTTTTCCTTGACGCTCATGGAGGCATCCGATCCGATCGTTCCTACCTGGCAGCCAATCTTTTTACCTTTTAAATCATCCAGGGTGGCAATGCCTTCAGTATCCTTGGCTACAGCGATGATGAGTCCGGCATCAAAATAAGGTGTACTAAAATCTACTGATTCCTGTCTTTCTGGAGTTATTGACATTCCAGCAATGGCACAGTCGGCCTTGTTGGATTGCAGGGCGGGGATAAGGGATTCAAATCCCATGTGGGCCAGTTCTACTTTGTACCCTTGCACTTCGCCGATAGCTCTGATCAGATCCATGTCAAAGCCGGTGAATTCATCGTTGCCCTCTTTAAATTCAAAGGGAGCAAAACCTGCTTCGGTCACAACCTTCATCACTTTTTCCGGTGCTTGCTGCTGTTGGGGTTCTTTATTGCCGCAGCCGCTCAGCGCCAGCAAGCCCATCAATAAAAGGGCGGAAACAAGAATTGCGGTAAGTTTTTTCAACTATGTACACATCCTTTCTTTCCTATACTATATTTCTTAATAATTATACAGTTAGACAATTGTTACGACAAGTAATTTCCTCCCCTGCCGAATTCGAATGATGATGAGCCGTAGGCTATTTGCGGCAAACACTCTTTTGCCGCTACAGTCAAAGCCGCTGTTTATACTCAGCATAAAGATTATGTTTATCGTATGTTTGCAGAAATAATCACTTTCTTAATCGGGTATTGATGGTGTTTAAATTTGTGTTATGATATTCGGGTAGTTGGCAAAGCTATTGACAACGTATGGCTGGAGATTACTAAACATTTACCTGCTTGCCGTCTGACACAAACCGCAAGTGATGAAGCGAGTGTCTAATGGCAGCCAGTACCGCAAGCGCTCAGCAAACCTGCGACGGCTAGCTTGAGTAACGGCAGGTCTTATTAATATGTTTTTCGAGGTGATTTTTATTTCAAGCCGAAAAATCAAACGCACCGAAGCCGAATTCCTGATGATTTTGGTAGCTCTCATCTGGGGCGTTACCTTTGTGCTGGTTAAAAATGCCCTGGCCGATATTGGTCCTTATTTATTTCTGGGCATCAGATTTGTGCTGGCCTTTCTGGTACTGGCCTTGTTTTCTTTTAAAAACATTGTAAAAGTTGAAGTTTCAACTGTTGCCGCCGGTTGTCTGCTGGGTTTTTTCCTTTTTATTGGTTATGTTTTTCAAACCGTGGGGCTGCAATACACTACTTCCTCCAATGCTGGCTTCATCACCGGAGTATCGGTAGTACTGGTGCCGATTATGTTTTATGTAAAAAACCGTACCTGGCCTGACTGGCAGACCACGATAACTGTGCTCATGGCCGCCCTGGGCCTATTCTTGCTGTCCGTACCGGCCGGCAAATTCGCCCTGGGTTATGGAGACTTACTGGTGCTGGTTTGTGCTTTTGGATTTGCTTTACATATTGTATTTGTTTCCAAATATTCCTGGCGGCACAATGCAGTGGCGATCACCGGAGTGCAAATTCTTTTTGTGGGTGTGCTGTGTCTGATCATCGGTCTGGCAATGGAACCCCTTCCTCATCAAATGGGCACGGATACGATCATGGCCATTATCGTTACCTCGGTGTTTGCAACCTCCCTGGCCTTTCTGCTGCAGAATTATCTGCAAAAATTCAGTACACCGACTCGCTTTGCAGTGGTCTTGACCACCGAGCCGGTTTTCGCTGCCCTGGCTGGCTTTGTCTGGGCTCATGAAATTTTAACCGTCCGCGCCTACAGCGGTGCGGCGCTGATCCTGGTGGCCATGCTGCTTTCTATTTTATTGCGGAAAAATTGATCATTATGCATCTTTTTATAAATTAAGCTTGGATATGGCTGATAAAGAGGTTCATTCCCTGAATTTTTATGTTACAATAATTTAGATTGGTATGGACGGTAACATCCAAAATTTTATTTGTGAGGAGAAGTGTTAATGAGGAAGTTTGTAAGTTTGGCACTTTGTGCAATTCTGGTCATGGGTCTGCTCATTTCCGCCGTGGGCTGTGGTTCAGGTTCAACTGACAAAGAACAAGCCCCGACCGCCAGTAAAGAATTTAAAGTGGGCATGGAATGCGGTTATCCTCCCTTCAATTGGACCCAGACTGACGATTCCAATGGTGCAGTCCCAATTGCCGGTAGCAAGGAATTTGCCGGCGGATATGATGTAGAAATTGCCAAACTCTTGGCCGAAGGCATGGACAAAGAACTGGTCATCGTTAAAACGGCCTGGGATGGATTATCACCAGCAGTTCAATCGGGCAGCATCGATGCGATTATTGCCGGTATGTCACCTACCGCTGAACGTAAACAAACCATTGATTTTTCTGATCATTATTATCGTTCCGATTTGGTGGTAGTTATCCAGAAGGGTTCCAAATATGAAGGCGCCACCAGCCTGCAGGATCTCAACGGCGCTAAGATCACAGCGCAGTTAAATACTTTCCATTATACTGTCATCGAACAAATCCCCAATGTACAAAAACTTACTGCCATGGATGACTTCCCAGCCATGCGGGTAGCGCTGGAATCGGGCATTATTGATGGCTATGTCTCTGAAAGACCGGAAGGCATTTCTGCTACGACTGCCAATGCCAAGTTTGCCATGGTGGAATTTGCGGAAGGAAAAGGTTTCCAGGCTTCAGATGATGACGTGGCGATTGCGGTTGGGCTCAAAAAAGGTAATACTGAATTAAGCACCAGTATTAATAAGGTTTTAACCGGTCTGTCAGAAGACCAGAGAAAAGCCATCATGGATCAGGCCATTAAGAATCAACCTGCTTCGAACTAATCGTCGCAGCTAACA
>CAZACF010000033.1:0-16304 GCA_964483565.1 uncultured Syntrophomonas sp. | reverse complement strand
GTTCAAATGATTGGAGATTCCCGCGGGGGGGGGGGAAAGGAATGTCTTTACTATTTCATGCTACCAACTTCGTGAAAGTCAACCGCCACCGGGATACGGTCACGGCAGAATGCACCCTGCTTAGCAATACAGTCGAGGCGGTTGCCTGGATCGATGCTAGTGTGCAGACTCTGCAGATCAGCCGGGCGGGTTGGGCTAATTATCGATCGCCGGGCAATGAGACCGGCATTTTTGATCTGCCCGAATTGATAGGCGTGGAAGCTTACATCACCGGCGGGCCAGCCTTACGCAAGGTGCTGGGTACACCTGGTTTGCAACTTCCTTATGATTTGATCAGCGAATGTTTCCGGGGTGTGCTGCAGGCCGAGACCTATTTCTTTTTGGAACGCGGTTTTGTGTCGGCTAAGCAATACGATGACTTTTGCGAACAACATAGTATCGGAGCGTGTCGCTTCTATAGTCATCTCGATCAGACCGAACTGCAGTGGACCGAATGGCTGGGCTCAATTGAGCGCAGTTACAATTTATTTAATCGCTGTAAAACCGTATCCATCACCCAACAAACTGCAAATCGCATCGTCAACGCTTCCTTTATGGATTCTTTTCACCATTTGGGTGTCCAATTGGAAATCGATCGTGACGGATTGGTACTCTCCGCCCAGGGCAATTTTATCAACGCCCCGGACCCAATTTGTTTTCAAAACCATCAACATTTGGGCCAGTTGATCGGCCTGTCGCTGGGGGAGATGGATAAAAAAGAAATTGCCGCCCTGACCGGCGGTCCCGAGGGCTGTAATCACCTGGTCGACTTGCTCTATGAGATCAAAAAATCGTTATAAAGAACGGACGTTGGCAAGGGGACGGGGTTGTTGTCACACTAAAATCTCAAAAGTAGTCGAGTAAACGAGGGCCGTGAACCCTCGTTTACTCGACTACCTTGATGAATAAAGAAAGTTGACAACAACCCCGTCCCCTGTCACATTCATTATGCTGAGATTAAGCAAATTGCCAAAAAAAAGTTGGGGTATGCCCCCAACTTTTTTTTGTAAAAGCTATATAAGCTATATGCTCGATATAGGTTATATAGTCTTTACCGTTTTAAAATGCACTGCTAACGGGTAAAAAATATTGGTGTTCTTATACTGCGTGCTTCGACATAAACTCCCACATAGCCATGGATAATATAGTATTATCATTCTGCGGTCTGCCAGTGGTAAATTGTTTCCACTTCTTCATTACTTCGATATTGACATTACAGCTCAGCTTGGTGTCTTCGCTTTTCGGCAACTCAACATCAATCATGAGATCGCGCGGACCCCTTTGCTGATACGCCTTGACTCGTGTATCCAGCAATTCTTCCAGACTTTTTCCGCTCTTTAGCTGCTGGTCAAGCCATATGATCCTTTGCCCGTAAACCATTTTGTAATAATCGGTTTCCGCCATTATGTTCTCCTCCATTCCATTAAATTTGTTGTGTTTATTATATCATTACGAAATAATAAATTACAAATAACGGAATATTCAAACGAAAAATTGTCGAATCATCATGTGAAGTTGATATTATGTGATAGTGCCAAGGGGACATAGGGACGTGGGGACGGGGTTGTTGTCAATCTTCTTAATTCATCAAGGTGGTAAAGTAAACGAGGGTTCCTGGCTCTCGTTTACTTCACCACCTTTGAGATTTGGTTGACAACAACCCCGTCCCCTTGTTACTTCACTTAAAAACCCCCCCAGTAAATTACCAGGGGGATTGTTTGCGGGTTTCAATTGTTATGGGTTGCGTCTACCAAATCATATTTCGTTCGGCTTCGCTGCGCAGCCAGTCACGGAAATTGGGGTGGGAAATGGTGATCAATTCCTTGATCCGCTCTCTGATCGAGCGCCCGCGCAGGCTGGCAATGCCGTATTCAGTCACCACATAATCTACATCAATCCGGGATGTGGTCACCGCCGCACCGGGCTGCAGCATGGGCACGATGTGGGAAATGGTATCGTTGCGGGCGGTGGATAAGAACGCAATGATGGATTTGCCGCCCGGGGAATACTGGGTTCCCTGGCCGAATTCCTTGTGTCCGCCGGTTCCGCTGTAGTGCCTGGTGCCGATCGATTCAGCGCAGCATTGGCCGCTCAGATCCATTTCCAGGGCAGAGTTAATGGCCACCATTTTATGATTGCGGCCAATCACCCGGGGGTCGTTGACCACGCTGCCGCGATGAAACTCGACTGCCAGATTGTTGTCGAAAAAGTCATACATTCTTTTGCTGCCCAGGGCGCAATCAGCTACGAATTTGTCTTTCCAGATGGTTTTTTTACGGTTTGTAAGGGCACCGGCTTCATAAAGATCCAGCAAGCCTTCGCTGAACAACTCGGTATGCACGCCCAGATCTTTTTTATTGGTCAGGCAGCGGGTCACAGCGATAGGAATGTTGCCAAACCCGATTTGCAGGGTGGACTCGTCCTCAATTAACTCGGCTACGTAAGCGCCGATGAGTTTTTCTTTTTCATTCAGTTGGACTTCCGGCAGGGTGGGAAGCGCGCGATCACTTTCAACAATCAAGTCGATTTGGGAGATGTGTACCAGGGTATCGCCAAACGTTCTGGGTAGGTTGGGATTAACTTCTATAATCACCTGACTGGCATTTTCCAGCAGTTCTTTTTCACAAACGGTATCCATGGATAGGGAGAGATAACCATGCTTGTCCATGGGACAGGCGCAGCCCAGAAATATGTCGGGTTTGCGGTAGGCCATGCGGCTGCTCATGCAGCGGTGCAATTCCAGGGGAATATAAGATACAGTTCCCAGCGAATGAGCTTTACGGGCACCGCCGGTATAGAACCAGCTGTTCAGTAAAAAATGTTCTTTCATCTCCGGGTTCATAAAAAATTCGTATTCGTTCATCAGCAGAGCTGCAACCACGGAAACGTTTTCTACCCGATCCTTGATGGTATGCAATTGACTGAGCATGGCCACCGGTTCACAGCCGATCAGTGAGCAGGAGATTTCCTGTCCGCTTTGGATCTGGCTCAGGGCTTCTTCCGCCGTAACTACTTTGCGCTGGTACATTTCTTGATAGTTCATACTGTCACCTCATGCAAAAAATCATAACGTGAACATTATCACATAAATCAGCGGAGTTTGTAAACAGAGTAGAGAGCAAGCAGCTCATCAAACGGGGCCAAAGAAGGACAACACTAAAGGCAAAGGCAGACCAAGATGATGTATGAAATATCCTATCTGCCTTGTTCGGGAGTATGAAGGATGGTTGGAATCCATCGCGTGGTTTATGCGAAGTTGGATTATGAACCAAATTATAGAGTGAACGGTGCAGGTCGGTCGAGATTATTCTATTATTCCGCACCCGCTCAAGCCTCAGCAGAGGAGTCAGGCAGCTAAACTGTTGACGGCTCATGAGAAGGTTCAGCGATGTCGGAGGGCTGCTCAGCGTTGCGTTTTTCTTCACGGCGCTGTCTTAATTCCCGCAGCAAATCTTCATCTCGTTGCTGCATCTTGCGGCGAAACTCTTCTTCATATTTTTTATGTTGCTGCTTGAGCGGATCAGACGATGCTGGTTTATCATCCCCCCGCCGGGGTTGCTTTAGCCTGAAGGCGGTCAGCTTTACTTTTAACCCGGAAAAGGCATTCCGCCGGGATTTAGGGGTGAGGAGCGTTTCTTCATGTTCAGCTTGCTTTGTCTTCGCAGCGAGGCTGCCTGTCGAATGCTTATTATAGAAAACAATTAGGCCCATCAGGGCAAAATATATAACCACACCGCCTAACAGTATCATGACGGTGACAATAATATCCATTAACATTTTGAATACCTCCGGTGGTTCCTGCAAATATGGACATAATTCAATATGAAACTTCTTTTTTCCTGCTTAACGAGCAAATAACCTTTCTTGTGACAATTTATGATTCAATTGCAGTTGAAGGTATAAATTGTTTATAAAATGGATTTCAGCAGGTAGTCCTTTTTCTGTTTCGGGTCACAATAGCTGGTATAACAGCAGAATTTTAAAAGAGGTTCCTGGCAGCCGGGCAATAGCAAGCATGATTTTAGCTGGTATATGATTTATACAAATAGTAATTAAAATCCTGTGCAGGAATTAATTATCTTTTAGAGAATAATTATAAATAACATTAATAATGAAATGATTCACATTTAACCCGGTTGGAGGTAGGCAGATTGGAGAGCATGCCGTCTGATTCTGAAGAAATGCTGCAAGCCCTGCAAGAACTTCGCCGCCGCAACACTGAATTGGAAGCTAATCAAACCTGGCTGCTGCAAAATATAGAGCAATTAAAAAAAGCTAATAGCGAGCTGGCGGAGAAATTTATAAACCGAACGGTTGAATTATCGCGGGAGCGGCAAAGGCTGTTTAATATTTTGGACAGCCTGCCGGTGCATGTTTGTATGTTTGCGCCTGATTACAAAGTGCTCTTTGCCAACCGTGCTTTTCGTGCACAAAACGGAGAAGTCAACGGAAGAAGCTGTTATGAATACAATTATGGTCTGGATCAACCCTGTGGGTATTGTAAGAGGAATGAAGTTCTTGCCACTGGGCAGTCGCATCAGTGGGAATTTACCGCGCCCGACGGGCGACATATGAAAGTCTTCAATGTTCCCTTTGTGGATACGGATGGTTCTAGTCTGGTGCTGGAGACGAGCTTTGATCAAACCCAGCAGTATCAGCTGTTGGAAGAGCTGCGTCGCTCGGAAAAACGCTGCCACATGGTATTTCAACACAGTCCTGATATGATTAGTATCATCCGCATTAGAGATGGCCGCTATTTGGAGGTAAACCAGCGATTTCTGGAGTGTCTGGGTTATACCCGCGAAGAAATCATTAATAAGACGCCAGCAGAATTGGGCATTTGGGAAAATGAATTATTGATCGACTTCGCCCTGAATAGCCAAATGGGAGAGATAAACAAGGGTCATACGGTGGAATATAAGATAAAAAACAAAGCTGGTCAGATCATAACCATTTCTGATGCCACGGTGATCATATATCTTGATCATGAACTGTGCCGCGTCTCTATGATGCGAGATGTAACCCGGGAAAAGAAACTGGAAGCCGGTCTGGAGAAACTGGATCGTTTAAATATCATTGGCCAGATGGCTGCCAGTATCAGTCATGAAATTCGCAACCCCTTGACTTCAGTGCGGGGATTTTTGCAAATGCTGGGCAACTACGAAATATACTCGCAAGACTTGGAGTACTTTGATCTTATGATTGAAGAGATTGACCGGGCCAACAATATCATCAGCGAATATTTGGGTTTGGCCCGGGAAAAGTCGTTGAAGTTAGAGCTGAGTTCATTGGATGACATCATTACATCTCTGACGCCCATGATCAGATCCGATGCCAACCAGCGAGAGATCAGTGTGCGATTGGAGCTGGGCAATGTTCAGGCGGTTCTTGTCTATGAAAACGAGATCCGCCAGTTGATCTTGAATTTAGCTCGCAATGGCCTGGAGGCGATGGATTCCCACGGCGAGCTCACCATTGGTACCTGTGTGCAAGACCAGCAAGTGGTACTCTTTGTCAGGGATCAAGGGACGGGGATTGCTGATGAAGTGGCCGAAAAACTGGCCACCCCGTTTTTCACCACCAAAGTGTCCGGCACCGGCCTCGGCTTGTCGGTTTGTTACAACATTGCCGCCCGCCACCAAGCCTGCCTGGATTATGAAACCGGTCCCCTGGGTACGGTTTTCTTCGTCCGATTTCCGGCTGCCTCGGTTGCGATATTTTGAACGGTCGTTATTGATCGAAGCTTCGCCAAACAACAAATAATGAAATAAATTGTCATAAATTTGGCGCAATTGGAATAACATATGCTATTATTATTGCAAGCATATTTGGGAAAGGGGAGGGGCATTTGGAAAATATCTGCCTTAATCCTGTCGGGCGTGTGGTTTCGTCCGTGACAACAACCAAACAAATGCCGGCCGGAGGAGTACCTGCTGCCATTGAAATCCTGTCACAGTATGAAACTGCTTTACTGCGCATCGAGGAAAACTCACATCTCTGGGTTCTGTCCTGGTTTCACCAATCTGATCGCAGCAAACTGGTGACCCCGCCCGGAGTCAACCGTGATTTGCCTGAATACGGAGTGTTTGCGCTGCGTTCTGCCAGCCGTCCCAATCCGGTGGCCATGTCCTTGGCTAAACTGATAAAACGGGAGGGCAATCGCCTGATTCTGGAGAGGCTTGATGCGGTGGACGGAACCCCGGTGATTGATATCAAACCGTATTTTGAAAACGACATCATCTTTTCCCCCCGAACTTCCTATATCCCAGGGAAAAATCGCGATTACCACCGCAATCTAATGCTGCGCCGGGCCATCGCTCATCATCAAGAGGACTGTCCGGATTTGCAGTTGGCGGTTCGTATGGCATTGGTGGCAGAGGAAATATTCGGCCATCTGAACCATCCTGATTTGATCGTAGCGGTACGAGGTTCAACCTGTCTGGCGGATACCATTCAGGGGTTGAGCCGGGCCCGTCTGGCCAATCCGCCACGTTTTTCTTTTGTTCCTTCCAATGCCATTCAGCAAACCAACTGGGATCTGGCTGACAAAGGAACCCTAACCCTCACCTGGCTGGGCCGAACCGACATGATGAATCTGGATGATGAAGAACTATTAAATATTGATTTTGCCAACTAAAGTATTATTTCCATCCAGCCATAATGATATATATTGCTGATGACGAACGGTTCTGTTATTCTGTCGTGTTTCCAAACAAGAAATGATGCTTAACCTTAATATCAGGAAGGACTACTTCGGAAAATGGACAGTCAGCGTCAAAATACGGAAAGTTTTAATGGCAAAGAGCAAATCCAAGCCCGGTTTAGGTTGTATCTGCTGATCATCCTGCTGACCGGATTGCTTTTTATTACCTATACTTATCTGTATAATATTCGGCGCAGCGAAAATGAGGCAATCAATCTGGCCAATGCCTTTGTGGCCTTTGCTGGCTGGGAGATCCTCGACCAACTGGAAGCCACTCCCTCCGACGTCCACAAACCTGCCTATTTAAACCTTAAGAATGAACTAAGCAACTTTGTCAAGAGCAATGAGAAAATTCGCTTTGCCTATCTTTTCGTATATCGTGATGGCCATGTTTTATTTTTGGCTGATTCTGAAATGCCTGATTCACCAGCCTATTCTTCTCCCGGAGAGGAGCTTGCCGAATTTGCCGAGCAGGATTTGAACCTTCTAAGGCAAGGGCAAACGATTATCACTCCGCTGGTACGAGATAAATGGGGAACCTGGGTTACGGTTTCGGTTCCGGTGATCAATCCGCGCAGCGGACAGGCGCAAGCCGCTTTTGGCATCGATTTTCCAGCCTTGCAATGGTATGTTGCCCCATTGCTCAATACAGGATATTCGGCAGCGCTGGTCATAGGGTTGTTGCTGACCTTCCTGGCTTATTACCGCAAGACCATCAGCAACCAACTGCTTATACAAGAACGGGACAAGCTGGAGGCGATGACCCATAAACTTGGCGAAAGTGAAGAATTATTCCGCAGAGTCTTTGAAAAGTCACCACTGGGGATCGCGATTGTGAACGACTTTCGCTTTATCTCCATTATGAATTTGGAATTTGTGAGAATTCTTGGCCGCAGTCAGACAGAGCTGACTAAACTTAACTGGAAGGAAATGACCCATCCCGACGATTTGCAAGAAGATTTACGCCTGTTCGAACAGTTTAAAACCGGGCGTATTGATGGATATCAAATGAACAAAAGATTTCTCAAACCGGACGGTGAGGTGGTCTGGGTTAAAATGATTATTGCCCCGCTGGTTGTTTCTCAGGCGGGTCAGATCAGCCATCATTTGTGTCTGATTGAAGATATTACGGAAAATATCAAGGTGAGCAGGGAATTGGAAGAAAGTGAACGCAGCAAGCGGGTGCTCCTGCAGAACTTGCCGGGTTTGGCTTTTCGCTGTAATTATGATCCCCAGCTTACTTTGCAGTTTGTTTCCGAAGGATGTTTTGAACTGTCAGGCTACAAGGTGGAAAATTTGCTTTATAATCGTGATTTATCGATTGTTGATCTGATTTACCCGGAATACCGGGATGCTTTATGGCAGGAATGGAAGAAGGCCTTTAAGAACAGAACCCTGTTTAAGTATGAATACCCCATCATGACTGCCGGAGGAGAAACCAAATGGGTTTATCAACAAGCCCAGCCCATCTATAACCAGGAGGGCAGGGTGGTAGCGCTGGAAGGCCTGCTGATTGATATTAACCAGCGTAAAATGGTTGAACAGGAGATCATCTATTTAAACTATCATGATCATTTGACCGGTCTGTATAACCGCCGCTTTTTTGAGGAGGAAAAACTCCGTCTGGATCAGCCCGACAATCTGCCCATTTCGGTGATAATCGGCGATATTAACGGCTTGAAACTAATCAACGATGCCCTCGGTCATAAGATGGGGGACAAGCTCATCCTGGAGACTGCCAGAATCCTAACGTTATGCTGTCGGGCAGGAGACATCCTGGCACGCACCGGGGGGGACGAATTCGGCATTTTACTGCCGCGTACCAGTCGTGATGAAGTAATGGCTTTACATCGATCAATGGTAATGGTATTTAATGAGGAAGCTGTAAAAAAGGATAACTATTTGAATATTTCTCTGGGTTACAATACCAAGGAAAAGGAAACCGAAGACCTTGAGGCGGTTATTAAGGTGGCCGATGACAACATGTATAAACACAAGCTACTGGAGCATAAAAGCTCTCATAGTGCCATTATTGCCATGATCAAATCAACCATGTTCAATATTATTCATGAAACCGAGGCCCATGCCAGCCGACTGGCAGCCATGGCCCGCCAAATAGGAACCAGATTGAAATTGAAGCGGACCGAAATGGATGAACTGGAACTGTTGGCTACCCTCCATGATATCGGCAAATTAGGGATCGACAGCCGTATCCTGCAAAAAAAAAGGACATCTTGATCCAGAAGAATGGTATGAAATGGAAAAGCATGCTGAGATCGGCTTCAGGATCGCCATGTCCATCCATGAACTGGCCCCCATTGCAGAATTAATCCTGTACCATCATGAGCGCTGGGACGGAGGCGGGTACCCCCATGGATTAAAAGGGCAGGAGATTCCGTTGTTGTCCAGAATCTTATCGGTGATTGATGCTTATGATGCCATGACATCGGATCGAATATATCGAAATGCGATTTCTGCAGAGAAAGCAATTGAAGAAATAAAGAATCAGTCTGGCAAGCAGTTCGATCCCGGTGTGGTTGAGATTTTTCTTAAAGAAATTGCCGAATCAAACATTTCTCATTAATTATAAGGATGATTGGATATTCGCAACAGGCAAAAGTGTCGGGAAGCTTCATCCCGACACTTTATTATTGCGCAAGCAGAAGGTTTTCGTTACCCGCAAGCTATCTTGGAGAAGGTCAGCGGTTGAGGTTCTTGCTGCCAATCTTGATTGCCAGCTTAGATCAAATTGCGGCGGCGGGCTTCAAAGTGCAGCTCATCCCGAAAATCGGGGTGGGCGACATTGATAATGTTTTTCACCCGCTGTCTGACCGACTGGCCTTTGATTTTGGCCGGGCCGAATTCAGTGATCACATAATCGGCGCAGGAACGGGGAGTCGTAATGATCCCGCCGGGGGTGATCTGAGGAGCAATCTTGGACACTGGCTGACCTCCGCTTTGGCGCGGGTAGGCTACGGCCGGCGTGGCGATGATGGAAACCCCGCCTTTGGAAAGGAAAGCCCCATCTACAAAGTCCAGTTGTCCGCCGGGATGAGTATATTGCTTGTAACCCATCGACTCCGAGCAGATTTGGCCGGTCAGATCGACCTGCAGACAAGCGTTGATGGAAACCATATTGTCATTTTTGCCGATGATATGGGGGTTGTTGACAAAGTTGACGGGGTGGAATTCCACTCCCGGATTGTCATCGATCCAATCGTACAGTTTTTTCGTGCCCATGGCAAAGGTGAAGATGGAACGATAAGGCATGAAGGTTTTACGGCGGTTGGTCACCACTTCATTTTCCCACAGATCGATCATGGTATCGCAGGCCATTTCCGAATGAATCCCTAGATCCCGGACATGGGTTTCCAAAAAGGCCTGGGCAACGGCATTGGGGATGCTGCCAATGCCCAGCTGGATGGTGGAACCGTCCTTGACGAATTCGGCGCAGTAATGGCCGATGGTGTTTTCCTCCGGGGACATCGGTCCGGATTCCGGCAACACCGCCAGATCCTGATCCTGTTCCACGATGGCATCGACTTCTGAGATGTGGATGTAGTTCAGTCCGCGGCTTCTGGGGACCTGACTGTTGACCTGGACCAAAACCGCATAGCGGTCATCACCGGCGCGGCGCTTGCGGGCTGCGTTCTGGGCGATGGCCACAGTGGTATCGGCGCCCAGGCCAAGACAAAAATAGCCGTGCTTGTCCATGGGGGTTACGTTCAACATAGCGACATGCATCGGCCGGAAGTTGTCTTCCGTATAAACTTTGGGCATCTCATGGAAACGAATAGGCGACATGCTAAAGTCACCGCAGACGACTTTGTCCCGACTGGCGGAGGGATAGCCGCAATCTACCCGGATGTTGGTGTCGCGGTTGAGTTTTTTCCAGGTGTTCTGAGGATGAATATCGACGATATGATTGATGGTGATATCTTCGACTTCGGGTTCGCGGTCCACCAGGGCGTTGACCAGGGCCAGCGGGACCGGCACAGCAATTCCGATCCACACCTCGGTATGGTTTTTGACCAGTTTCACGGCTTGCTCGGCTGACATTAGTTTCCTTTTGTACATTTCTTTCAAATCCAATTGATCCACCCCTTGAAATATTTTTGAATTCAACCTTTTCGGCAATCGTTATGCTGAAAAGGTTGAATATCTCTCGGATTAAAACCATAAAGTTTGTTTTGGCATTGGCAATACAACCTTGATTTCCCTGCCAAACCTGGCTTTAAGGGCTGGTTGGCCACGATCAACAGTGTGTCAAGCATTACTGTTATACTTAATAAGTTTAAGTTGGCCCGAATATGAAAAAATGACTCTTTGCATGTGCCATGCAACAGTATTATTATAGCTTATATTGATAATATGTTACCATAACTTTAAAGGGGGGAATGCAGGTGCGTTTCTGGCTGACTGCGGCAATCATTTTGTTATTGGATCGTTTAAGTAAATGGTGGATCATGCAGAATATGAATATCGGAGACGGTTGGGCAATCATTGGTGACCTTGTTTACATTCGCTATATTCAAAACCAGGGGGCCGCTTTTGGAATCATGCAGGGAGGCGGATTGTGGTTTGTTCTGATCGCTGCGGTGGTCATTGGAGGAGCGATTTATTTTTTGTTTAAATACCATTTGCCCTCTATGGCCCAGTATGCTCTGGGGATGATTACCGGTGGGGCCCTGGGGAATCTCATCGATCGGGTGATGTACGGCTCGGTGGTCGATTTTATTAGCGTGGGGTGGTTTCCCGTTTTTAATCTGGCTGATTGCGGCATCGTCTGTGGAGGAACGTTGCTGGTAGTGTGGCTGTATCTGCTGGAAAACGGCGAAAAAGCTGATTAAATTCACATAATCTTCACAATAAGGTTGTAATATATAAGCGGATTAATACGCCCTTGTAAAGGCGACCAAGGCAGGTATTTTTATGAGCAATAAAGTTCTCCTGGCGGACGATGAAGACCGTATGCGCAAACTGCTGAGCGATTTCCTCAAACGGGAAGGATATTCGATTATGGAAGCCGCCAACGGCCAAGAGGCGCTGGATATTTTTCGCCAGAACGACGATGTCAGTTTGCTCATCCTGGATGTAATGATGCCTCGCCTGGATGGTTGGGAAGTCTGCCGGGAAGTGCGCAAAACTTCGCGGGTGCCAATCATCATGCTGACCGCTCGTGATCAGGAAGCGGATGAGCTAATGGGCTTTGAACTGGGAGCTGATGAGTATATCAGCAAACCGTTCAGTCCGCCCATTTTGATTGCCCGGGTCAATGCTTTGCTGCGAAGGGCGGTGGGGAAAAACTATCCGCCCCGCACCATTGGGGGACTGGTGATTGATGAAAATGCTCATTACGTTTATGTCAATAGCGAAGTCGTTGATCTGACTCCCAAAGAATTTGAACTGCTGGTTTATCTGGCGGACCATGAAGGCCGAGCTTTGAATCGTGACCAGATTGTCAATGCGGTATGGGATTATGATTTTTACGGCGATATGCGTACTGTGGATGTACATATCAAGAACCTGCGCCTGAAGCTGGGCGAAATGGGAGATTATATTCAAACCGTACGCGGCATCGGCTACAGATTTGAGGTCAAGAAATGATCAAATCTATTCAAACTCGCTTATTCCTGTTGATCAGTCTGCTGGTGACCTGTTTTGTACTGTTGTCCCTGCTGGTCAACAGCAACTATTTGGAACAATATTATATGAACCACAAAAAAGCCCAGCTATTGCAAAATGCCCGGCAAATCTCGGCCATCTATGATGGCGATCCTGCCAATATTATTCTGGAAATGGAAAGGCTGCAAAGCAAATCTGCCCTGAGTATGATTATTTTAGATGAAGCGTTTATCCTCAAATATCCGCAATATGCACAGCGGCAGAGTATGGGCGGTATGCCCGGTCCACGCTTGGAAGGAAGACTGGAAGCTGGTTTGTCCTACATTAGGAATAACCACGCGATGCTGGATGAGCATGACATCTTTGCCTTAATTGAAGACGACCGCTTGTCTATCAATTTCCTCAATCTGTTTACCCGTTTGGACAACGGAGATTATTTGGTTTTGGCCACCCCTTTGTCAGCTATTCAAGAGAGTGCCGCTATTGCCAACCGTTTCTTTTTTTTCAGCGGGCTGGTAACCATCCTGATTGGTTTGATGGCGGCCTATTTCTTTGCCCGGCGTTTTACCCGTCCCATCCGCGGATTGAATCAGATTGCCCAAAAAATGTCGCAGTTGGATTTCAGCGAAAAATATCCGGTTGCCAGCCAGGATGAGATCGGCGAATTGGGCAACAGCATCAATTCTTTATCGGATCAGCTGGATAAAGCCATCAGCGAACTGACCCAGGCCAATCGCAAACTGCAGGCCGATATCGAATATGAACGCAGCCTGGAGGAAATGCGCAAAGAATTCGTCTCCAGCGTATCTCATGAATTGAAGACGCCCATTGCTCTGATCCAGGGTTATGCGGAAGGTCTCAAGCTGAATGTGGTAGAGGACGAGGAAAATAAGAATTTTTACTGTGATGTGATTGCTGATGAAGCCCACAAGATGAATCTCATGGTGCGTGATTTGCTGGATCTGTCTCAATATGAAACGGGCACTTTTAAAATTGAGCGAATCGGGTTTGATATTCTCGCTTTATTGGAGCGAGTTATCAATAAATATCAGCAAATCTTTATGGAAAAAGGGGTTTGGCCCCAATTGGACTGGGAAAACAATGGCCAGGAATTGTTGGTTTATGCCGATATGATGCGAATCGAGCAGGTGTTGGTCAATTATCTCAACAATGCCCTCAATTATATGGATGAGCGCCGGCAACTGTCCATCAGTCTTCAGGTTGGGGAGCAAAAAGTCCGCATAGCGGTGTACAATTCCGGCCAGCCGATTCCAATTGAGTCCATGGACAAGGTTTTCAACAGTTTCTACAAAGTCGACAAAGCCCGTACCCGGGCGCACGGCGGAAGTGGTCTGGGCCTTTCCATCGTCCGTGCCATCCAACTGCAGCATAACAACGGATATGGAGTGATCAACCATGAGCAGGGCGTGGAGTTCTGGCTTGAGGTCGATCGCTTGAGAGAATAAATCAATGGTTTCCCTGCAAAAAATCATCCTAATGAAAACTCAATGAAAATTAATCAATCATTTTTATGATCTTCATTCTCTGTTCATAGAAACTTCACAATCAATGTCTAAACTAAAACCATAACCGCAGAACACAATTAAAGAAAAGAAAGAAAGGATGAATGATATGAATAAAAGACCCTGGCTGAAAAAAGTTGTTACCGGTGCCTTGTTAGGCGGTTTGTTGCTGGGCTCGGCAGGATATGTCCTGGCTGCCGACAGCAATTCCGTCAGCACCACCATTGACAATATGAAAACCAAATTTCAATCCATGAAACCGGGTGGACGCGGTCACGGCCAAGCCATGATGGGCAAGGGAATGGGCATGAAATTTGATTTGCAATCCCTGGTCAAGGATGGGGTCATCAGCAGTGACGAATCGGCCGCTATTCAGGCTAAAATCGATGCCCTGCAAGCACAACGGCAGACTGAAATGGACAAGATCAAGGCCATGACCGCAGAAGAACGACAGGCTTATTTCCAAGCCCGCCAAACCGCAGCTGACGATCTGGATACCGTCAAAATAGATTTCCTGACTACCTTGGTTGATGAAAAAATCATCAGCAGTGATACTGCCGATGCCATCCGCGACAGTCAGCAAGCCCAGCGCCAGCAGGAAAGACAGAACAGTATGACGCAGGATCTGAGTGTCCTGGTGGAAGACGGCACCATCACATCAGCCCAGTCTGATGCCATTCTGGTTGCTGTGCAAGAGCAACAGACCGAACGTCAGGCAGAAATGGAAAAAGTCAAAGCCATGACGGCAGAAGCAAGAGAAGCCTATTTCCAAACCAACCAGCCCACCCGCAGCAATTGCCTGGCTGAACTGGTAAGTGCCGGTACCCTGACCCAGGAGCAGGCAGATGCTGTCCAACAAGCTATGGGCGGACCACGCGACGGCGGGCAAGGCCATGGTGGCAAAGGCCCCGGCGGCATGGGTCAAGGCAATATGGGCCCTGGCGGTCCGGGCTGCGCAGGATCAGGCTGTGGCCAGGGAGGTAACGCCCAATAACGAATTCGCGCAAGTTGGTGACGGTTCTTTTTTGACACCTTTTTCAGATTGCAAGATGTAGATCTTGACTTGTAAATAGTGAAGTCCTCAATAAATGAAACGCTGAAGTGAGTTTATATGTATTAACCCGCTTGCGTAATCCGAAAACCTGAAGCTTGAGTTGTTTTACAGTAACCAGGACCCCCCGTTGACATAGATCGTTGCAAACTGATCAACCACAAACTTTTTCATCCCCCAACTCTCCTTTAGAGGAAGACAGCCCCGTTGTCTTCCTCGCTTTCATTTTGTGTAAGTTGAGTAAGTTGGGGACGGTTCAGGACTACTGAATAAATCACTTATATATATTTTGAGTGGTCTCGGATGCGACTTGACTTGCGGCCATAAACGTTACGCTGGTTCGAGTTTAGGCTGCTTTGTTTTGGATTTGTTGGAATGATCGGCTATAATAATTGTATTAATGATGGAAAAGGAGTCAGGTTATGCCCGATTTTGAGACGCTGCTGGTAACCGAAGAAATGGAAGGGGAGCGGCTGGACAGCTTTGTCAGTGACAGCCGTGAAGACTTGTCTCGTTCAGTGGTGCAGACTTTAATTAAATCAGGTCAAATTCAGGTGGAGGGACGAGCTTCCAAGGCCAGTTATCGGGTTAAAACCGGTGATACGGTGCAGATTGAGGTGCCGGATCTGCAGGCAGTAGAACTAGTTGCGCAGAATATTGACCTGCCTATCATTTATCAGGATAGCGATGTGGTGGTGGTCGACAAGCCCAAGGCAATGGTGGTGCATCCGGCTCACGGCAACTGGGACGGGACCATGGTCAACGCCCTGTTGTATCATATCAAAGATTTGTCCGGCATTAACGGGGAACTGCGCCCCGGCATTGTACACCGCCTGGACAAGGATACCTCAGGGGTGATGGTGGTGGCCAAAAATGATCGCGCTCATCACAGTCTGGCTGAGCAGATCCGGGTACACAGCATTAATCGGGAATATATCGCCTTGGTGCACGGGGTAATCAAGGAAAACCTGGGCCGCATAGATGCCCCCATCGGCCGCAGCACCACCGACCGTAAAAAGATGGCGGTAGTGAAGGACGGGCGGGAGGCCATCAGCGACTATGAGGTCCTGCAAAGATATCCCAATTACACCCTAGTCAAGGTCAAACTGCTGACCGGGCGCACCCATCAGATCCGGGTTCATTTTTCTTATATCAAGCATGCTGTCGTGGGAGATCCTCTATATAGCTCGGCGCGTAAACATTTCAACCTTGACTCCCAAGCCCTGCATGCCCGCCTGTTGGGCTTCGTTCATCCGCGCAGCGGCGAATATATGGAGTTCACCAGCCCCCTCCCGCAATACTTCCAGGACATCCTCACCCAACTCGACCAATAAAACGCAAGTTGGGGACGGTTCTTGACTTG
>CAZACF010000032.1:4315-16351 GCA_964483565.1 uncultured Syntrophomonas sp. | reverse complement strand
CCACGATACAGCATATAGCCAAAACAGCCAAGTCAGGCAATCGCAAAGCCAAGACGGCAGAGCCCTGAAACAATACGCAGAGGTTTATGCTTTAGCTGAGCGCCAGAGGGTTAAGCGACAGCCCAGCGACGGGACACATAGAAAGGTGGGACAAGATGAGGGTTTTAGTCATCAACGGACCGAATCTAAATCTACTAGGCAACCGGGAAAACAACCTATACGGCAACCAGAGCCTGCAAGACATCAACCAGGCTTTGCAAGAGCTGGCCGAGCAAAAAAAAATCCAGATCGACTTTTTTCAGTCCAATCATGAAGGAGCCCTGATCGATCAAATCCACCAGGCCCAGGGCAAGATTGATGCCATGATCGTCAACGCCGGAGCGCTGACCCATTACAGCATCGCCCTGCACGATGCCCTCAAAGCAGTTAACATCCCCTTTGTAGAAGTACACCTGACCAATATCCATGCCCGGGAAGAATTTCGCCATCAATCCCTGCTGTCCCCCGTAGCCCGCGGAGGCATCTTCGGCCTGGGAGCAGCCAGTTATACCCTGGCCTTGCTGGCAATTTGCGAATGGCACCAATAAAAAAAACATTTTACAGATAGAAAGACTAGGGTAAAATAAATTCAGCAGTTAATTGCCAGAAAGGGAATGAATGGTAAACATTAAACCGCGCCTTGACAAATTGCGCCTGGAATTGCAAACCAGCAATATAGAAGCACTGTTGGTGACCTGCCCGGAAAATATACGCTATTTGTCCGGATTCACCGGAGGGCGCGACGCCAGATTACTGGTCAATCAAAAAAAAAGCTACATCATTACAGATTCCCGCTATTTTTCCCAGGTGTCCCTTGAATGTCCTGACTGGGAGTTGGTTAAGACCTCAAAAACCGGGCCAGAAGTTCTGGCTTCCTTGACCGAAGAGTATGCCCAGCTGGGATTCGAGAGCAGTGATGTTACCTACGAACAATTTATGCATTTGCAAGCCCGTTTAAAACCTGAGCTGCTGCCAGTTCAAGGTCTGATTGAAAGGTTGCGGGTCATCAAGGATGCAACCGAATTGGAGCTATTAAGAACCGCCGCCCGCATCGGAGATGAGGTATTTACCTCGATATGCCAGGTAATCAAGGCAGGAACGAGTGAACAGCAAGTTGCCAACCTGATCGCTGCCGGGCTAAAAGACGGCGGATGCAGCAAAGAAGCCTTTGATACCATTGCCGTGGCCGGCCCAAACGCTGCTCTGCCTCACGGACAGCCAGGCATCTACCGGCTGCAGCCTGGGGATATGCTGACCATGGACTTCGGAGGCCTATATCACGGTTATGCCGGGGATATGACCAGAACCATCGCAATTGCCAAAGCGGATGCCAAGCTGCGCGATGCTTACCGACAGTTGCTGGAGGCTCAGGAGCTGGGTGTGAGCCTGGTAAAGGCCGGGATGAGCGGTCGGGAATTGGATCAAAAAGTACGCGATCATCTGAAAAAATATCAGCTGGACGCATATTTTGCCCACAGTACCGGCCATGGAGTGGGGCTGGCCGTACATGAAGCCCCGCGTTTGTCAGCTTCCAGTCAAGATATACTGCAAGAGAATATGGTCGTAACCATAGAACCCGGCATCTATATTCCCGGTTGGGGCGGAATCCGCATTGAGGATACGGTAATCGTGAAGAAAGGGGGATGTGAAGTCATCACCCATTCAGATAAAAGCTTATTAATTATATGATGGAGGGATACGATGATCTCAGTAAATGACTTTAAAACCGGAATGACGATCGTATTTGAGGATGTTGTCTATCAAGTGGTTGATTTCCAGCATGTCAAACCCGGCAAAGGCGCCGCTTTTGTCAGAGCCAAACTGAAAAATGTCAAAACCGGCGGCTCGGTGGAAAAGACCTTCCGCGGCGGAGAAAAAGTTGCCCGGGCTCATTTGGATAAAAGAGAAATGCAATATCTATATAGTGATGGCGACGGTTATGTTTTTATGGATAATGAAAATTATGAGCAATTGACCATTTCCAAGGATGAGATCGGGGACGGCTCCAAATGGCTGATGGAAAACATGACAATTGGAGTGCTAATGTACAACGGTACCATCATGGGAATTGAATTGCCGAACTTTGTTGAACTCACGGTAACAGAAACCGAACCGGGGATTAAAGGCGATACGGCCACCGGCGCGACCAAGAATGCCAAACTGGAAAGCGGAGCCGTGGTGCAGGTGCCGCTCTTTGTAAACGAAGGCGATCGTTTGCGGATCGATACCCGTACCAGCCAGTACATGGAAAGAGTCTAAGCATTACGCAGTCTAATTAGCGGACAATAATTATTAAGCAGATAAGTTTAAATCCTCCTGGTTTTGTTCATAATATAGACAGTTAAAAAACAAGGAGGATTTTTTATGTTGCGCGATATGTCTGAAAAAGTAAGCTATCTGCAGGGTTTAACCGAGGGTATGAATATTATCGAAAGCAGCCCTCAGGGAAAAATTATTTCCGGTATGTTAAGTGTGATGAATGAAATGGCCGATGAGTTGAATCTCATACAGCGTGATTTTGCTGAAATGAAAGAATATATCGAGAACATCGATGACGATCTGTTTGAGTTGGAAGAGACGGTTTTGGATGATGAAGAGTTCAGGCAAATCAAATGTAACAGTTGTGGGGAAAAGCTGCTGATCGAAAAGGATATTTTGGATGATGAGGATCATATTGAGGTCATCTGTCCCCGTTGCAATGAAGTCGTATATATAAACGACGGTTCCTTTGATTTTTATAATAATGATGCTGAGGATGATTGCTGTGTAAATTGAACCGCAAGTCGCCCGAAGAATAAATAATTCTTATCCCAGCTGGATTGAGGTACTGGTAAATGATCAGTACCTCTTGTTTATTTTCTGGGGTTGTCTATAAAACACCTAAAGTAATTGGCATATTTTCCTGCTCAAACCAATATTTATTAACTGCAAAGGTGGTGGATCGATGGGATTTGTAAATCAATACCGAATGCTTAATGCCATCATACCGTATCTGTCTCCTCAGGTCGGTCAAATCATCAAATTGGTCGATCCACAGCAGTTGGAGCAATTGGAAGAAATACGCATGCGCAGTGGGCAGCCGCTGCTCTTAAAAATAGGTGAACAGGAATTCACCATCAGCCAACCGGGAGGGCTTGGCCAGGATTTGCGCAAGGCCTATATGGTTGAGGCTGATGATGTATATCGGACGATCTTGTCAATCAGTGATAATTCCCTTTATGCATTTGAGGAAGAGATACGCCGGGGCTACATTACCATTCCCGGGGGACACCGGGTGGGACTGGCAGGTCAGATCGTGATGGAAAATGATCAGATCAAAACCATCAAGGAATTCAGCAGTTTGTCTTTTCGTATTGCCAGGCAAGTGAAGGGGTGCAGTCACGCTTTGCTGGAGCATATTTACCGGCAGCAGCCCCGTCCCGTCAGCACCTTGATTATATCTGCTCCCGGTTGTGGAAAAACCACGATATTGCGGGATTTGGCCAGAAGTATTGCCGATGGCAGCAAGTTGAGGCCGGCCTGTACGGTAAGTGTGATTGATGAACGATCTGAACTGGCTGGTACCTACCGGGGCCAAGCCCAGATGGATCTGGGCTGCCGAACCGATGTACTGGATGGATGTCCCAAAGCCTTAGGGATGATGATGGCGATCCGAGCTCTCAGTCCGCAAGTCATTATTACTGATGAAATAGGTAGAAGTGAGGATATAGATGCTTTACAGGAATGCAGCAATGCCGGGGTGTCAGTAATTGCCTCCCTGCATGCCCGGGATTTGAACGAAGCCCGGCGGCGTCCGCTGATCAGACAGTTATTGGAAATGGGGGTATTTCAGACTCTGATAACGCTTTCCCGTGGCAAGGGGCCTGGAACGATCGAAGAAATCGTGAGGTGGGATGGATGCTGTGGTTGAAAACCATGGGAATCGCCCTGGTGATTGCCGGTTGTGGCGGGGGAGGTCTGATGGGAGCACGTAAGGTTGATAAACGGGTCGAACAAATCAGAGCAATTCGTCAGGCCATGGGGTATCTGGAAAAAGAGATCACTTATCTGCAGACTCCCCTTTCCCTGGCCCTTGAACATACTGCCAGGATGACATCCTGGCCCCTGCAGGGTTTGTTTGCGGGGTGTGCCAGTAACCTTGCCAATCGGCAGGGAATCAGCGTTAAGGAGGCCTGGCAAGATGCTTTGCGCCGATTCCAGCAGCAAGCTGATCTAAACCATGACGATATTCAGATTCTATCCACCGCAGCCAACCAACTGGGTGCTTCGGGGATCGAACAGCAGAAGCAATTTTTTGCCTTGCTGCAGGAACAATTAAAAATACAGGAAGAAAAGGCCCGCAGCAAAGCAGAGTCAGAACGCAAATTGTGGAGCTATGGAGGATTTCTTTTGGGAACCACGGTAGTGCTGTTTTTGCTTTAAGTATGCTGCCATATTTTTGGAGACGGAGGGATTACTTTGAATGTTGACATATTATTCCGTATTGCGGGGATAGGGATATTAATATCTGTGCTGTGCATCGTGCTGAAACAGGCGCAGAAGCAGGAACAGGCGGAAATGTTGACTTTGGCCGGAGTGGTTGTAGTGCTTATCATTGTGGTGCAATTGATGAATCAGCTTTTTATCGTGGTAAGAACCGTATTTAACATCTGAACTGGACAAAGGGGCGGGTCATGTGGAGATTACTCAAATCGTTGGGTTGGCCTTAATGGTTACGGTTTTTTTGCTCATTTTGCGGGAGGAAAAACCGGTCATGGCGGTTTTGTTAAGTATCACCTTCAGCATCCTGGTTTTTATTTTGATGATGGATAAGATGGGCGCTATTGTCAACGTTATGAAAGAACTGACCCGTCGTGCCGGGATCAATTATTTTTTTATGACCACCATCCTGAAAATATTGGGTGTGGCCTATCTAGGTGAATTTGCGGCCGTACTCTGTCAGGATGCCGGTGAACAAGCCGTGGCTAAAAAAGTTGAATTTGCCGCCAAGATAATGATTGCAGTAATGGCGTTGCCAATTATGGCAGCGATCCTCGAATCATTGCTGGAATTAATGCCCGGATAAGCAAAGCCTGGAAACGAGGTGCGCGCACGTGAGAAGAGCCAGCCTGATGCTGCTGATAATGATCGGAATACTGTGGCTGCCGACTCCGGTCATGGCTGCCTCATCATCTGTACCAGTGGAAAACCAGGCATTGCTGGAGGATGCCATTGACAGTCTGGATCTAAGTGAATTGGAAGACTTTAAAAGCAGGGTTGATAACGAGATATCCACCTATACCAATCATAAAACCGCTAAAGAATGGCTGCTTGACTTTGTCAGCGGGGAATGGGAGTTCAATCCTCGCAATATATTGGAGGGAATCGTCAGATACTTGGGAGATGAGCTGCTGGCCAATTCAGGACTCCTGGCCAAACTGATCATATTATCAGTGCTGGCGGCATTATTACTCAATCTGCAGCAGTCATTTTCCTCAGATGTCGGGAAGGTTGCCTATCTGGCTTGCTTTCTGGCCATGGCAACGATCGCCCTGGGGACTTTTAAATTGGTATTGGGGATTGGACAACATACCATTGACAACATGAGTGCCTTTATGATGGGCATGCTGCCCCAGATGATGGTATTGGTGGCCGGATTGGGTAATATCAATGGCTCGGTTATGCTTTTTCCCTTGTTGATGACGGCGGCGACGGCATTTGCCGCAGCCATCAAAAACATTGTTTTTCCCCTTATCATTATGTCGGCGGCGCTGCATTTGGTCAATGGCCTGTCAGAGACGATTAAAGTGGAACGACTGGCTAAATTTATGGGACAACTGGCCCAGATCCTGCTGGGATTTTTCCTGACCTTTTTTGTGGGGTTGGTAACGCTGCGGGCGCTGTATGCATCGGCGCTGGACAAAGTAACCTTGCGTACTACTCGTTTTGTAACTGACAATGCCATCCCGGTGGTGGGCAAAATGGTGGGCGACACAGTGGAAGTGGCCGCCGGGTATGTGGTCATGCTCAAGCAGGCCTTGGGAATCTGGGGAGTGATTGTCATCTTGGGAATTATTCTTTATCCGTTGCTGGAAATCGCCGTGTTGGCCTTGGTTTATAAAATCGTAGGAGCAGTGGTGGAACCGATGGGGGATACTCGAACCGCTTCAATTCTTGAGATGATGAGCACTCATTTGTTTCTGATGATGGCAGCCACGGCTGCGGTAGCCTTGATGTTTTTCATTATGATTGCCATTGTCGTGGGGATGTACAGTGGGGCAGCACTGAGGTAGAGGAGAGAGGAATGGACACTCTTTATGAAATTGTCAGGAGCTTGTTGGTTATTATTGTGATTGCCAGTTTTTTGGAGTTGATCCTCCCCGATGGGAGACTGCGGCCTTTTGTGCGGTTTTCCGTAGGTCTTTTTATTCTTATCGCGATCCTCAGTCCCACTCTTGATTTTTTATTTGCCGACCAGAATTTTACCCTTGGTTTTTGGGATTATCGTCTTGAACCAGGGATTGAAAGATCGATCCGGGAAAAAGGGGAAGAACTGAATCACCAGCTATATCAGTCGCGGCAGGAAGAGATTAAAGCCAAGCTGCAAGGTCAGATTAATGCCATGGGTGCGCTGGTGCCGGGGGCGGGCCAGGTGCAAAGCGAGGTGCAAACTAATTTGGATGGTAGTGTCAGCAAGATAACCCTAACGATCAATTCGGGAAATTCATCCAACATTGAACAGGTAGCGGGCATAAAAGTTTTTTCCTCTCAGATGCAAAAAAGCATTGATGACGAAAAAGAGCTGGTCGCTCATAAAATAATTGAATTGATCAGCAGTCTTTACGAAATACCGCCGGAAAAAATTGAAATCAATTTTGCGAGGTGATCTATGGTGATGGAGGAGTGGATTCGGGGCGGATCTGGCGACAATGGTGAAAATCGCCCTAAAAAATGGAGCCGTTACATTCTGGTCATTATTATTTGCCTGGGTATGCTGGCTTTGGTTTGGCCGCTCGGGAAAGAGGAACCGGTTCAGGTCAAGGAAAAGAACCCGTCGGGCAGTGTGGAGCGTGCCCAGCAAAAAATCAGCCGGGATTTGGAAAGCATCTTATCACAGGTGGAGGGAGCAGGCCAGGTGAGAGTGAGTATCAGCCTTGATTCAGACGGCTTGAAAAGTTACGCCGGCAATACAAAAAAAGATGTCCGGGAAACCATTGAACAGGACAGAAGCGGCGGCGAACGACAAATACGGGAAGAAAACCAAAGCAGTGAAATTGCTGTTAGTGGCGGGTCAGCCCTGCTGATCGAAGAAAAAGCACCGCGCATAACCGGGGTGTTGGTTGTTGCTGAGGGAGCTGATAACAGCCTGGTAAAAGAAGAACTCAATGAGGCAGTGGCGGTACTGTTGAATCTTTCTCCTCATCAAATCAGGGTACTGCCCCGAAGGGAGGAATAGTTTTGCTGATCAGTTTTGATAAAATGAAACGTTGGTTGATAATTGCCGCGGTTATTTTGATTCCTTTTATTGCCATTAACCTGTTACATAGCGCTATTAATCGAGACAGTCCAACCGTCGTCCAAGATATGGAGTTGGTTGAGCAATTGCAGATGCCGGTTGATACCTTAGTTGGGAGCGGGGAGGAGGAAGGAATCAGTTTCTTTGCTGAATACCGCATCAAACGGGAAAGAATCAGGGGAAAACAGATGGAGTTGCTGAGAAGCATTGCCAGCCAATCTAACCAAGAACAAAAAGTTCGTGACAACGCGGCTCTTAAACTGGTACAAATCGCTGATGATCTGGCCCGGGAAATGCAGACTGAAACCTTGGTCAAAGCCCAAGGCTATAAGGAATGTGCTGTCATTCTGGAGCCGTCCGGGATGACCATTATTCTTGACCAGGCAGTCATCAAACCGGAGCAAAAAGCGGAATTGCTTGAACTCAGCAGTGCTGTCAGCGGGATCGAAAAAGACAAGATTACCATCACTGCCAGGCAGCAATATCACTGACCAGTCATAGCCAATAGTTCATTTTGATGCTACGGCCTAAACCTGCCTGGGGGGGGATTTCCCCCAGCATTTAACACGGGCAGTTTGGCCCCGGGAGCAGCCAGGCTAGCCTGAAAATAATAAATGACATTTTGCCATAGAGGGACTGTTGTCATCGCATTGTATACTTGGCCTAAACATTGAAATAATCAAGCTTAATCTTATATAATATGAAGTAATCGTGGGGATGAAATATTGTACTCAGGTCCTTGGCCTGAGTATATTTATATGTACTGCTTTTGATAAAAAAGGTTGAACCGGCCCGGCTGATGAAAATGGTTCGGTCGAGGTAATTGTAATGGGGGTGCAAGATGAAAAAAATCGGGATCACTGATACCAGTCTGCGCGATGGTCATCAGAGTCTGTGGGCGACCCGCATGACTACTGATGATATGCTGCCGATTCTGGAAAAGCTTGATAATATTGGCTACCATTCCTTGGAAGTATGGGGTGGTGCGACCTTTGACGTCTGTATGCGCTATTTGCATGAAGACCCCTGGGAAAGGCTGCGCATTATCCGTAAAAATATAAAAAAGACCAAGTTGCAAATGCTGCTCCGAGGGCAGTCGATTGTCGGCTATACCCATTACCCGGATGATATTGTGGAACGGTTTATAGACAAGGCAGCCGAAAATGGCATCGATATTTTTAGAGCTTTTGACGCCTTGAACGATATTCGCAATTTGGAAACCAGTTTGAAGGCAATTAAAAAGAGCGGTAAACATGCCCAGGCCTGTGTAGTGTATTCAGTCAGCCCGGTTCATACGATGGAGCATTTTATTGAAACCGCGTTGCGCTTAAAGGACATGGGAGCTGATTCCATCTGCATCAAAGATATGGCGGGTTTATTACAGCCTTATGTTTCCTATGAATTGGTCAAAGCTTTGAAAGCGGCAGTGCAACTGCCGATTCAATTGCATACCCATTACATAGGCGGTCTGGCGGTAGTTTCCTGTGTCAAGGCAGCGGAGGCCGGCGTGGATGTGATTGACACCGCCAGCGTGCCCATGGCTTTTGGTTCCTCCCAGCCGCCGGTGGAAACGATCGTGCGCGCACTGCAGGGCGGCGCCTATGATACCGATTTGAACCTGCACGATTTGTTTGAAATCGCCGACCATTTCGAAGAATTAAGAAAACACAAAGGTTTTGAACGCGGGGTGACCAGGATTTCAGATATGAAGGTATTTGAACACCAGGTCCCGGGAGGCATGATCTCCAATCTGGTTTCACAATTGGAAGAGCAAAAGGCTTCCGACCGCTTGCCGGAAGTGTTGACAGAGATTCCCAAGGTGAGAAAGGATCTGGGCTATCCACCGCTGGTCACACCTACCAGTCAGATTGTCGGGGTGCAGGCCGTCTTGAATGTGATAACCGGAGAACGCTACAAGCTCTGTCCAGGCGAAGTCAAGAATTATGTGCGCGGCTTTTATGGCAAGCCTCCGGCCTCAATTGATACCGAGGTACAGAAAAAGATCATCGGCGATGAAGCCGTCAACACCTCGCGCCCGGCTGATCTTTTAGCCCCCGGCTGGGAAAAAGCCCGGCAGGAGATGGCTGAAATCTCGGCCAGTGAAGAAGACATTCTGTCCTATGCTTTATTCCCCCAAGTCGCTTTAAAATACTTTGCCAATCGCCAAGTACAGCAAGAGGAAGATATTCCCCAGATCCTGTCGACTGACAGCCTGGGCCGGGAAGCCACCCAACAGGAAGAGATCATCAAAAAAACCCTTCCTCAAGTCCGCCAGAAACCAGTCAGTAAGGGAGATGATGAGATGAACATAAATGAGCTGAAAGAGCTGATATTGCTATTTGACCAAACCAGCCTGGCCGAGTTGGAAATGCAGAAAGACAGTTTTAAAATAAATCTGCGCAAGACGGCCGGCAGTAAAGCTGTTGCTGTCGAGCCGATGGCAGCTGAGGAGAGCCAGCCGGCTTATGATGCTGCCAAACGGGTTGAAGTCCTTTCCCCGATGGTGGGGACGTTCTATGCTGCCCCCTCTCCGGACGCACCCCCGTTTGCCCGTGAAGGGGATCATGTAAAAAAAGGACAGACCTTGTGCATTGTAGAAGCCATGAAACTGATGAATGAGATCAAAGCCGAATGCGACGGCAAGATCATAGAAATAGCGGTGGAGAACGCAGAACCGATCGAATACAATCAACTTCTGTTTTTAATTGAGAAAGAATAGGGGTGATCGAGTGTTTTCCAAAATATTGATTGCCAATCGTGGTGAAATAGCCGTCCGGATCATCCGCGCCTGTCGGGATTTGGGCATAGCCACGGTGGCTGTTTATTCGCAGGCGGATCGCCACAGCATGCATACGGCCATGGCCGACCAGACGATTTGTATAGGCGGCGCGCCGGCCAACCAGAGTTACTTAAATATTTCCAATATCATTGCTGCAGCCCAGAATACAGGTGCGGAGGCGATTCACCCCGGCTATGGATTTCTGGCTGAAAACGCTTATTTTGCCGAGCTGTGTGCGACCAATGAGATCAAGTTTATTGGACCCCGGCCCCATGTGATCGAGATGATGGGAGACAAAGTCAAGGCCCGGGAACTGGTCAGCCGGCAAGGAGTACCGCTGGTTCCGGGCAGTGACGGAGCGGTTAAAAGTTTTGACCAGGCCATTGAAATAGCTGAGCAGATTGGTTATCCGGTAATGATCAAAGCATCGGCCGGCGGGGGAGGCAAAGGCATGCGTCTGGCCCACCACCGGGCAGCTTTACAAGAGGCGCTCAACATGGCCAGAATGGAGGCCAAAAGTGCCTTTGGCAATGACGAGGTGTATATTGAAAAATATATTGAAGAGCCCCGTCATATTGAGTTTCAAATTTTAGCAGACGAATATGGCCATATGATCCATCTGGGAGAGCGGGATTGTTCTTTGCAGAGACGCAACCAGAAGTTGCTGGAGGAAGCTCCCTCCTCCATGCTGGATGATGAATTGCGGGAAAAGATGGGGGAGACGGCTATCCAGGCCGCCCGGGCAGCCGATTATACCAGTGCGGGAACGATCGAGTTTCTGGTTGACCGGAACAAGAATTTTTATTTTATAGAGATGAATACCCGCATTCAGGTCGAGCATCCGGTTACTGAAATGGTGACTGGTATCGACATCGTCAAAGAACAAATACGGATTGCCGCTGGAGAGCTGTTGAGCATCTCCCAAAGCGATGTGAGAATAAACGGTTGGGCCATCGAATGCCGCATTAATGCAGAAGACCCCGACAACAATTTTTTGCCGTCTCCTGGCCAGATTACTGAATACTGGTGTCCGGGAGGCCCTGGGGTAAGGGTTGATTCCAGTGCCTACAGCGGTTATACGATTACGCCTTATTACGATTCCATGATTGCCAAACTGATCGTCTGGGGCAGAAACCGGACCGAGGCGATGGAACGCATGCACCGAGCTTTGCTGGAATTTCGGGTGGGCAATGTGCATACCACCATTCCTTTTCATCTGCGCGTACTGGACAACGCATTCTTCCAAAAGGGAGAAGTATATACCAATTTTATTCAGCGCAGGATGGGGGAGCATTCGTTTTAATCGGTTTCAAAAGAAGAATTAACTAGCAGATATAACCATATTCATTGCTTATTTAGGTTTAGCAATGGTAAAATAACCACATAATACAATTGGAGGTGATTGACTTGGAAATGAAGAGACCAGAGATAGCAAACGACATGGGTGTGGTTCGTATTGCTGATGAGGTAGTATCTACGGTTGCTGGTCTGGCAGCGATCGAAGTCGAAGGTGTAGCTTCCATGAGTGGTGGCTGGGGCACAGATCTGGTTGAAAAACTCGGCAAAAAGAATTTCGGTAAAGGAATCCGAGTAGAAATCAATGACCAAGAAACGACGATTGATATATTTTTAAGCATTATGTACGGTTTCGCAATTCCCCGGGTAGCAGAGGATGTGCAAAAAGAAGTCAGAAGTGCGGTGGAGATGATGACCGGGTTACATG
>CAZACF010000032.1:0-4305 GCA_964483565.1 uncultured Syntrophomonas sp. | reverse complement strand
ATGTGGCGGCGGTAAATGTTCATGTAGTATCGGTGACCATGGCCAAACTTGAGGTGGAAGAAGCAAACAGTGAGGAAGTCGAGTAAGTAGATTGACTTTATAACCCCCTGTATCTGCAGGGGGTTATCTTATAATGAAGGGGGAGTTTCAGTATGCCAATCATTTGGCGGTTACTTCTTTCAATTTATAATATACTCTTATTGCTGGTAAGTGGTGCAATTCTCGCAGCATCTATTTCTGCTTTTGATCCCCTGCCCTATTTACAAACCGCCTTGAATGATCAAAACCGTCTGCCTACCGGGCTGGTTGCTTTGCTGGTGCTGTTATTGGCGATGGTGTTTTTGATACAAAGCTGGAAAACCCTTGAAAGTGAAGATGAGGGGATAATTGTTCGAGAAGGGTTGCTGGGACAAGTTACCATGACCGACGAAGCCATTAAGCTGCTGGTTATGAAAGCAGTGCGTCAGCTTGAGGGAATCAAGGATATTCGTCCGGAAATAAAAAAAGACAAGTCTGGATTAACAGTTAAACTCCATATGATGATTAATCCTGAATTAAATGTGCCCGAGGTAACCACGGCAACGCAGAAAATTGTCAAGGAACAGTTGGAGAATGTTGGCGGACTGCAGGTTAATGAGGTCAAAATACGCGTAGATGATTTCAAAGCTGGCAAATAAGGAGGGTTGACTCGGCATGTTGGAGAAAATATTTATTTATTTAATGGGTGAACATCGCGGCAAAGTAGTCGGCGTTCTGTTGGGCTTGCTGGCTAGCATTCTGTTCATCAGCTATGGCTTTTGGCGCACCATGTTTATCATTATCTGTATTCTGGGTGGCTATTTCATTGGTAAAAAAATTGATGATAATACCAATTTAGAAGCTTGGATTAAAAATTTGTTTAAACAAAACTCCTGAAAAGCAGCCATCTACCAGGCAGTGTCAGTCCTTATTATACAGTAGGAAGGAAGAAAACGTTGAGCAGAAGAAAAGCACGGGAATTGGCATTTAAAGTAATATTTCAGGTGGATCAGGTCAATGCAGACCCCCGTATGGCTTTTGAACATCTGCTGGCAGATCATCATCTTGACGACAGTGAAAAGGAGTTTTCTTGGTCTTTGATTGATGGCTGTCTGCAGAATAAACATACCATTGATCAACTCATCGGCAACTATGCCAATGATTGGGCGATTGATCGGATGTCTTCAGTAGATCGAAACCTGATGCGGATAGCCAGTGCCGAGATTATGTTTTTGCCGGGCAGCCAGGCTGTCGTAGCCATTGACGAAGCGATTGAAATATCCAAAAAATACGGAGAAGATAATTCATCGGCTTTTATCAACGCCATACTGGACAAGATCAACCATCATCAGCCAGACTGATTGTAAAGTGCTGGATATTTTCCTGGCAGTTTAAGTCGAGGAAATGATCTACTAACCAACCCCAAACGCCAGGCAAGCCTGGCATTTGTTTTATTGTTTATTGTGAAACACAAGGTTCCCGGGCCCCGCAAGCAATCTTCGATTGCGTAAGCGGGTGGGGTTCTTCAACCATCAGGCAGAAGAGGTCGAATATGAAAGAATTCATTACCGTCAGTGCTTTAAATCAATATATCGGTGCCCTGTTGGAAGCAGACCCTATCCTGCAGGGGATCTGGGTCAAAGGGGAGATCTCCGGATTTCGCTTGTTCCAACAGTCCGGACATATGTATTTCACCCTTAAAGAAGGGGACGCAGCCGTTAGCTGTGTCATGTTCCGCAGTCGTAATCAAGGCCTCAAATTTCGGCCGGAAGACGGCATGGAGGTATTGTTGTTTGGTTCAGTGGCGATCTTTTCCAAACAGGGCAAATATCAGTTTTATGTTGACAGCATGCAGCCTTTTGGAGCGGGCGCCCTTTATTTGCAGTTGGAGAAATTAAAAAAGGAATTGGATCAGCAAGGTTATTTCGCTCTGGAAAGAAAAAAACCGCTGCCCGCCAGGCCGCTCTGTGTGGGGGTAGTGACTTCCCAGGATGGAGCCGCCTTGCGTGACATACTGAAGGTAATCAGACAGCGTCACCCTTCCACCCGGGTAGTTATTGTCCATAGTACCGTACAGGGGATGGAAGCCCCCCGGGAATTGGCTGCCGGAATCAGAGATTTAAACGCATATGGCGGTGTCGATGTTATCATTGTGGGCCGGGGTGGCGGATCCTTGGAAGATTTGATGGCCTTTAACAGTCGGGAAGTGGTGGAGGCGATCTTTGCATCGGTTATTCCAGTGATATCAGCGGTTGGCCATGAAGTGGACGTGACCCTGGCTGATCTTGCGGCTGATGTCCGGGCGGCGACTCCGACTCAAGCTGCGCAGCTGGCTGTACCTGATTGGACAGTGCTGCAGAATCAACTGGAGTCCATGAATAGACAACTGATCCGGGCTATGCAAAAAAATCTCAGCCGCCAAGCAGAGGCGCTGGATTATTTGATGATGCGACGTATTTGGCGTGATCCGCGGGAATTGCTGGACAAGCGTCATCTGGAACTTCAATATGCCAACCAGCGTTTATCCAAGGCCATGCAGAAAAGTCTGGAAAGTAGACAGCAAGCACTGGCTATGGCGGCGGCCGGACTTGATAACCTGAGCCCATTGAAAGTTATGAGTCGTGGTTATGCAATTCTCAGTCATGCCCAGAAAATTATCAAAAGTATTGAGGAGGTCAATTCGGGAGAGCAACTGACTGCCCGGCTGCGCGATGGCCGACTGCAATTGCAGGTCATGGAAAAGGAGAAAATAGAGTATGAAAAAGCTGACTTTTGACCAGGCTTTAAAACGTCTGGAAGAAATTGTGGAACAGCTGGAATCTGGCCAGCCGGGACTGGAAGAGTCACTGGCATTGTTTGAAGAAGGAGTCAAAATTTCGCTTCTTTGTCAGGGGGAACTGCGCAAAACCGACGGCCAAGTCAATCTGTTGGTCAAGCAATTGAACGGAGAAATGGAACTGCAGGACTTTGAAGCCTGATTCGGCAAGAGCCATGACTGCCACGACGCTTACAAGGCAAGTTCGGGGCTGCCGGCTGGTTGCTGAAGGACAGGCTTCTTCAGCCTGGCGGTGGGATTACCGTGTACCAGTCTGGTTCGATGAAAACCTCCTGATAGAAGACCTTCACTCAGCTGACAGAAAGGAAATAATATGGATTTTGACAGTAATTTATTTGCATCACAATTACAGCAACGAAAAGAGTATGTGGAGGGTTGTCTGCACAAGACCTTGATCGGGGGAGAGGTATTTCCGCCCTTAATCCACCAGGCTATGCGCTACGCGGTGTTTAACGGCGGCAAAAGACTGCGGCCAATTTTGGTTTTGGAGAGCGGTAAAATGGCCGGTTTTGCAGGAGAGGCCCTGGACAATCTGGCCTGTGCTCTGGAAATGATCCATTCCTACTCTCTGGTCCATGACGATTTGCCAGCCATGGATGACGATGATCTGCGCCGCGGCCAACCGACCTGCCATATCGTATATGGTGAGGCCAACGCTATCTTGGCCGGTGATGCCCTGTTAACCGGGGCATTCCAGTTGCTGGCCCGGATTGCTGGCCTGCCCGGGGTTGAATCAGCAAAGTTGCTGCAGGTCATGGAGGAAATTGCCGCTGCTGCCGGCAGTGAAGGAATGATCGGCGGACAGGTGATGGATTTGAACGATATCTATCAGCAGGGCCAGGAGAGCCTGGTGAAACTGCATCAACTAAAGACCGGCGCTTTGTTTACGGCTTCCCTGCGCAGCGGTGCAATTCTGGGGGGGATAGGTGCTGACGATTTGCAGGCCTTGACTCATTACGCCCGCCATTTCGGCCTGGCTTTTCAGATTACCGACGATATTCTTGATGTGGAAGGGAATCAATCGCTGCTGGGCAAACCGGTGGGCAGTGATGAAAAAAACCTGAAGATGACTTACACCGCCTGCTATGGTCTGGAGGTTGCCAGAACCATGGCGGCACATGAAGTGGAAGCTTGTCTGCAGAGCCTGCAGGGATTTGGCCAGGAAGCTGATTTTTTGCGCTGCCTGGCTCTGTACTCGCTGCATCGCAGCAGCTAATGAGCCATCCCCAAACATGGGGTAGCCGAAGTTGTACCGGCTATGACAGTGCTTTATATTTTCTATGTTATTATGGTATAATATTTTACTGGAATAACAGGGCAAAAAGGTTGCAGTATTCTAGTCAACCCTATCCTTTTTCAATACGGGCCTAAAAATCCGTAACGGGCACATCGATGAAGATTCTGGTACCGGCTTGTGATGCCCAATCAGGGGTCGGCGCTGGGAGTTAAGG
>CAZACF010000031.1:11831-16993 GCA_964483565.1 uncultured Syntrophomonas sp. | reverse complement strand
TTCTCCAAAAGCAAGTATTTTCCTGCTTGTTATTATTTTTTTTTCAAATATATATTTGTAAGGGATGGGTTATTTTAACCTGGATTACTTTATCCAGGTTGTATATAATAGATAGGCAAGTAAATCAGATAGTCGCAGGTACTGCAAATACCTGAGGAAAGTCGGAGCTCCGTCGGGCAGGGTGCTGGATAACGTCCAGTGGGGGCGACCCCAAGGAAAGTGCCACAGAAATAAACCGCCCCTTAATGGGGTAAGGATGGAACGGTGAGGTAAGAGCTCACCAGCAAACAGGTGACTGTTTGGCTAGGTAAACCCCACCCGGAGCAAGACCAAATAGAGGAACATGGGGATGGCCCATCCCGTTCCCGGGTAAGGTCGCTGGAGCGTTCAGGCAACTGAGCGCCGAGATAGATGACTATCAAATACAGAACTCCGCTTACAGATTTGCTTGCTGATTAACGGAACCGTTTACTGTAACAGGTGGCGGTTCCGTTAATTATTCCATTACGGGTTTAGGCAAATTCATTGAGGTTAGTATAAATCGGGCAATATCTTCCACCGCTTGGCTGGGAAAAACCTCCACTTCTGACGGCAGCTTAAAATCGCTTACCAACGCTATGGTTTGGGGTAAAAGCATGGGTTGGGGATCAATTTCTTCTCGCAAAACCTCAATTTTAGGCAACGCCTCGTTCTTGTATCCTTCCACAATCACCAGATCATACCCCTCGGGAACTTCATTCAACAGCGCATGAACATCAGCTTCGCTTTCTCGGTGCTGATATTTCAGGATAAGTTGAGGAGAACTGGCACAAACATATTGGGCTCCGGCCTGCAAAAACATTTCCGAGTCCTTGTAGATATCAATATTCAGATGGTGATGGGCATGTTTTATGACCGCCACTTTATATCCGGACTTGCTCAGATATGATATCACCCCGGACAAAACTGTAGTTTTGCCGGAATTGTGACGACCTATAAAACTAATCACTGCAGCCATGTTGAAGCCTCCCTGTTGATCCTCGATTAATCCTGCCCCACCAGCCGCCGGGCGGTCTTTTTAGCCTGCTCAAGCACTTCGGCCTCATCAAATGTTTTAATCTCCCGCTCTTCCATGATGATCTGGCCGTTGATAATAACGGTTTGTACATCAGATGCCTGGGCAGAATAAACCAAATTGGCAATCAGATCATAGCGGGGGATCATATGAGCTTCTTTTAAACTGACCAAAATAATATCCGCTTTTTGCCCCTCCGCCAGGGTTCCAATATCGGCGAGTCTCAAAGCCCGGGCACCGTTGACGGTGGCCATTTGCAAGGCTTGATGGGCAGGCAGTACAGTGGGATCAAAATGATTTACTTTATGGATAAATGCGCAGCTGCGCATTTCCTGCAGCATATCCAGGTTGTTGTTGCTGGAAGCTCCATCGGCGCCCAATCCAACCGCAATACCCGCCGTAAGCATTGGCGGTACGGGCGCAATCCCGCTGGCCAGTTTCATATTGCTTTCCGGGTTGTGGGCAACGCCAACATTGTAACGGGCCAGGATGTCAATTTCTGCTTGGTCAAGGTGAACGCAATGCGCTCCCAGGGTAGGAATATTAAATAAGCCCAAGCTCTCCAAATGAGCCACCGGGGTTCTTCCATAGGTCTGATTAATATTCTCATATTCTCCTTTGGTTTCGGCAATATGAATATGTAGTCCGACCTTGAGTTCTTCCGCCAGTTGCATAACCCGTTGCAAATACTCGGGTGGACAAGTATAGGGGGCGTGCGGCCCCAGCATAAACGAAATGCGTCCCCGACCGCGTCCCGACCACTCACTGACCAAGGATCGACTCTCTTCCAGGGCAGCATCGGCCTGAGGCCCTACCCCCACCATGCCGCGCGACAACACAGCCCGGATGCCGGTTTGCTCTACAGCCCGAGCGGTCTGATTAACAAAAAAGTACATATCCGAAAAGCAGGTCGTCCCGGATTTGATCATTTCCACAATGGCCAGCATTGATCCCCAGTAGACGTCTTCAGCAGTGAGCTTGTCTTCCAAAGGCCATATTTTGGTTTCCAGCCATTCCTTCAAGGGCAGATCATCAGCGTAGCCGCGCAGCAGGGTCATGGCCGCATGGGTATGGGTATTGACAAAGCCGGGCAGTACCAAATGGTTGGCGGCATCAATACGCTTTTCATAATTCCCCGCCGGAGCTTGCCCGCTGCCTATTGCGGTGATTTTATCATCATCAATGATCAAATATGCTTTTTCCTTCACCTGATTGCCTTCCGTCATGGTGATCAGGCTGCCGTTTTCGATCAATATACTCACTTTATCAATCCCTTCCTGCGTTATCAGTCAGATTCGGACCATACCCGTCTTTAAACAAGGCTATTTCCGATTGTTTTGGCCATAGTCAATAAACTGTTTTCTTAATATGCTGATATCTGCCGCGCACAATTCATTTACTTTTCCCAGTTTTTCTGCCAGCAAACCCACCTGGGCGGTTTTCTCAGCTACCTGGCAAACGCGCAAAGCCTGATTCAGATCTGCACCTACTCCCACTAATCCGTGATTGGCCAGCAGTACCGCATTACCGTCACCCAGCACAGAGACTGTTTCCAGAGCCAATTTCTCCGTGCCACAGGGGGCATAGCCAGTTACCTGCACAGCATGTCCGATGACCTGGGCGGTTTCCTCCAGAATCACTGGTATGTTCCTTCCCGCCACCGCAAAAGCACTGGCATAAGTGGTGTGCACATGGACGATCGCGCCTACATCACTTCTCTGTTTGTAAATGCGGGCATGCAAATGTTTTTCAATGGAAGGAATTCGTTGCCCATCAACGATCTCTCCCTCCAGATCAAGCAGCACAATATCATCAATGGTCATGGTTTCATAAACCATCCCGCTGGGTGTGATCAGCAACAACGGCTGATCTTTGACTCTCAGGCTGACATTGCCCCAGGTGCCGGGCACCATTTTTTCTCTGGAGATCCTCTGTGCCATATCCAAGACTAATTTTCTTTCTTTCAGATACTGCATTCGCTTCCCTCTTTATTGTTAAATATTTATCTAACGGTCACAAAAATACGGCGATTGGATAATGCCGGTTTCAGTAATAAGGGCAGTCACCAACCCCCCGGGAGTTACATCAAAAGCCGGATTATAAACCTTGACTTCGGGCACGGTCACATACATGCCCCGAATTTGGCGCACCTCATCGTGATGACGTTCTTCAATGGGAATCATTTGTCCTGAATCCATGCCGGGATCAACCGTGGACATAGGGGCCGCCACATAAAAGGGGATTTGATGATAGGCGGCCAGCACTGCCAGGCCGTAAGTGCCTATCTTATTGGCGGTATCACCATTAACAGCAATTCGATCCGCGCCTACGATGACAGCATCTACTTCGCCCCGGCTCATAACATAAGCGGCCATGTTATCGGTAATCAAAGTGACCGGAATTTGATCCTGACTCAGTTCCCAGACGGTCAGCCGCGCCCCTTGTAATACCGGTCGGGTCTCACAGGCCCAAACCTGCTGCAAAATGCCCTTTTGATGGATGGAACGAATCACGCCCAGGGCCGTACCATAACCTCCCGTAGCCAATGCGCCAGCATTACAGATGGTCATAACACGCACCTGGTCGGTAAACAGCCGGGCACCGTTCGCGCCGATGCGTTGATTGATATTTACATCCTCGGCCAGAATCCGCTCGGCTTCAGCCAACAAAGCCCCGGCGACTGCGGCTTGATCCTGTGCCTTTACCTGATCATAAACACTGCGCATACGCCGGATCGCCCAGAATAAATTGACGGCGGTGGGACGGGAGGCGGCAAATTCTTTTTCTGCCCGGTCATATAAGTCGTTCAGCGGGGACATTTCTGTACGCGCTTTCCAAACCGCTAGCGTCAAGCCATAAGCAGCAGCCACTCCAATCAAGGGAGCGCCCCGCACCTGCAGGGTCTTGATGGCATGAACCATAGCCTGATAATCTTCACAGCGGACATACTTGATCTGCCCGGGCAATTCGTTTTGATCAAGAATAACCACTGCATCTTCGTCCCAATAAATCGTGGCGATCATTGCTTGAGGCTCGTTTCAGTCAATATTTTGCCGCAGTCACATTCGCGTTGCGGCGATAAATATTTGACGCTTTCCATGATCAAGGAGCGTACCTTGCCGATGCTTTTCCCCATCATTTCCAGAACTTCCGCATGGGTAAGAATGGTATTGGAGATGCCGGCTGCATAATTGGTAACGATGGAAATATTGCCGTAACAGATCCCCATCTCACGGGCCAGGCAAACCTCCGGCACGCTGGTCATGCCGATCAACTGCCCGCCCACCTGTTGAAACATTTTGATTTCGGCTGCCGTTTCAAAACGTGGGCCTTCCGTACAAACATAACAGCCTCCGTTGTGAACCGTAAGGCCTTGCTCCTGCCCGGATTTCTCGATGGCAGCCCGTACCTCGGGACAATAAGGCAGCGTCATGTCACAATGGACGACGCCTTGCGCCCCGCCCTCATAGAAGGTATGCTGGCGAACTTTGGTGAAGTCCAGAAACTGATCGGCCAGCACATATTCACCGGGTTTAAATTCTCGCTCCAGAGATCCCACCGCCGCTGTTGCCATAATGGTGTTGACCCCCAGTTGCTTCAAGGCCATGATATTTGCCCGGTAATTAATTAAATGGGGAGCCACACTGTGATCCGCCCCATGACGAGGGATAAAGGCCATCTCATACCCTTTATAGGTGCCGACCAGAACCTTGACTTCTCCATAAGGGGTCTTTTCGTTGATCTGCCGGATGTTATCCAATATGGCGGGGTCATATACTCCGGTACCTCCAATGACTGCAACTTGTGGCATAATTCGCCCTCCTTGTCATTTGATCATTCAATTGCCGTTTATTCATTGACAAACATCGCCCGAGCAAAAACATCGGGTGAAAACTCCCGTAGATCTTCCATTCCCTCTCCGATCCCCACCAGTTTGACGGGAATACCCAGTTCTCTGGCCACCGCTATGACGATCCCGCCCTTGGCTGTACCGTCCAGTTTGGTCAGAACAATCCCCGAAACCCCGGTCGCCTCACTGAAAAGACGAGCCTGACTGATGGCATTTTGACCGGTGGCAGCATCAAGAACCAGCAATACTTCGACCTGG
>CAZACF010000031.1:2392-11821 GCA_964483565.1 uncultured Syntrophomonas sp. | reverse complement strand
CAGCAGTACTTCATGCGGAGCAGAGGGTATTTCTTTTTCGATCACTTTGCGGATCTTGCTGATCTCCTTCATTAGGTTGGTTTTATTCTGCAGACGTCCGGCCGTATCAACAATGAGAATATCTGCTTTACGGGCTCGGGCGGCACTGATGGCATCATATACCACCGCACCGGGATCTGCTCCTTCCTGATGCTTGATTAGTTCTACTCCGGCACGATCAGCCCATATCTGCAGCTGATCAATGGCCGCCGCCCGGAAGGTATCTGCGGCAGCCAAAACAACCTTTTGCTTGTCCAGTTTGTATTTATAAGCCAATTTGGCAATAGTAGTCGTTTTGCCGGCACCGTTCACCCCTACCACCAGAATGATGCTGGGCTTTTCCGCACCGATGTTTAAGGGCACCTGATCGGTTCCCATCACTTCTGCAATCGCTTCCTGCAACAGGTCGGTCACCTGTAGCGGATCATTGATCTTTTGCTTCTTAACCTGGGAACGGATTTTTTCTACCAAAGCCAGGGATGTGTCCATCCCCACATCCGCCTGGATTAATATCTCTTCCAGTTCTTCAAAAAATTCCTCATCCAGCTTGCGCGTGCTCTTGATCAGATGGTCAATCTTTCCGCCGATGTTTTGCCGGGTCTTGCTCAGCCCCAGTTTAAAACGTTCAAAGATGCCCTTCTTGCTCTTTTCCGGGCTTATTTCCTCATCATCCCTCTGCTGAACAAGGTGCTCCTCCATCAAATCAATTTCTAATTCCTCTGCCAGTTCTACCGCTGCAGGCAAGTCATTCGCATCATCAGTCTGCTGAGCGTGGTGGGCTTGTGCCGATATTTTTTCGGTCTGGGCTGATTCAGTTTCCAGATTGAGTTGGTTTTCCTGATTTGTTTCATCTGTCTGGGCTTTTTCACGTTTTTTATTTTTAAATTTGTCGAACAATGCCATTAAACGCTCCACCTTTAAATGTTTGTTTTTAAACCGCCAGGTCTATACTTTCCTCCAGATTCAAGGAAAGAATCGCGGAAACACCTTCCTGGGGCATGGTCACTCCGAACAGGCTGCTGCCGGCCTCAATGGTCGACTGTCGGTGGGTTATGACGATAAACTGGATCTCTTTGGCCATCCCTTTTAAAAACTCTGTAAAACGGCCAAGATTGGTTTCGTCCAGCGCTGCATCTATTTCATCCAGCAGACAGAAAGGTGCCGGACGCAGCCGCAACAAGGAAAATATAAAAGCGATACAGGTCAAAGCCCTTTCTCCCCCGGAGAGAAGGTTCAGGGATTGACTGCGCTTGCCGGGTAATTTGATTTCAATATCCACTCCTGCGGCCAGATAATCTCCGTCTGGTTCCATCACCAGGCTGGCTTCACCGCCGCCAAATATTTCCTGGCAGGTACGCTTAAAACTTTCATTGGCCAGCAGCAAGAATTGGTTAAAATTCTTTGCCATAACTTTTTCTGTTTCCAATAATAGTTTTTCAAGGGCTTCCCGCGCTTCAAGTATATCAGAACTTTGCTGCTGCAGGAACTCCAGACGGGCGTTCAGTTCCCGGTATTCTGAAATGGCTCCAAGGTCGACCGGACCTAATCGCTCGATTTCCTGTTTCAGCAGATCGGTCTGTTGCCGTGAGCGCCTTTGCTCGGCTGCACTCATGGGCTGTTCATAAGCAGCAGGTTCCAGACCAGCGTACTTTTCCTGCCATTTTCCCAAGGCTGTTTCTTGTTCCATCTCAAGTCGCAGAATACGCATTTCAGCCAGCCGTATCTCCTCGCCAAGGCGATTGTACTGTTCCTGCCATGGCCCGCACTGGTCGCGCAGCGCCTTGATCTCTTCCGTATAACGGCCGACCATTTCCTGCTGGGATTGATAAGCTCGCTGCATTGCTTCGATTTGATTTTGCTGAGCAATACTCATTTGTCTGGACTTTTGGATGAGTTCTTGCTGATGTTTAATGTCAATTTGCATACGGTTCTGTAATTTCTCCGCTTCCTTTACGGATAGCTCATAAGAGTCTTCGACTTCCATAAACTGCGCCAGATTTCTTCTGAGATTTTCCAATTCCTGCGTTTTCATATCCAGCTGTTCCTGCTGGGAACGAGTTCTTTCCACCAGGATATCATATTCGCGCCTATTTTCTTCCAGATCTGCTTTGATTTGTTCCAGTTCCTGAGCGGACTGGCTGCTTTTTTCTCCATGCTGCGTCAATTGCTGTTTGGTTTGCACGATCTCCTTGGTAAAAGCGCTGATGTAAGTTTGCTGTATTTCAATATCCTGCTGGTAAAGCAGGCTTCCTTCTGATTCGTTTGCCAAACTGGCAGAGGTGTTGTCCAGTTCCTTTTGGATCAAATCCAACTGGAATTCAGCTTCCGCAATTTGGTTGCGGCCGTCTTTACATTTTTCATCCAATGTCTTAAGGACTGTACTTACCTTTTGTTTGTCCTGCCGTATCTGCTCCAGCCGAGCGCAATGTTCAGCCAGTTGCTGTTCCAATTTACGGGTTTCCGCTTTGCGTTTCAGCGGGCTGGCGCTGTTGCGTCCGCTGGAACTGCCTCCGGTCATGGCTCCGCTGACATTAATGATTTCTCCGTCCAGACTGACGATCCGCAGAGGGGCCTTAAGGTGCCGGTAAACCTGCATGCCTCTGTCCAGATCACTGACCAACAATACTCTCCCCAGCAGATATTCAACCGCTTTTTCATATTGGGCGTCATAGCTGACCAAACGGGAAGCCAATCCCAACACACCCTCTTCTCGTTCCAACTC
This sequence comes from uncultured Syntrophomonas sp., assembly GCA_964483565.1. Classification (GTDB taxonomy): domain Bacteria; phylum Bacillota; class Syntrophomonadia; order Syntrophomonadales; family Syntrophomonadaceae; genus Syntrophomonas_B. The sequence continues at coordinate 9,060 of CAZACF010000031.1, read as the reverse complement.
CTGCACCAGACGGGAATCCAGCTTGGTGACTCGCAGACCATTCAATGGCAAAAATGTAACTCTGCCCAGCCCTTTTCTTTTAAGAATATAAATGGCCTCACGGGCATCCTCCATGCTGGTTGTCACGATATTTTCCAGTCCTTTGCCGGCAGCGGCCTCAATGGCTGTTTCCATGCCGGCTGGTACATCAATGATCCTGCCCATCAGGTCTTTTACACCTGATAGCTTTTTCTCCCCCCGCGCTTTGGCTTCGAGGATGGCCTTTACCCCTTCTGAATAACCGTAAAGCTTGTTTTCCAAATCTTTTAAGCCCAACCGTTTGTTTTCCAGCTCACTGATGGTTCTTTGCAGGGTCTGCTCCTGGTCTTCCAAACTTTCCAATTGAGCGGAGGTTTCCTGATACTCTTGCTGCATGGTAAAAATCTGCTCCTGGAGTCCTTGCCATTGATCACGGCTGGTCTGTTTTTGTTGCTGCAATGCCTGGAGTTTTTGTTCCGTCTGTAGAATTTTAGCCTGGCTGTCCTCCCAGCGCAGTTGCAACCGTTCCTTCTTCTCCTGGCTTTGTTTTAGCCTGTCCTCGCTGCTGATGAGATTGTTCTTTAATTGGCTTTCCTGTTGGGCCTCTTCAAAGGTAAGTAAACGTTTTTGGGCAAACATTTCCTGGGCTGCATTGATGGCGGCTTCCAGAGCTTTTTTTTCCTCATTTAATTGGACAAAGAGCAAATGACGCTGCTGCCATTGCTTTTCCTCCATCTGCATGTTTTCCTGGTGTTTTTCCAGATCCGTATGGATGGCCTCCAGCATGCGGGTATACTTATTGGCATCAACTACTGCATTTTCAAAGCGTTCTTGTAAATTCTTTATTCTTTCCCCGATCAGCTTAATATCGGCTTCGCTATGGCCTAATTCAGCTTCCAGCTGAAATTTTTTGTCCTTGATTTCGCCCAGCTGCAGGCTGCAGGCCGTGGCATCCTGTTCGGCCATAGCCAAACGCGCATTCAGCTCTTTCAGCTTTTCCTCAATCATCTGCCCGGATGCATTCTTCTGCTGCAAATCTTCTCGTTTCGCCGCCAGACTATTCCGGCAGTCTTTTATCTCGACAGCGATCAACGCCCGGTCGAGCGTTTCGAATTGTTCCTTCAGGGCTATATGTTTTTCAGCCCGGTCTGCCTTTTTGGACAATTCCGATGCATGAATCTCCATCTCTCCCATGATGTCAGTGACCCGCTGCAGATCAAGCGTGCTGGCAGTTAGTCTTTGTTTTACCTCATCTCTTTGCTGCCGGTACTTGATGGTTCCGGATGCTTCTTCCAGGATCAGACGCCGATCAAAAGGCTGACCATTTAAAACCTGTTCCAGCTCACCCTGACTGATGAGGGAATAACCGCGCTTGCCCAGCCCGGTTCCGGTAAAAAGGGCAACAATATCCTTCATCCGTACTTTGGATTTGTTGAGCAGATATTCACTTTCTCCATTGCGGAAAAGCCTTCGGCCAATGGTCACTTCACGGTAATCGACCGGCAGTTCCCCGCTGGCATTGTCAATGGTCATATCCACCATCGCCATGCTCTGGGCTTTTTGCTTGTCACTGCCGTTAAAGATAACATCTTCATTCTTCTGTCCGCGCAGATGACGCACATTGGCCTCACCCAGCACCCAGCGGATGGCATCGGCAATATTGCTTTTACCACAGCCGTTGGGCCCGACAATCACATTGATGCCGGGCTCCAGAAGTAATTCAGTATTTTCTGCAAAAGATTTAAATCCTTTGATTTCCAGTCTCCTTAAATACAAAACAGGGTCCTCCTGTATAAGAATCACTGCTGCTTAAGTTCGTTTTTGACGGGAATAAATCCTGCCCCGCAATAATGCTTAAGAGATGTTATGAAGAAACTCTGTCCGACTTAGCACATATTTTTCTGTTCCGTCCCGGTCGCAGCCTACACTGATCCAATCTCTTTTTTCGGTATGACAGGGCATTACCTGCAGTTCCTGCAGACCCAGAGAACGTTGAATGGATAATAAATTACTGCGCTTGCGGCCCAGCAATTTGGAAAGATCCCGCTGGTTGACCCCGAGGACAATCTCCTCTTGGCAGCCATATTGCTGCTGGAAAAGCTTTACTGCCAGGATCGCTTGTTGCTTGAATACCGCCTGTTCTACCAATTCCCCAAAGGCGGGATGAAACGGGCCCGCCTGGATATTGCCGGGCCGGCGCAGCTCTTCCCCGGGATAAAGTCCCATCCGGATGACCGGTATTTCTGCTTTGGAAAACTGCAGCCACATATCACGGCAGACAGGAATGGCTTGTTCCAGCGTCAGCGCTTGATATTGGCCTTGCTGCCATAGTTGCTCCAGCCTGGTGCCGGCTAAGACCAAGGTTGGATAGATCCTTACCATCTGCGGAGCAATCGCAATCGTACGGCGGACGGTTTCCAGGTCATGGTCGTAATTGTCTCCCGGCAGACCAACCATCAGCTGAATGCCCAAGTTAAATCCAGCGGCTTTAATGAGAGCGCAACTTTTTTCTACATCCTCGGCCCGGTATATCCTTCCCGATTTGAGCAAAACCTCATCATTGAGCGATTGAACTCCCAACTCAATGGTCTTGACTGCATATCTTTTCAACAAGACCAGGGTCTGGTCATCAATACAATCGGGACGGGTGGAGATCCTGATCCCCCGGATTAAATTACGGGCAATATAAGGTTGAATCAAATGCAAATAATGTTCCTGCAGATCAGGCTGGATGGCAGTAAAGCTGCCTCCGAAAAAGGCTGCTTCGATTTCGGCAGGGCGGGTTATGGTGGCCAGATATTGCTCAATGATATCTAATATCTGCAAATCATCCGGCGCTTGGCTGCGGGCGGATATTTTTTTTTGGTCACAGTAGATGCAATCATAGGGACACCCCAAATGAGGAATAAATATAGGAATGTTGAAATGCCGCATGGAATTTAATTACCCTCTCCGTTGATAGATGACCATCTATGAATGCAATTGGTTCAGCAAAGTTAAATTCTGCAGTACTTTTTCCGCCGCTTGCTGTTCGGCTTCCTTTTTACTTTTGCCGGAACCCCTGGCCAGCAAATGATTTTCATGGTAAACTCCGACTTCAAATATCTTGGCATGCAGCGGCCCGCTTTCATCCAAGGTTTCATAGTATACATTGCTGCTGCAACGGGCCTGCACTATTTCTTGCAAACGTGATTTAAAATCTCTGAATTCACCTTCGGCGGTCTGATGGATGGTTTCCTCCAGGTGTCTCAGGATAAAATCCCGCGCCGCTTGTATGCCCTGATCAAGATAAATGGCACCGATGACCGCCTCCACCGCATCAGCCAGGATTGATTTGCGCTGGCGCCCGCCGGATTTCTCCTCACCACGTCCTAACTGAAGATAGGCGCCCAGATTAATTCGGCTGGCCACCTCGACCAGGGCATTTTCGCATACCACTCGGGCGCGAATCTTGGTCAGATCTCCTTCGGCTTTCGCCGGATAATGGTTATATAGATAATCTGCAGTAACAAAACTCAGCACGGCATCACCCAAAAACTCCAATCGCTGATTGCTGAAACGGGTTTTATTTTCCTGCGCATAAGATGGATGTATCAAGGCCATGGAAAAGTATTTTTCATTCCGGCAGGGGATCTGATTGTCTGCCACAAATCGATGAGTTGAATCCTTTAGTTTCATTTTTTCTTTTGCTCCAGATAGTTATATAAAGCTTTAATCAATTCACCCACAACCGGGTAGTCTTCCAGATCGTCCTCCGGAAACTCAACATCATACATATCTTCCAGAGCCATAATCATTTCTACAATATCGATGGAATCCGCTTCGATCTCTTCAAATGTGGTCTCCATCGTAATTTCTGCTGGATTTATATTTAATTGTTCTGCTAATATTTTTCTGGCAATGGCAAAAAACTCTTGCACAAAATCAGCCTCCTTGCGAATTATTCTTTATATTATATTATAGGGTTGGGGTTAATGCCAGCTTCTGTCTTTCTACAATGTTTTTCAGGAAACAATCACGAGCCGTTCTTATCCCGTTATACACCGCTTCCCGCTTGGAACTGCCATGGCAGACGATACTTATCCCTTCCACGCCTAGCAAGGGGGCCCCCCCGACTCTGCTGTAATCAAATTTGTTCAGGAAAGAAGGGATTTTATCCAATTCCTGCACACAGGACTGCATGGCTTCCTGGGCCAGTCCCTCAATGGTTTTCAGCAGGATATTGCCGGTGAAACCATCACAAACGATCACATCCGCTTTGGCACTAAAAATGTCCCGGCCTTCAATATTGCCGATGAAATTCAGATCGGGCTGCGCTTTTAACAATCCATAGGTTTCCACTGCCAGACTGTTGCCTTTGCTCTCTTCTTCTCCATTGTTCAATAAAGCAACCCGGGGTTGATTGATATCCTGGTTAATGGTTACATAAGTCTTGCCCAGCAAAGCAAACTGCAGCAGTTGCTGAGGTTTGCAGTCTACATTGGCTCCCACATCCACCAAGCATGAAGGGCGGCCTTGCCGATTGGGTATGGCGGCCACGATGGCAGGCCGTTCGATATTCTCAAATCTGCCCAGGATAAACAAAGCTGCTGCCATCTGCGCTCCCGTGCTGCCACAGGACAATACTGCATCGGCTTGGCCTTCTTTGACCAGACGGGTTGCAACCACGATGGACGCATCCTTTTTTCTGCGCAGGGCAGTAGCCGGTGATTCATTCATCTCAATCACCTGCGAGGCAGCTATGACTCGAACCCGTTGCTCAGGATATGTTAAGTTTCGCAAGCTTGCTGCGATCTTGTCTTCCTGGCCGACCAATAAAACCTGATCGTCAGTTTTTTTGCTCCATTCCACGGCTCCGGCAATCATTTCAAGCGGGGCGTGGTCACCGCCCATTACATCAATGGCAATCCTCAAATTGTCTTACCTCCAATAAAAACTGGTCGCTGATTGGCAGCGCCATTATATTATATGAATAAAAAACAAAAAGTAAGATACAGCCTGGCAGACTATCGCTTACTTTTTGGTTCTTTTGCTGGAATTTCTTATTAGATAACGTTTTTGCCCTTATAGTAACCACAATTCAAACATGCATGATGCGGCATTTTCAGTTCGTGACACTGGGGGCACTCGACTAACCCGGGTTTTTCTATCTTTCTCCATTCAGCCCGACGTTTATTCTTCCGAGAATGTGACTGTCTCCTTTGAGGAACGCCCATTCATATTCCCTCCTTCCCAACTATAAATTCTTCAGTTTTTCCCATCGGGGATCAATTTCCTGTTGTTGACAGGAACACTTTCCCTGATTCAGATCTTTCCCGCAAGCCGGGCAGAGTCCCCTGCAATCATCCTGACACAAGGGAATAATAGGAATCGCCATAAAGATAACTTCATGGACAGGAATACTTAAATCCACCGTATCACCCTGAAAAATGATGGTTTCCTCGTCTGCATCAGGCTTTTCAGCCAGACCGGCATGTGCCAATGTCAACTCGATATCAGCATCAATCGCTAAACTGGTGTCCTTCAGACAGCGTGAACAGGGTAGGCCAAGAAGGGTTTTAACATTTCCCCGGGCTAAAAATATACGGCCGGTATTCTCCACCTGTAGTTGAACCATAATTTGATCAAGGAAAACGTAGTCGGTTCCCTGCAGAAAACAATTGTCGCCTGGTTCTTCCAGGTAAAAATCTTCGCTCTGCTGAGGCCTAAGTTTCAACCGGGCAAGATTAATTTGCATAAATACACCTCTTAAAAACACCAGATTAATTATAGACTGCTCATCTGGAGGTTGTCAATAAACGAGCGGACATCCTGTAAATTTTACATTTATGATTCCGGCAGGATATACATAGAATAAAAGCGAATGGAAACACAGAATACAAATAATTATTAGACGGAGTTTGCCAATGAACAAAATGAACTTCGATGGTTTTATCATCAGAAACGGTCTCATTGCTATATCTGAAGCTGGTTCGACAAACGTTCAAAGCATATCGCTAGCTTTACCCAAATTACTTGATTTTATCACTGCCAGCGAATTGAATGTGGGTGATTTTTATATCAACCTCAACCACCCGAAAAAACCGTTTTGTTATTATCGGGGCACTGTTTTTTTGGAATTTTCCGCTACCCAGGCGGATCTGGCAAACCTAAAAAAACGTATCATAGATACGGAAAATCAGCTGAACAAAGCTGTCGCTGCTCGTGATTTTGAGCGTTTTTTAGAGATCATTGATCCCCGTCTGGCACCTGATTTATTTATGGAGATATTTAGCTTTATTCCCGATCAGGATAAATACCCCTTGTTTAAGGAATTACTGGATCACAACCAGTATAGCCGGGAGGTATTCGGTTCCGCCTTCATCAGCAAGGCTACCCGCTATAAAGATGCTCATGAAGGCATGCCGCTATCCGATGAACACGGCTATGTCAGGATTTTCGCCAGTGCCATGCACCGTTCCGATCTGGAAACCCGGCTCCTCTGGTATACAGATATCAATCAGGCAATTCAGCATATGATCTCGGTTGACAGCCCGGAAGCAGAATTATTCCAGGCTCAGGTTCATATCAGTGATATAAAAAGCTATTCCGTCCGCAGATGGGAAAAGCAAGTAACCTTTGATGCGGGCCGGGCAGCCCAAATAAAGCAC
>CAZACF010000031.1:0-2382 GCA_964483565.1 uncultured Syntrophomonas sp. | reverse complement strand
CACATGGACATGATTAAAATATCCCAGCTGCTGTCCTTGATGCAGACCCAAGCCATGATCGATCGTTATTTTAATTATGCCGGGCAGATAAAATCCGCCTGGTTTCACAATCCCGAAGGCATTCACGCCCTCAGTCATACCAAGCGAGTATTGCTGCTGGGTATTTTGCTGGCTTATCTGGAAAACCTTTCCGAACAGGAATGTGACCTCATTTGCCTGGCGGCAATCTATCATGATATCGGCAGGTTGACCGACGGTTATGATACCACCCATGGACTGGCTAGTTATCGCAAACTGGTTTCCCGAGGACTGTTGCAGCAAATTCCTACAGCGCAACTTGAAACCATTCGTTTTATCATCGAACTGCATGCAGTTGCTGACCAAGCCGCTTTAAAACAATTGAACAAGTACCAACTGCCTGATGTTGATCGGGCTTTGAAGCTTTACAACCTATTCAAGGATGCGGATGGCCTTGACCGGGTGCGCATCAATGATCTCAACCCTGATTATCTGCGCAATCCCGGCGCGCATAAGTTATTGCTGCTGGCCCATCAGCTTTTTCATGATGCGGATTATGAAAAGCACTGGTTAATGTCTTGAGCTAAATTTTAATCCTTTGCCGATGGCAATAGATGTTGAACTTGTCACCGCGGGTAAAGCCCACCATGGTGATACCCAGTTCTTGGGCCAGGTCGATCGCCATGCCGGTGGCAGCAGACCGGGACACAACCAAGGCTACATTGCGACGCGCTGCCTTTAACAAGATTTCCGAGGCAATCCTGCCGCTTAAAACCAAACACTTGTCATAAAGCGGGATCTGTTGGAGAAAAGCATGGCCAAACACCTTGTCGACAGCGTTATGGCGACCAATATCCTCATAACTGAACAGTAGTTTTCCCTGGGATCCCAGGGCGGCACTGTGCGTCCCCCCGGTCAGGCGAAAGGTTCCTCCACGATTTTCCAGCTCTTCGATCATGGCAAAAATCTGCTCCGCCGAGAAAAACACCTTGTCATTTTTAACCGGATCAATGCCGGCGGTAGTGGTTTGCAGTCCCTGCCGGCCTCTACCGGCACAGCTGTTCACCTGGCGAAAATTTTGAGCTTGGCTGATCGACCAGGGCTGGTTGGTATACAGATGGAGCGTCTGCTGCTGGTCATCAAAACGCAGGCCGTGCAGATCCTGGTAATCTTTTAAAACACTCTCACTCAACCAATAACCCACTGCCAGTTCCGCAAAAGCCTGTGGTGAACAAACCAGGTCTGCTGCGGGCTCATCATTGATGGTCAGATGCAGTTGGGTCTCAATCACAACCGGATCATTCTTCTCAATTAGTTTTCCTTGGTTATAAACATGTAAGCGTCTGCTTTTGTATAAAGGCTGAGAATCGATGATTATGCACTCCTTTGACCACCACCTGAAGGTTGGGGCCATCATGTAAATGATACGCTTTTTTCCTCATGCTTTACTGCAAAAAGCGGGAATGCTCCCGCTTTTTACAGTATGAATCATGAAATTCCGTTTTATTATTTGGAAAGTCTCAGGGTATCTCGGGCAATCACCAATTCTTCGTTGGTCGGAATGACGAAGATCCTTACCTTGGAATCTTCGGTGGATACGTCCACTTCCTTGCCTCTTACCTTGTTCTTTTCATTGTCCATCTTCACACCCAGATAATCCAAATCAGAGCAGATGGCCTGGCGTACATCATAACCGTTCTCACCCACACCAGCGGTGAAGACCAAGCAATCACAGCCATTTAATTTGGCCATATAGTTGCCGATGTAGCCTTTGACCTGATTGTAGTAAACCTGTAAAGCAATCTTGGCTCTTTCATTGCCTGAGCCGGCTGCTTCCAGCACATCGCGCAGGTCATTGGAAACTCCGGACAGTCCTAACATTCCGGATTTTTTATTGAAGTAGTTGTTGGCTTCGGCAGTATCCATACCAAGTTTGTCCATCAGGAACCAAACGATGGCAGGATCAATATCACCGGAGCGGGTACCCATGACCAATCCTTCCAGCGGGGTAAAGCCCATGGAAGTGTCAACCACTTTACCGTCTTTAATGGCTGCCATACTGCCGCCATTACCGAGGTGCAGGGTTATAATCTTGCAATCTTCGTAAGGCTTGCCCAGCATGGCTGCCGCACGGTGAGATACATAAAAATGGGAGGTCCCGTGGAAGCCGTATCTGCGCACCTTGTATTTTTCATATACTTCATAGGGCAGTGCATACAAATAGTTCTCTGCTTGCATGGTCTGATGGAAAGCGGTATCAAAAACGGCCACATGGGGTACATTGGGCATTAATTCCTGGCAGGCTTCAATTCCCATCAGATTGGGGGGATTATGCAAAGGAGCGATTTCAAAACAATCTTTGAT
>CAZACF010000030.1:0-17238 GCA_964483565.1 uncultured Syntrophomonas sp. | reverse complement strand
AACCGCCAGTTCTCCTACCTGCCCCTGCTCCAAAGGGGTGCGAGATTCGTCTACAATCATGGTTTGCCAGTGGTAGCCGGGAATGCCAATGGCTCCAACTTTGTGAATATTGTCCACCCCCAGATGAACACAGCCGGGGCCGATCGATTCGCTCAGGCCATAATTGGTATCATATTGATGATGAGGAAAATGTTCTTTCCAACGCCGGATCAGACTGGGCGGCACGGGCTGCGCACCGATGTGCATCAAGCGCCATTGATCCAGTTTGAGATTTTCCAGTTTGATATCGCCCCGGTCAATGGCGTCCAGGATATCCTGTGCCCACGGCACCAGCAGCCAAACAATGGTAATTTGTTCTTCCGAGACTGCTTTTAGGATCCAATTCGGCTTGACACCGCGCAGCAGAACTGCTTTGCTGCCAGACAGCAAACTGCCGAACCAGTGCATTTTGGCTCCGGTATGATACAATGGCGGGATTAGCAGAAAATTATCATCACGGCTTTGGCCATGGTGATTTTGCTCCGTTTGGCAGGAGGACATCAGGCTAGTGTGATTATGCAATATAGCTTTGGGAAAACCGGTGGTTCCAGAAGAAAAATAGATCACCGCATCATCTTCATCAGTTATTTTTACAGCGGGAGCTTCGATGGAACAAACTGTTGCCAGTTGTTCATAGCTTTCCGCGAAAACCGGACAATTCTCTCCAACATAAAAGCGCAGCAAAACATTGGGAATAATCTTGATGATTGATTCCATCCGTTCGATAAATTCAAAACCAAAGATTACTGCGTCGGCTTCAGACAGATCCAGACAGTATTTGATTTCCTCTGCTGTATAGCGGTAATTCAAAGGAACGGCAATGGCGCCTGCTTTGAGAATTCCAAAATAAATCGGCAGCCATTCCAGACAATTCATCATCAGGATGGCGACCTGGTCACCTTTTTTTATTCCTCGGCTAATCAGCAGATTGGCAAATTGATTGGCACGGTTGTCGAATTCGAACCAGGTCATTTCCCGTCTGAATTCGGCAATAGGATTGGGCTCCATCAATTCCAACTCACGCCAGTTGAATTCATGTTTTTCCTGCAACTCGGGATTGATTTCAATGATACTGATTTCGTCTCCGTACTTCATGGCATTGTGGGCTAGTATTTCTGTTATGGGCATCTTGGGTTATCCTCCTTATACTACTGTACTACTATGGGGATCAAGCTAGGCTGATGAAGTACCCTATGAATCGCCACTGGCTTACTCCATTATATCCTTTACAATTATCTCTAAAAATCTCGTTTTAATCAATGAAATAATTAATAAACCGCCGATCGCCAGTAACGATCGACGGTTTATCGGGTAACTAAAATAATTTATTTTTTATCTGCACCCCGTAGTGAAAACAATCAACCTGCATCTGGTGACTTTCCTGCCGTCTCTAAAGATTAGAACCGATCTGACCCGAACTTTGTAAGTCACTCCGCCAATCAGGGGAACCAAAGGAATGACCAGTAATACACGACGACCGGTTTTCTTGTCAACGGTTCTTCTAATTGAGATGGGTATTTGTCTCCATCCTTGCCACATGTCTATGGTATTTTCTACATCTACCAGGCCCCGGGTATTAAAATCTTTGGTAAAAATCAACTTGATGGCTTTGATTTTTGGAGATACGCCGGTTTGTCTGTTACGAGGCACCGATGATGCTAATACAAAAGGTCTTCTCAAATTGCAAAAATGATCCAGGAAATTGAAATCAAAGCAATGATCATCTTTAGGGTGATGATGGTCGTGGCAACAGTTATTCATAATCAACCCTCCTTTAAATAAAATCTAATGTATTGTATTCAAATATGTCTTGAAGTGTCACAAAAGTTTATTAAGTGGCGAGCTTAAATAGTGAAAAGACAAAGGTCCCAGCAATTATGTCTAACAATCAGCTTTACAATGCACCTCCAGGCAAATGATGGAATAACATACATTATCTGCAGACAATAAAAATGGCAGGTTTTTGAAAATCAACAAGTTAATTAAATTTTTATAGGAGGTATGTATCTATGAGTAGAATTTCTTGCCGAAGACTCAGGGGCATGGTATATACCATGACAAATGAAACAAACAATAAAATTGTCGCTTTTAACAGATTTGCCAATGGGCAGGTCTCTTTTCTGGGTGTCTTTGAAACAGGTGGCAGCGGTACGGCTGAGCAGACAGTTGATCCGCTTGTTTCACAAGGATCGATCATTCTGTCACAGGGTAATTGTTTTTTGTTTGCAGTAAATGCAAGCAGCAACAATGTCAGTAGTTTTCGTGTGTTGCCCAATGGAGAACTGGTTTTAAGGGATGTTCAATCTTCAAATGGCGTAAGACCAAATAGTCTGGCTGTTTATCGTAATCTTCTATTTGTCACCAATGTCGGTGATATCAACACGCCCGCCAATGTGACCGGTTTTTGGGTTAATCAAGATGGGCAGCTATCCCCTATTGCCGGATCGACTAAAAACCTAAGTACTGCCAATCCTCAACCTACATGTATTGTTTTCAGTCAGGACGGCAGTCAATTGGCGGTATCAGAAAAAAACACCAATCGAATCAGTGTATTCAATGTTAATGCCCATGGAACATTGAGCGGACCTGTAGTAAACAATTCCAGCGGCGCGGGACCTTTTGGCGCTGCTTTTCTCTCCTTTGGACCATTGTTGGTAACAGAAGTCGGCCCCAATGCTTTGTCTTCATATTATGTAAATGACAATGGTACCTTGAATGTAATTAGTCCTTCAATTCTCAACGGGCAAGCAGCCACTTGCTGGGTAGCCATATCCAGGAACGAAAAATTTGCTTATACGGCCAATGCCGGTAGCGGGACGATCTCAATCTATCGAATATTCCCCAATGGAGTGCTGCGTCTGGCCGGAATCGTATACAGTTCCAGATGCCCGATCGCTGCACCGATTGACACAGCTGTCAGTCAGGATGGCTGCAACTTGTATGTTCTAAATGGAGATTTGGGGACTATTACTGAATTTGCCATCAAAGAAGGCGGCCTTTTCCTGATTCCACTGCAGTTTCTTACCAGCCCGGCAATACCTGTCATTGGTGCTCAAGGCATGGCAGTAATATAATCATTCGCAGCTGCAAAATACGATACTTGATAACTTGCTATTATGCTAAATAAATAAGTAATACCGGGGCTGTAGCCCCGGTATTACTGTATTTAATAGATTACCAAAATCAATTTAAGCTATTCATCTTGACCATTGTCTGTATCTGGACATACACATTCCCCTTCAGATGAGCTACCGCAATTTATAAAGGTATCCCCTGGGGTAGTTGAAGCACCAAAGGTTACCGGTACTTCAACACAAATTTGCTGGGTTACATAGAACGTACAGGTTCCATTGGCAATTCCTTCGCAAGGAGTATCATTGACTGTAGGCACACCACAGCAAATAGTTCTGGCAGGGCCGGTATAAGCATATGGTCTGACCGTTACCGGCACGCATACATTGATCAGTTGAGAGGCAGTAACACCGCACTGATTCTCATCGGTGCATACTGGTCCGCAAATAGCCAGCGCTGAGGAAGAAGCCTGCCCTCCTTTTACACAGACATTCACCGCTCCGACCGGGTAAGGAGTAGTCAATTCAAAGCAAAACAACCCGGTACTGTTTTCTCCATTCAGCACCTTATTCAACCCAAAATTGAACTTCAGCCCTGGACAATTAGTCGTTGGATCGGTTTTTGGAGGGATGAAGAGTTCAACGTTTTCGCCAATGACTACAGTTTGTTCTACGCCACCTATAGTGACTTCAACATTGGTAATCTGTTCCAGCGTAATACTTGGGCATAAAGACAGTACCCAATGACTCAAGCTCACATAAGTCGAAATGTTTTCCCCTACTCCGGTGACTCGATAACAAAAGCGCTGGTTTTGACCGACGGGCGGATTTAGTATCGATAAATCCATATCCAGTTCAAAAACAAAAGGTATAATCCGATCTCCAATAATAATTTCACTGTAATCAATATTTGTGTTGCATTCCATCGAGGCAACCTGACAACAAGGCATTATAACACCTCCTTTCAATAATTTATCTTATGGTTATTATTGTTATTTGGTGTCACAATCTCCGCACGATTCAGTTGAGCTGCTCTGGCAATCTATCCAGCTTTCACCTGCACAAGCATGAGCGCCAAAGTGAACTGGAATTTCCACACAAATATCCTGACTGATGGTGAAACAGCATATTTGTTTTTTTCCATGAGGTTGGCAGTGAAGATTGGATATGGCAGGTTCATCACTACAATAGGTATGGGAAGGACCAACAAAAGAAAAGGGTTTGACATAAACAGGCACATTGACGGTTGCCCTTTGATAAGCCAACCGGGAACAGGTGCCGGAGATATCGTGCTGCGGGGGTTCTAATTCGGTGAGAGGTTGATTATGAATATGACAATCAGGCCGATGGCTCATTCTTTTTTCATTTTTACTATATCTGACGTAGTTTGAAGTATTGTTAGACACCGGGTTCACCTCCTATTCGTTTTGTTACATTTTATTGAGAATGAGGTGAATTGGTGCCAATATTAATACTTACGTTAACCTTTTATGAGCTTGATCCCCTCTCGCAAGGTATTTTGACTGATAGGCCCTTGATAGCTTTTTGCAATATTGCCGTTTCGATCGATGAACAAGGTAGTCGGAATGGAACTGACCGCGTAGGCTTGTGCGGCGGTTTGTTCAATGTCAAAATAGATTGGGAATACATATTTTTGCTCATCAACATAGTTTATGCCTTTGCTTTTTGTTTCCCGCTGCCCATCCACCAGGTTAACCATCATGAAAACCACATCATCTCCGGCTTCAGTAAATATTTGATTAAAATGTGGCATTTCCTGGCGGCATGGTGAGCACCAGGATGCCCAAAAATTTAAAACTACCGGTTGACCTTTAAAATCAGACAGTTTTACCTCCTGTTCTTGTCGGTCATAGACAATAAAATCAGGGGCGGAGATTGCTGAATTTTGCCTATCAATCTGGGATTGACTGTCTGGCTGGGGATGAACCTCTGAGGTTAGATCATTATATAAGCTAAAGGCCAGAAAAAGAAAAGTTATGAAAAGGGTTAACAAAAGATAGTTTTTATGTCTGGGATTCACTGCCAACACCTCCTATTAAAATGAAAGGGCTGCCAACCACATGCCCCACCAACCGGTCATCATCATGATTCCTACCACCACCAGCAAAAGGCCGGAAATCATATTTATTGTACGATAATGACGTTTAATATATGCAAAGACGGAGAATAAGTTTTCGATCAGGACGGCACTAACGATAAAAGGGATCCCCAATCCCATGGAAAAGCATAAAAGCAAGACGATGCCCTTCAAGCTTTCCCCGCTGGTGGCCGCCAGCATTAAGGCTGATCCCAGAAAAGCGCCTACACATGGGGTCCAGCTGAGGGAAAATACCATCCCGAATAAAAGTGCTGAGAAAAATCCCAGGTTCATAACACTTGTTTCAATCTGACGGGATATATTAAGAAAGGGGATATTGATAATCTCCATAAAGTTCAGCCCAAATAAAAGCACGATCGCTCCAGCTACCAGGTTTACAGCCATACTGTATTCCCTCAAAAATCCTCCCAGCGTACCGGCAAAGGCTCCCATGGCGGTAAAAACCAGAGTAAAGCCCAGCACAAAACCAACCGCATTAACAAGGGCCGGGTAGCGGTTGCCGCCTTCTTTCTGAGCTGCGAAAAAAGAGATGTAGATGGGCAACATAGGCAGTAAACAGGGCGAAATAAAAGTAATGATCCCTTCTAGAAAAGTAATTAAATAATCCAATTCATGTACCTTTCCAATCAAATTATTGATCCCGGCTAAATCATGTTCTGATTTTTACATTGATAAACCCCTGTGTTATCCTAATAGAAGATACATTTGAAAATATATTATATCAAATTGAAGGAAACAATAGCATGAATCATAATAATATAAATGAAAAAACTCCAGCTTCTGTCCAAAACAAATTACCCACATTGGAAGAGCTCAACCTGCTGATTGACTCTGTCTATAATGGCATAGTCTGTATTGACGAAAAAAAACAGGTTCGAGTTTTTAATAAATCAGCCGAACATATTTTCGGTTTGGATCGGAATCATATTATTGGCAAACCTTATGAAGACGTTTTTCCGGATGGACCTCTGTTGGAAATACTTCAATTCGGTTCGATTGAAAACAATAGCAAATTTGAATATAAAGGAAAAACTTTGCTTTCCAACCGCACCCCGATCATTGACATGAAAGAAAGAATCCGTGGTGCGGTAGCCGTCGTTCAGGATATTTCCAATCTTGAGGGTATGGACAAGATTTTAAGCGATGCCCTGCAAACCAATGAGCAACTCAATACCATCCTTAAAAAATCCCTGGACAGTCTGTTCATTACTGATTCGGAAGGCAGGGTTTTAAGCGTAAATGAAGCATATACAGAAATTACCGGGATCAAGGCGGAAGATATCCTGGGCAAGACCTTGTATGAATTAGTCGAAAAAGGTTTATACAAACGCGCTGCCGCCTTGATGGTTATTGAATCCCACCAATCGGTAAGTTACACGGAAAAAACCAAGACCGGACGAACAGCGGTTTTTGTTGGGACACCTATTTTCAATCCGGAAGGCGATCTGGTCAATGTCCTGGTCAATATTCACGACATTACGGAACTGGAATTGGTCTCCAATGAGTTGGCCGATACCAAAGCCTTAAAGGATGAGTTGGATGCTGTTATTCAAGCCTCTTTTGACGGCATTATCGTGACAGATGGTCATGGTGTCATTTTAAGCATGAATGATTCCTATCAACGGATAACCGGATTCAATCGTGAGGAATTGATCGGCCGGAACATGCATGAATTGACCGCGGCCGGGATCTACGATCACTCTGATGTGCTGATGGTAATCGAAAGCAAAAAGACGGTGACTTTTACCCAAAAGCTAAAAAACGGCAAATCGATCCTGGTTACCGGAAATCCGATCTTCAACGATAACGGTGAACTGATCAGAGTCTTGACCAATGCCAGGGATTTGACCGAATTGGACAGACTGCATCAGGAAGTGGAACATGCCAACCACCTGCGACGTCATTTTGAAAATGAATTAAACCGCATCAGAATGGAAGATTCCTTTATTGCCGAAGCCAACTCTTCACTAAATCTGCAGGAATTGATCACACGCGTCAGCAAAGTGGATTCCACTATTTTGATACAAGGAGAATCCGGTGTGGGTAAAGAACTGGTGGCACGAGAACTCCATCGTCAAAGTCCGCGCCGGGAAAAACCGTATATCAAGATCAATTGTGCGGCCATACCCGAAAGTCTATTGGAATCTGAACTATTTGGCTATGAAAAAGGTGCTTTTACCGGCGCTCGTAAAGAGGGCAAAATGGGAATATTCGAACTGGCACATCAAGGAACTTTGTTTCTAGATGAAGTAGGAGATATTCCGCTCCACCTGCAAGTGAAGCTATTGCGCGTTTTGCAGGAAAATGAAGTGATTCGGGTGGGAGGGAATTTACCGATTAAAATTGATGTCAGGGTCATTGCCGCTACCAATCGCAATTTGCGGGAAATGATCAAAGCCAAACAATTTAGAGAAGATCTTTATTATCGTTTGAATGTTGTTCCCATTATGGTACCTGCGCTACGAGAAAGAAAAGAAGAAATTGAACCGCTAATCCTCCATTTTTTAGAATTTTTTAACAATAAATATAATCTCAATAAAACCATCAATCCACAGTTAATCATTGCCATGCAGAACTACGAATGGCCAGGCAATATCAGAGAATTGCGCAATGTGATTGAAAGGGCGGTAGTCACAAGTTCTGAAACGGTAATCCAGGAGATTCATTTGCCTGGTTCGGAAGAACATTTATTCTGCAATGAGAACAACGATCTTCCTTCGATTTCATTAAAAACCGAAGTAGAAGAATATGAAAAAGCACTTCTGCAAAAATACCTGGATAAATATGGCAGCAGCCGTAAAGCAGCCAGCGTTTTGGGTACCAGTCAAACCACCATCTGGCGCAAGGCCAATCAATATGGCATCCATTTGCATGACAGTTCAAATCAATAGCAAGTCCCCAACAAAAAAGAGACTTTTCAGTCTCTTTTTTGTTGGGGATCTATTTAAAAAGGAAGGGGAATCTATTAATCTTCCCAGATTGCGAAAGCCCTGATCGGACTACCGGTCAGACCCACAAATTTCAACGGGAACATGGCATAATAAAAGTCGCTGTGTCTGGGGATTTTGGTAATATTGATCAAACTCTCGGTATGGATGACTTCTCTCTCCGCATGAACCGTATGATTGGGATAATCAAGGTCGGCCGGAGTATCCAGACTGGGAGAGTCGGTGCCGATGTTTAACAGTCCCTGGTCAAGCAGCCAGGTGGTTGCTTCCTTATCCAGACCCGGATATTGACTTAAATAACGGAATGGATCAAGCTCACTATAGGGCTCATTGCCGGTCCAGTACAATAAGCTCATGCCTGGTTTTAAGGTAACCTCAGCCTCGTCCAGCCCCTTTTTGACTGCATCCAGGGTAATATGAACGCGGCCCTGTACAAAAGACAGATCAATCCAGGCGGCCGGAGTAATTAACTCCTTTAAAGTAATTTTATCCACCGACAGATGTGATTTGTTTGGATCAAAATGATACACTGCATCCACATGGGTTGAAGTATGATCGCAGGTGACGATCCCTTTCACCCCAAAACCATAAGGATAGTTACTGGCTTCACCCAGACTGAATTTGGTTTCTTCATGGGTTTTATGCCACCAAAAATTGGTTTTCATATGACCAGGATATACCGGCACATCAGGCCCGACTTCCTTGCCTAAATCTAGAAAGTTGAGCTTTTTGCCCATGAATTCAATAACATCAATTTTTACATTTGCATCAGCCATTACTAAGTCCTCCTTTATATTGTAATGTTAGTTAAACGCATTAAGGTTAAGCGCTAGCCTTTTGAGCTTTTTCTGCTTCCAGCTCGGCATCAATATCTTCCATGCTTTTGCCTTTGGTTTCACGAGCATAGAAAAATAGAACTGCCTGAATAAGAAACAATACCGCCAGGAAAATGTAAACCGGGGTAATAGCATCAGTGGTAGCTTTCGGGCTGACAAGGTTGGATGAACCTGCAAAAAAGGCAACGATCACAGGGCCGATAAGTTTGCCAATACCGCCCATGCCGTAGGCAGAACCCATGCCGGTCGCCCGTAGATTGGAAGGCCAAACCTCAGAGCCATAAGGTCCTACCAGCGCGTAGCCACCATCAGCGAAGAAGTAAATACCGATCATACATAGCCAGAATACAGAGGTTCCACCGATGTAATTGCCGGTATTAAACAGAGCAAATATTAACATTACAGCTGCGCCTGTCCCCAGAATCATTCCACTGACGCGGCGACCAATATGGTCAGACATGAACGACCAGAACCATCTGCCTATGAACCCACCCAGAGTAACAAAGATAAAGAGCTTGGCTGCTTCAGCGGGAGTTTTGCCGATTATCAAAGCTAATAAAGCAGGACCCCACATAGTAAATAAAGAGTAGCCAGTTTGTTGACATATATTGGCTCCCCAAGTCGTGATAACACTTCGGGGATATTGGAACAGTTCGCTGAACTTGACCTTTGGTTGGGCAGGCAGGTCATCGATCCATTCGTGGTCGCCCTTTTTGGTGTCGCGGAAGTCATGGTGCTCCATCGTGACCCAATCAACAGCAGTGGCTGCCTCATCATATTTTTTATTGTTGATTAGCCAACGGGGAGATTCAGGCACCCAAACTCGAATAAGGAGAGCCAGGAATGCAGGAATCAGTCCCACCAGGAAAAGACCTCTCCAGCCTATAAACGGGCTCAAATAGGCTGCGCTGGTGCTGGCCAGCAAGGTACCAATCGGAATAAAAGCGGTTACGATCCCACTTACACGACCACGGTATTTGGCAGGTGAAAATTCCTGAACCAAGGGCATATCAACACAATATAGTCCGCCCAATGCCAAACCAACGAAAAAGCGCAGGACAACCAGATATAACCAATTGCCTTCCGGAGTAAAGAACATGAGTCCCGTCATTACCCCGCTAAATATGATGGTAAACATAAAAATGGGTCGGCGTCCAACTCTATCAGCTATATTGCCAAACATTATCGCTCCAATAATGGAACCAAACCCCGCAGCGAGTAAAATACTGGCAGAAGCGGTATAGGTCAGTCCCCAGGGGACAGCGATAAAAGCAATAACAAAACTGATCAGGGCCAAATCAAAGAATTCCAGCATGTCCCCCAGCACAGCAGCGCTTATAACCCGAACATGATTCCCGGTTAGACGGGATTCATCAAGGGTAGTAATCAGTTCCGATGTATATCTTGCCATATTATTTCCTCCTTAAATTAAGTGATATTTACCAGGCAGTCCAGCCTCCATCAACCATTAATATTGAACCAGTAACAAAATCCGCCGCATTGGATGACAAATACAAAACTGCACCTACTACATCGTCGACTTCACCAATACGATGCAATAATATTCTGCGCTCAACATCGTTTTTGAACTCCTCGTCCTTAAACATTGGTACTCCCCAAGGGGTGTTAATAAATGTTGGAGCAATTGTATTTACTGTAATGTTATAGGGCGCCCACTCCCCTGCCAAAACTTTCGAGAATTGAGCAACTGCACCTTTACTGGCACAATATGCGGAACGTTTTACATAGCCAACCACCGACATGGCAGAACCCATGTTAATAATTTTCCCGTGTTTTTGTTTCATCATGATACGGCCAGCAGCCTGACTGCAGAAAAAGGAACCTTTGGCGTTGACATTCATGACTTTGTCCCAGGCTTCCTCAGTAACATCTTCACCTTGTTGTTGAATGTTTAAACCGGCAACATTGACAGCAATATCGATTCTTCCAAAATGCTCAGCAATTGCCTGATAAGTTTTGTTAATTTCCGCAACCTTACTGACATCACAAATACAGGCTAATACTTCTCCGCCAGAATCTGATATGAGAATCCGGGTTTCTTCCAGGGTGTTGGCAGTGACATCAAGTATTGCAACTGCTGCACCGCTTTTGGCCAAAGCGATTGCACTGGCTCGGCCGATACCGCTTCCGGCCCCTGTTATAACGGCTACTTTTCCTTTAAGATCGACAGATAAATCAGTCATTCCAATCACCTCCTAAACAGTTTCTACTATAAAAATAATTGCATTTGACGACCAGTGATTATCGATTAAACCTCCTTTTCTTTTCATAAGACTCATCATTTAATTATTGTGATATTTATAACATTAAATACAGCAAGTTCTATGCCATATTTAGAATCCCCAAATATAATTGACTCCATCCCTTATTTAATGCATTATTTAAACAAGTTAACGAAATTTGAGTATGTAGATCATGATTCATTAGGTGTCACGAAATTGAATCACTTTATTAACAAAAAGCTCTTAAAATCGGAATAAATATGTGATCAAGATGTACCGATTCATTTTCGTGACGCTAATTCGAATATGAAACACTTTAATATTCCAGATCTTATTTATTAATAAATTGGATAATGATCTTAAAGTTAAAAAATGGTCTTCCTTGCGGAAGACCATTTTTAGCTTGCATCATACATGTTGATATAGTGTTGCTTGAGTTGGTATCGCTATTTTAAAAACGAAAACAAATTTTATGGATTTTGCACATAAACATCCACCAGACTAAATACTTCTTCATTGAGCACTTTTTCGAATTCAGGTTGATTGACAACTGGGCGGCGAATCATTTTTTGGATTTTTTCAATTTGTTCATCAGTATTGAGCGGTTTGCCATATAGGTCGACTGCAAAAGCAGTGAAGTCCCGGACAAACATATCAAACATCTGATTCATGACCTCATCGCTGATCCCTTCGATTTTTGCACTTTCAATGATCAATTGTCCGTAGGCCACCATGGTAAATAGTTCTCCCACGGCCAGCAGGTAATCAAAATCTCGCATTTGTTTGGAAAGATTGGGTCCGGAAACCATCAAATATTCCTTGTAGGCTTCAATCTGCTCCATGTAAACCTGGACATTGGGCAGATGAGCCAAACTGTTGTAGGCGATATGATAGTCATGGAATTTGGTCTTGGCATAGCCATGGGTGGTTCCCTGACGGAAGAGGTAATCATCGTTGCGGTCATCGGTGATCCGCCCGATTTCTTCAAACTCCGCCGGCATAAACATATAGCTGGGTATGATTTTGGCTATAAGAGCCATATTGACGTGGCGGGTGCCTTCCAATTTGGGGAAACCTCTTAGCTCGCTGACCGCCTGCTCGAAATACATGTCTTTCTCGAAGCCTTTGGCAGCGATGATGTCCCACAGCAGTTCATGCACCAGTTCGCCTTGAATGGCCACTTTCATTTTCATAACAGGGTTAAACAGCAGGTAACGTTTATCATTTTCATTGGCAATGCGCATATAGTCAGTAGCTCTAAGTCCAAAAAGTTTCATTCCCATAATCCTTAGCCACGCATCGGTGAATAGTCTTCTGACATGGGCAAAATCGGTTACTTTCTTGCCGTACAGATTTCTATGGTAGGCATGGTTAAGTGATTCGTAGAAGGAATGGGTGACAATGCCAGTAGCGCCAGAACCAATGTTGAATTTACAAATATTGATGGTATTGAGCATATCATCCCAGGCTTTGGGGCCACGCGACAGAATCTCGGCCTCGGTAATGGGATAGTCATGCAAAGCAAATTCAGCTACAAATTGCTGGTTACAGTCGACGATGTTTTTAATCAGCTCATAATTGGGATGAGCTGAGTCAACCACGAAAAACACGTATTCATCGGTTCCTTCAATTTTGCCGAAAACCGTGACGGTGCTGGCTACATTGCCATTGCCGATATAATATTTGCTGCCGTTGGCCACATAGGTGCCATCGCCTTTGGCGGTGAGCTTCATCTCCGAAGAATAGATGTCGGCACCGTGTTCTTTTTCCGATAGTCCGAAGGCGCAAAGAGCATTTTCCTTGAGCTTGGCAGCCGCTTTGTGTTTGGCTTCTTCATTGTCGCCCAACAACACCGGATCAAGCCCTAATGTCGATACATGATAAGTGTACCAATAGCCGGCTCCATAAAAACCGCATATTTCCGAGAATTCATACATTCTGTAGGTGCTGTAGTACTGATTGGGATCTGAACCATAACCTTTGGGAAGGAACAAGGTCTCAAAAATTCCTTCCTGAGTGACAAAATCCTGGAAATCCTTGCAGAACTCCCTGTCGTGGTATTGTTCTTTCTGTCTGGCCAGTCCTTTGTCCTCAAACCATTCAATGGTTTTAAGCATGATTTCTTTACTTCTGGCATCCGGATAGTTTCTGTCTTGGTACTTTTTGGGGTTCAGTAGAATGTTCATAAAAAACTCCTTTCAAATTAATTATTAGAGAGGGTTCATAAAGATTCAAACACTTAATAATTATTTGCATCTCAAATAATTAATATTATTATAACAGAAATATTATATATTGTTCGTAAATTTATTATTCGAAAGATATTTTATTGCAAGTATGTTATGAAGATAAGAATCTCATTTATATTTTGTGTTCAAAATATTTAATAAGCAATTAATTTATTTATTAAGAATATTTATGATATACTAGGATACAAATAAAGGAAAAGAGCCTTTTAGGCTTGCGTACTGACAGTGATAAGGCTCATCCAGTCATACGAAGCAGCGAAACCACAATGCTATTATTGACTAATTTAAGGAGGGTTATTATGGCAATGGTAGAATGGACCAAAGACGGCACAGTAGCAATTATGACCTTGAACAACGGAGAAAACCGGCATAATCCGGTCTGGTGCGAAGCCATGCTGGCTACTTATGATGAGATCATAGCTGACCCGGAAATCGGAGCGATTGTGCTGACCTCCAGTGATCCCAAGAACTTCTGTCTCGGAGTTGATATTGAATGGTTGGGCAAGCGGATGGCGGACAATGACTGGCCTGCCATTGAGCAATGGCTGCACCTTAATGGCAAGGTTTTCAGAACCATACTAATGTCATCCGTTCCCACGATTGCTGCGGTAACCGGCCATGCTTTTGGTAATGGAGCCATGCTGGCGGGAGCTTGCGATTTTAGATTTATGAGAGCTGACCGGGGTTACATGTGCTTGCCGGAAATCGATCTGGGCATTCAATTTGCCCCCTCCATGATCGAATGGATGAAACGCATCATGCCGTATCATTTTTTTATCAGGATGCAGTTTACCGGACAAAAAATTGGAGCGGTTGAGTTGGAAAAACACAATGCCATCATGAAGGCTTGCGAGAACGGAGAAAAAACGGTTGAAGAAGCGGTGGCCTTCGCCCGCACCTTCAACAAGCCCAGAGGCAATATGGCGGAAATGAAAAACAGAACTTATAAGCACATTATCGATATCATGGAAAACGAAGATCCCAAGTACTATAAATTCGAGCCGGAATTACTCAAAAAAGGTATCACCCCCATTTTTATGTTTACCCGTTAATCGGTTGGATAACACATAGGCGGAGAGCATCGTTTTAAACGCTGCCTCCGCCTTTTTGTAGTTTATCAGTTATTATTTGTGAATCAAATGAATGATAATACCAATAATCGCAGTTATCAGAATGATCCACAAAATTATTATGGGCAAAGCATAATACCATTTTTTAGGTCTACCCTTCTGCCATAATCCATCCGCTTCAGATTTACATATTTCCATAATCTCAGGAGGAATAAGTTTTATGGTAAGGGCGATAAATAATGGTAGGATGATAAGATCATCTATATAACCAAGCACTGGAATAAAATCAGGGATCAGATCGATCGGCGACAAGGCGTAGGCTACCGTTATCATTGCCATAATCTTTGCAGCTGGCGGGGTTTCATTTTTACGCATGGCAATGAAGATCGCAGGTATATATGTTTTTATTTGTTTGGCGCTGGCTTTTACATTCACTTGTCTCTGCCTTTGCCTGCGTCTTTAATGGTTTGGTAAGCGGGAACGTCAATTTTACCTGCAAAGACCTGTTCAAGATAGGAACCGGGTTGGATGATGCTGGGCGGAAATGAAGTCAGGGGAAGTGGAGGAATGTCGATCCCTTCTGCCTTAATAGCCTTTAGTCCGCGATTCATGGCCAGGGCTCCCAGGCCCACACTTTTACCCAGATTTCTCACCGATTTTAGATTATATAGGCCACTGGTAGGAGGAACGGTACGGGTTGTTTCCGCCAGCGCCCCTTTCTTGCCGTAACCGGCATGGGAATCACAAGTGTCAGCCAACCCTCCCAGGGCGGAGGCTTGCGGAGGTGGATCGCCGGGAAACGGAACAGCTCCAACAACCTGAGAAAAAAGAATTCCTGTCGCCCAGCGCCAGATGCTCTGTAAAGCGCTTTCCTGCCCTCCCCTTCTTTCAAAGGCCACCACGATGCCACCGACCACCTTATTGCGGATGCTTCCCGCCACCGGAGACGCTGAATAATGACAGAAACTGGCACCTCTTTCCATCAAAGCTTTGAGGCGGGCAGTGATATCGCCGGTATAAACCGGGGAACCGATGATCAGACCGTCGGCATCTCTGATTTTTTGATAGATCATGGTAACATCATCGTCGTAAACCGGGCACAGTCTTTCCCAGGTGGCTCCTTTGGAAAATCCGTAACAGCGATTGCATCCGTCGCAGGGATTTATCTTTAATCCTGCCAGCGAGATCAGTTCTGTATCGGCTGGCACCAATTCGACTGCGGATTGCAGCGCTTCTTTCACCAGGGTTTCGGTATTGCCATGGCGGGGACTGCCGGATATGCCTAAAAGTTTGATCTTTTCCATTATTCTTCTCCGTTCCAGCAATAGGTACAGATCTTATGTTTGTCAATGCCGATGGAATCCAGCATATCATGGATATTCTGATATTTTAATGAAGAAAAGTTAAGCCGTTTGCAAATGCGATCCACCATACAATGGTACTTGTCCGTGGAAGGATCGCAGTACTCCGCAAATGAGTCCGGTTCCTTTCCTTCCAGATCGATGATGGATTTACGGGCCACCAGATCCATTTCTGAACGATTGGTGGAAAAGTTCAGATATTTACAGCCAAATACCAGTGGCGGACAGGCGGAACGAATGTGCACTTCTTTGGCGTTGCACTGGTAAAGCAAATCCGCCGTTTCCCGCAATTGCGTACCTCGTACGATAGAATCATCGCAGAACAGCAGTTTCTTGTCATCCACCAGTTCAGAAATCGGCATCAGTTTCATCCTGGCTACCAGATTTCTGATTTCCTGGCTTTGCGGCATAAAACTTCTTGCCCAGGTCGGGGTATATTTGATAAAGGGACGCCCGTAGGGAATTTTGGATTGGTTGGAATAGCCAATTGCATGGCCGATTCCTGAATCAGGTATCCCAGCCACCATGTCCAGATCCACCTGGTCATTACGGGCCATTGCCGCGCCATTTCGATAGCGCATGACTTCTACGTTCATTCCTTCATATGTTGAGGAGGGATAACCGTAATATACCCAAAGAAAAGCACATATTTTCATCTCATTGCAAGGTGGAGATATTTTTTGTATTCCTTCCGGTGTCAGCAGAATGATTTCCCCGGGGCCGAGCTCATATAAAAAGGTATAACCCAGATTGGGAAAAGTGCATGATTCAAACGCCACACAATAAGATCCATCTTTTTCCCCTACTACCAGCGGAGTTCGGCCAAGTTTATCCCGGGAGGCATAAATTCCCTGAGAATTGAGCAGCAAAATCGAACAGGAGCCTTCAATCAGTTGCTGCGCTTTTAACAACCCATCTTTAAAGGAATTTTCCTGATCTACAATAACGGAGACCAATTCCGTCGGATTGATGGTTCCCTTGCTGGTTTCCAGAAAGTGAATGTTGCGACGGGTAAATTCACTGTCAGCGATTTCGTAGAGATTGTTAATTTTGGAAACGGTACTGATTGCATATTGACCGAGATGTGATCTGATTGTCAAAGGTTGCGGTTCCATATCACTAATACAGCCGATCCCCATATTGCCTGTGAAACTGTGTAATTCATTTTCAAACCTGGCTCTAAACTGCGTGTTCTCAATATTATGAATGGAGGTATTAAAGCCTTTCCCATTCCAGATCGCCATACCGCCGGTACTGGTGCCCAGGTGGGAATGATAATCGGTGCCGTAAAAGACATCGTTG
>CAZACF010000029.1:13739-17275 GCA_964483565.1 uncultured Syntrophomonas sp. | reverse complement strand
AAATTGGCTACGGAACTGTCCAAACGCTCCCTGGGCAGAAATATTTATATTCTGGACGAGCCTACCACCGGTTTGCACAAGGAAGACATAAAACACTTGCTGGAAGTCTTAAACCGACTGGTGGAGCTGGGCAATACGGTGGTCATTATCGAGCACAACCTGGATGTGATTAAATCAGCCGATCATATCATTGATTTGGGACCGGATGGCGGAGAAAACGGGGGCATGATCATTGCCCAGGGCACTCCGGAGGAGTTGAGCCACCAGCCGCAATCCTATACCGGACACTATCTGCGCCGGGTTTTACAGGCGTAGTTGGTTGCTGTTCAGGAGGTCATTATGGAAACGCTGCGGGAACGCTTGAAATATATCCCCCTCCAGCCGGGGGTGTATCTTTTTAAAGATCAGGATGGCCGGGTCATTTATGTAGGCAAGGCCAAAATCCTGCGTAACCGGCTGCGCTCCTATTTCCAATCGCCGGATCATCTTTTGCCCAAAGTGAAGGCCATGATGATGCGGGTGGCAGATTTCGATTATGTCGTCAGCAGCAGCGAAGTGGAAGCGCTGATTCTGGAAAACAACCTGATTAAAGCCTATCAGCCTCGTTACAATATTTTACTGCGGGACGACAAAACCTATCCCTATATCAAAATCAGTGCGGATAAATTCCCGCGGATTTCCATGGTGCGGGAGAGCAAGGACAAAGTATCCCGTTATTATGGCCCTTATACCGATGCGGGAAATATTAAACAAACCCTCAAGCTGCTCAACCATGTTTTTTCTTTGCGTACCTGCAAGAATCTGAAGGAACAAACCCGTCCCTGTCTGAATTATGATCTGGGCCAATGTCTGGCACCCTGCAGCGGGCAAGTTAATGAAATTGATTATCAGTTGGCAGTGCAAGGCGTGATTGATTTTCTGGAAGGCAGATCACACCATCTTTTAGCTTTGAAGGAAGCGGAAATGCATGCTGCGGCGGCTAATCTTGAATTTGAAAAGGCTGCCCGGTTGCGCGATGAGATCAAGGCAATTAAAGCGCTGGACGCGCGGCAACAGGTGATTTTCGATCATCCCTATGTGATCGATGCGATTGCCATGATCGCCGGAGAAAAGCAAAATCTGGCGTTGGTTTTTAAGATTCGCAACGGAC
This sequence comes from uncultured Syntrophomonas sp., assembly GCA_964483565.1. Lineage (GTDB taxonomy): Bacteria > Bacillota > Syntrophomonadia > Syntrophomonadales > Syntrophomonadaceae > Syntrophomonas_B. The sequence goes on along the minus strand of CAZACF010000029.1, from coordinate 16,125 downwards.
AGATTGTGGCCAAAGATACCTATTGGTTAAAGCGAGCCATAGATGAGGAACAAGCGGAAGTAATGGATTTTTTCCTCAAGTATTACTACGGTGAAAATCAAGATATACCGGGAATCATTTTGCTCAACCAACCTCCTGCCGAGCAGCCCTTGCTGGAAGATTGGCTGAAGCGCAGCAGCGGCAGAACGGTCCGTCTAAGCATCCCCAGTCGGGGCGAAAAAAAGCGCATTATGGATATGGCGGTTGAGAATGCCAGACTGCTTTGGGAAGAAAAAACCCAGCAAGATTTGAAGGCCCAAAGGATTCTGCAGCAATTGGCAGAGAAGTTGGAACTGGAAGTCATTCCGGAACGGATCGAGTGTTATGATATTTCCCATCTGGGCGGAGAAGAAACAGTCGGTTCGATGGTGGTTTTTACTGCGGGTCACGAAGATCGCAAAGCCTACCGGCGTTTCAAGCTCAGCCGCGACCAAAATGATGATTTTGCCTCTCTGCAGGAAGTGCTGGAGCGCAGGTTCACTGAGGCCCGGCAAGGCAATTCGGCTTTTTTGCCGGAACCGGATCTGCTGTTGATCGATGGCGGGTTGGGTCAGGTTAATGCAGTAAAGAATATTCTGCAGCGAATGGGGGTGGAAATTGACGTAATCGGGTTGGCCAAGAAGAATGAGGAGATCTTTTATCCCGGGCGGGGGGAACCGGTCAGACTTATGCGCCGGGATGAAGGCTTGATGCTTTTGCAGCGACTGAGGGACGAAGCCCATCGCTTTGCCATAACCTATAATCGCCAACGGCGGGAGAAAAAAGTGACTCGTTCGCTGCTGGATGATATTGCGGGAATCGGGGCCAAGCGTAAAAAGGCACTGTTGCAGCAGTTTGGCTCGGTAGCCCGACTAAAGCAGGCCACGCTGGACGATATTACAGCCGTTCCCGGCATGAATCGCACCGCTGCCCAACAGGTCTATGACCGGCTTCATCAAGAAAAACCAGAATAAAAACGGGAAAAGCAAGTAAGGTTTTCCCGCTTGACTTTCCTTTTATTGACCGGCAGGATACTGCGGGTTCTGGTTGGATGCCACCACAGCCTCTTTATTGCGCACGATGAACAGGAAGATCGGCAACAAACAGAGCAAAATGGAGAGTATGGTATAGAGGACTGCTTCCTGGGGCGTATAAAGGCTGAAGAGCTTATGAATAAACATGATGACAAAAACCAACAAGGCCAAACCAAAGATTGCTCCCAGAACAGGTATGCCGCATAAAGCTGAACCGCCAACAATAATGACCGGAAACCACAGTCCCAGGTTATCGAGATGGTAATTCAAGATATCCATTTCTCCCACCAGTAATCCGGCAATATACAGATCAGCAATCGGAATCCAGCCCAGCCAGGCATTTTCAATACCCCGTTTGGACGCCATGGTTGTTAGGGCGATCGATTTTAAAATATAAAAAACAATTCCTATTACTCCAAATATCAGGGCAGCGGCCCCCAATGCCGCCAACACAGCTATTCCACCAAAAGATTCCATCTAAGTCCCCTCCTTTTATATAAATATTATGCTAGACAGTGCTGAATAATTAAAAGTTTCTGCATATGTTGTCAATTTCCTGCCCCGTGACTCTAAAAACAAGGAAACAACCAGGTTTTATCATATTATTTTGCTATTTATAAATATTTCCCGGGAAATATAGCGAATTAATAATAGTGTTAGGATTTTGTGGTTATATTGCGTATGATATTATTAGGGTATAATTATTTTACATCTATGACAATTTATAAAACAGGGAAGGAGGCAAATTATGCAAGGCTGGCTAATTAGATGGATCTGCAATATTTTTGCCATCATCTTGACCGCGTATATCATACCCGGTTTTGAGTTGACCATTTGGGGTGCGATAGTGGGATCAGTATTTTTAGGCGTTATTAATGCGGTTATAAGACCATTGCTGTTGATACTGACCTTGCCGCTCAACGTATTGTCCTTAGGCTTGTTTACTTTCATAATCAATGGTTTTATGCTTTATCTTACTTCTGCGACCATAAAAGGGTTTACCATCCATGGCTTCTGGTGGGCAGTGTTAAGTGCCCTGCTGCTGAGTGTAATCAGTTTTGCCATCAGCTACCTGATTAAGGACAAGGCATTTTATTTTAAATAGCCTTGATAGCCATGGCAGCCGATCATGAAAGCACCATCTTTATCCCGCGATTGAGGCGTACTAAAGTACGTTGATTGAGCGGGATTTCGCCAACAACGCAGTGATTCGCTTGCGGAAAAGGAGACCGATTACAGGAGCGAAGCGCAAGGCGTTGGGGGAAGCCTGCGATTGAGGCGTACTAAAGTACGTTGATTGAGCGGGATTTCGCCAACAACGCAGTGATTCGCTT
>CAZACF010000029.1:8493-13639 GCA_964483565.1 uncultured Syntrophomonas sp. | reverse complement strand
CGTACTAAAGTACGTTGATTGAGCGGGATTTCGCCAACAACGCAGTGATTCGCTTCTGAAATCGGTCTGGGAGGATTGTATGGAAATAAAGATGATAGCCCTGGACCTGGACGATACCCTGTTGGACTCTGAACTCAATATTTCCCCTGCTTGTGTAGGGGCTATCCAGGCTGCCCGGCAAAAGGGGGTCATCATTACCCTTTCAACCGGCAGAATGTTTCGGTCGGCGCTTCCTTATGCACAAATATTGGGGATTGATGTACCCATTATCACCTATCAGGGGGCCTGGGTGAAGAATTCTCTGAGTAGCGAGGTTTTATACTATCAGCCGGTTGACAGGGGATTCGCCCGGCAGACCATGAATTATTTTCGCGATCAGGGCGTACATTTTCACAGCTATTATAATGATGAATTATGTATCGAAAGCCGGTCGCCGGAAGCCGATGATTATGCCCGATTGGCCGGGGTCAAAGCCCAACTGTATGAAGATCTGACTGCCGCGCTGGATGATTTTGATACCTTGAAAATCATGGCGGTCAGTTATAATGAGCCGCATCTGCTGGCTATGGAGAAGGAATTAAAAGAAAAATTTGACCAACAGCTCTACATCACCCGTTCCAAACCGTTTTATTTGGAAGTAATGGATCGGTCGGTCGGCAAAGCCCGGGCTTTGGAAATGATTGCCGGCCATTATGGGATCAAATCATCGCAAGTTATGGCGGTCGGCGACAGTTTTAATGATTTGGACATGATCAAATGGGCCGGTCTGGGGGTAGCCATGGGCAATGCTATTGAGGAGGTCAAAGAAGTGGCTGATTTCGTTACTTGTTCCAACGATGAAGAAGGAGTGACCGAAGCTTTGCAACGTTTTATCCTGTCGTAAAAATCGGGTTGGGCAGCATGGATTATGAATTGGTCGGCAAATAAGACGGGAGGCAGGTCGTGCAGGATTTCATTGTAGCCGTCGATATTGGCGGAAGCAAAGTTCTATGCGCTATATTGGATCGTGGCGGTCAGATTCTCTTACGCCGCCGTGAAGCCACGAGAGCCATCGGCCGGCCCGGTGCAGTAGTGGAGCAGGTCGATGGTATGATCACGGATATGAAAAAAACCATGAACCTCCAGGCCAAGGATATCCTGGGGATTGGGGTGGGAGTGCCGGGGCCGCTTGATTTCCAAGCCGGAATGGTGGAGGAGTCCCCTAATCTGAAATGGGACAAATACCCCATTCGTGAAGAATTGCGTAAAAGACTGGGAGAGCGTCTGTGGCTGGATAAAGACACCAACGTGGCGGTTCTGGGTGAGTATTATTATGGTTCGACGCCGTACTGTCCCAATTTAATCTATGTTACGGTAAGTACCGGCATCGGCGGAGGCATAATCACAGATGGCCGTCTTTTACACGGACAGAACGGGGGTGGCGGTGAGATTGGCCATATGATAGTAGCACCCCAGGGAAATATTTGCGGGTGCGGACGGCGGGGCTGTCTGGAGGCAATGGCATCCGGTACGGCTGTAGCACAGGAAGCCAATGATTTGATCGCACGGGGTGGGGGTGTCCAAATTCTAGCCGAACTCAGCCCGGGCCAGCCGGTTAGTTCTCGTGAAGTGGCTCAGGCTGCCCGCCGGGGAGATGCAGAAGCGATGCGGCTAATAGAACGAACCGGTCATTATCTGGGGATGAGTATAGCTAATGTGATTCATATCCTCAATCCCCAAAAGATTGTGCTGGGCGGGGGGATGGCCTTGGGGCTGCAGGATCTGCTGCTGCCAATGATCCGGCACGACGTAGCCAATCAAGTTTTTGGCTTGCATGGCCGTGATTTGCAAATTGAAATGACCCAACTGGGGAATGATATCGTATTGGCAGGTTGTGCAGCCATGGTTTTACATGGAAGCGGCGTGGCCGATTAGTGTAACAGAAAGGGGTTTGTCCAATGACGATTGAAAAAATGCAAAGCTATCTATATGGTTTGCCGGATCAGTTCGGCCAGATGCTACAGATGAGTATCGATTTGCCCGACTGCTATCAAAAGCAATACCACAATATTGTGGTCAGCGGTCTGGGCGGTTCGGCTATTGGCGGCGATATCCTGCGCAGTTATGCCCTGAGGCGGTGCCCGGTTCCGATTATTGTCAATCGTGACTATGTGCTGCCGGCTTTCGTCGATAGCCATACTTTGGTGCTGGCAGTGAGCTATTCGGGTAATACCGAGGAGACCCTGAGCGCGTATCAGCAGGCCCGGCAGCACGGTGCCGATATCATCGTGGTCAGCAGCGGAGGCCGACTGTCTGAAATGGCCAGGAAAGATGGTTATCTGGTGATGGCGGTACCTGGCGGCATGTCACCTCGAGCAGCCAGCGGCTATCTCTTCTGTCCGTTGGCTTTGATCCTCGAAAAAATGAACCTGTTGCCCGAGGCAAGCCAGGATCTGCAGGAAACATGGCGTGTTCTGGGAGAAATGCGGGCGGAGATCCATCCTGAGGTGTCCGGGGAAAACAACCCGGCCCGCCAACTGGCTCAGCAGATGAAAGATCGTATTCCGATCATTTGGGGCAGTTCGGGTCATTCCGAAATAGCCGCCCTGCGTTGGAAGGCTCAGATTAATGAAAATGCCAAGGCACCAGCTTATTACAATGCATTCCCGGAGCTTGACCACAATGAACTGGTTGGTTTTGAAGCTCCCCCGGAATTGCTGGGCAAATTGCTGGTCATTATTTTGTGTGATCCCGATGATCATGAGCAAGTCAAGAAGCGTATCCGCATATCCGAGGAAATTATCAAAGCCAAAGTCGCTGGGACGATTTTAATCAAGACCCGTGGCCAATCCTGGCTGGCCAAACTCTATTCCCTTATCTACATTGGAGATTATGCCAGTTTCTATCTGGCTCAGGAGTATGGAATCAATCCCACGCCGGTTAAAGTGATTGATTACTTAAAAGATCAACTGGCAAGCCAAGAATAGAAGCTGGTCCGGCAATAAAAACGAAAAATCGCATAAATAAGCAGACGCGAAAAGGTTAAACTAAGATCAACCGGGGAGAACTTTCATCCCCGGTTGGCTGTTTTCTGTTGCTGAAAACATGAGCTTTAAAATATGCATGGCGGAGGTTTGGTGATGAGGTTTTATGGAGATTATCATACTCATTCCCGTCATAGTGACGGACGGCAATCGGTGCGTGATATTGCGGCAGCTGCCCAAAAAAAAGGCATACGGGAGGTTGCTGTGACTGATCATGGACCCCATGTAGCCGTAATTGGAGTGAGAAATGAAGACACCTATCTGCAAATAAAAGAGGAAGTAAAAGCCATCAATGCTGAACCGGATATGGATCTGACCGTATTTACTGGGGCTGAAGCCAACATCAAAGGGATGCAGGGGGAACTCGATATTTCCGGAAGAACCATTGCCCAGTTGGATTTGTTAATTGCCGGTTTACATCCTTATACACTTCCTTCTGCGGTTAAGGATGGGCTGGGCGTTTGGGTGCAGAATAGCCTTCGCCATGTAAGCAAAGGCCAACGGGATAAGGCCAAAAACAATAATACCAAGGCAACCGTTGAAGCACTGTATCGCCATCCGGAAATAGATATTCTGTCCCATCCCGGTTTGTTCTTCGCGGTAGATATGGAAGAAACCGCCCAGGCATGTATAAAAAACGAGGTTTTGTTTGAAATAAATTGTGGTCATGAACACCCGGTTCTTTCTGATATAATGATAGTAAACCAGTTGGGTGTAGACTTTATTATCAATAGCGATGCCCACTTTCCAGATACGGTTGCCCAACTTGACTATGGGGATCGTATTGTCCGCCAGCTGGCGATAGAACCTGAGCGGATCGCAAATCGATGCGAGGGAGGGGAGTATGATGAAAAACAAGGAGAACGACGATCAACATTTACTCATCATTACCGGCATGTCAGGCGCAGGCAAAACCCAGGCCATAAACTGCCTTGAGGATATCGGCTACTACTGTGTTGACAATCTGCCGCCCAGCTTGCTGATCAAGTTTACTGAATTGAGCATTCAGGCAGAAACCAGGATTACCAAGATAGCCATGGTTATCGATGTACGGGGAGGAGAGTTTTTCCATGATCTGTCCCGTTCCCTCAATGAGCTGGAAGAACACCGCATCAGTTATGAGATCCTCTTTTTAGAAGCATCTGATGAAGTCCTGGTAAGCCGCTTCAAGGAATCGCGCCGGCGCCACCCGCTGGCCCAAGGCGGGGTTTTATTGGAGGCCATCCGTACCGAACGAAGAATGCTGGAAGAACTGCGCGGCCGAGCCAACATCATTATTGATACGTCCAGCCTGAGTCCCCGGGAACTGAATGAAAAACTGAGCAATTATTTTTGTGAAAACAAAACCGGTGATTTCAATATCAATATTGTATCCTTTGGTTACAAAGTTGGCATTCCAGTAGACTGCGATATCATGATGGACGTCAGGTTCCTTCCAAATCCTTTTTATGATCCGGTTATGCGCAGTATGACCGGTGAGGATCAGGAAGTAATCAATTTTGTTTTAAATTCACCGGTCAGCAAGTCGTTTATTCGCCGTTATCTCAATTTACTGAAGTTTCTCATCCCTTTCTATATGGCAGAAGGCAAGACCAATCTGGCGGTTTCCATTGGATGTACCGGAGGACAGCATCGTTCGGTGGTGTTGGCCGATCACATTGCCCAACAGCTTCGCAAAATTGGCTATAATGTGATGGTCAGGCATAGAGATGTAGGCCGATACAAGAAAGAAAACTAAAGGAGCGAGCTTCTATGTTGAGATCAAACAACGAGCTCAAAATAGTAGTCGTAGGCGGAGGGACGGGTTTATCAGTTCTGTTAAAAGGACTGAAACAGCACACTGATCAGTTGACGGCCATCGTAACCGTGAGTGATGATGGGGGTAGCTCAGGCCGATTAAAAACCGAGCTGGGGATTCTACCGCCTGGTGATATCCGCAATTGTCTGGTTGCCTTGGCAGAAACGGAAACATTAATGGACAAGGTTTTTCAGCATCGTTTCAAACAGGGTCAGGGAATTAGTGGTCATAATCTGGGCAATCTGCTTATGGTAGCCATGAATGAAATCACCGGTGACTTTGTCAGTGCCATTAAGGAGGTCAGCAAGGTTTTGGCTGTAAGAGG
>CAZACF010000029.1:0-8483 GCA_964483565.1 uncultured Syntrophomonas sp. | reverse complement strand
CGCTACCCTCGAATCGGTCAACCTGGGGGCGGAAATGAGTGATGGAACAATGATCATTGGTGAAACTGCGATTCGCCGATACCACCAAAGCATCGCTCGATTATTTTTAATTCCGGAGAAATGCCTTCCCATTCAAGCCAGTATTGATGCCATAATGGCCGCCGACGCCATCGTCATCGGGCCGGGAAGTCTTTACACCAGCATCCTCCCCAACCTTCTGGTTGAAGGCGTCAGCGAAGCCATGATGCGCTCCCCGGCGGTAAAAATATACGTCAGCAATATTATGACCGAACAGGGCGAAACCGATGATTTCACTGCTTTTGACCATATCCGGACGATTCTGCAGTATGCCGGACAGCCCATCATTGATTATGCCATTTTGAACACCGGTCCTATAGATGATCTGCGTCTGCAGCGCTACCAGCAGGAACAGGCCATACCGGTGGACGCTTCCTGTCAGCAGATCAGAACGCTGGGGATCGAAGTGATAACCGCAGACCTGGTGGCCAAGAATGATCTGGCCTGGCATGATACCCACAAACTGGCGCAAACGATCATCAATATCGTGCAGCAGAATGACTGCCAAAAGCAAGTAAAGCCAAAAGATACCTGATCATCATCAACGATTGAGTGGAGAAAAAAATGAGTTTTTCCAATGATGTAAGAGATGAAGCCGCCCGCATCATGCCTGAAAAACCTTGTTGCAAACGAGCGGAACTGGCAGCTTTAATCGCCATGCGGGGCGAGACAGTAACCAGTGATGGAGTCTGCAATTTGCAGCTGGAGTCGGAAAATGCGGTGGCTGCCAGGAAGGTATACCGACTGTTGAAAGATGCCTGCGGTTTGCAGGCGACAGCGAGTGTGGTGGAGAGGAAACGTTTCAAACAAAAGCGTTTCTATTTATCCCAGGTGAATCTGGAGCAAAACGATCTGCACAAAATGCAGTCCCTGGGCCTGATCGACTCCGACGGTAAGGTGGTAAAGTATATAGATGCCAGAATAACCGCCAGAAATTGCTGTAAACGTTCCTATTTAAGAGGACTGTTTATTTGCAAAGGTTTTGTCAACAAGCCCGAAGCCAATTATCACCTGGAAATCGTTCTTAATGATACTCGCATGGCCAGAGAGGTAAAAAAACTGGTCGGAAAGTTTGATGTAGAAATGGGTATCGGTGAGCGTAAAAATAATTTGATTGTATATATTAAAGATAGTGAGAGAATCGGTGATTTTTTACGACTGATCGGTACCAGCAAAGCGTTGCTGGAGTTTGAAAATGTCCGCATTGTAAAATCAATGCGCAATCAAGTAAACCGTCAGGTGAATTGCGAAACTGCCAATCTGGGCAAAACCATTGATGCTTCCGTTCGTCAGGTCGAGTTGATTAAAGCCTTGATCGCCAAACTGGGGGTTAACAAGATACCTTCCCACTTACGGGAATTGGCTTTACTGCGCATAGATCATCCGGACAGCACCCTGAAAGAATTAGGCAGCTTGATGGAGCCGCCTTTGACCAAGTCGGGAGTGGCCTATCGGATGAGGAAGCTGGAGTTATTTGCGGAAGAAAATTTATAGAACCATGAATTAAAGGGTTTTCATGGCAGATATAGAATATGTTTTATTAGAAACATTGTCTAAATATGTCGCTCTTGGCTGGAATTAATCTGGACAATCCGCTTAATAATAAAGAGAGGTATCTCATGAAGCTAAGTCATGATATTTATTTGGAACAACAGCAGAAGTTATTAATGACTCCAGAACTTCGTCAAGCCATTGCCATGCTGCAGATGTCTACCCTGGAGCTGGGCGAATATGTTCAGAATGAATTGGAAAGCAATCCTTTTCTGGAAGAAAAGGAACCGGATGAAAATGATGAAACCGAAAGCCAAGCTGAAACCGAAAGCCAAGCAGAAACGGACAACAAATCCGAAGAATGGCTGGAATATTATAACGATCGGGATATTGGGATTACCGTAGCCGATGTCGAGGACAAGTCTTTCGATGCCTTTGTCAGCAAATCCCCCAGTCTTTATGATCATCTGCAGTTCCAACTGCATATGACCATTTGTGACGAGGCTGGTTTGATAATCGGTGAGTATATCCTGGGCAGCATTGACGCCAACGGTTATTTGACGGTAAGCCTGGAAGAACTGGTGCAAGCCACCGGTACTGATATGGAGCGGGTTCAGCATATGTTGACGATTATCCAGTCTTTTCATCCGCATGGGGTCGGTGCCCGTGATCTGGCTGAATGTCTGCTCATACAGCTGGAGCATTATGGTAAAGATGATCCCATCGCCATCGCCATCATAGAAGAGCATCTCAATGATCTGGGTAAGGGACGAATTAACAAAATTGCCCAGCAACTAGGGGTAGGCGTCCAGCAAGTGCAGGAAGTGTGCGATTTTATTCGCAGTCTGGACCCTAAACCAGGTCTGCAATACAGCAACGGGGATGATACCAAATATATCGTGGCAGATATTATTGTAGAAAAGATTGAAGGCGAGTATGTTGTCATAGTCAATGATAGTGGCTATCCCCACCTGATCGTAAACCGGCTGTATGAAAAAATGATGCGCCGACCGGAGTCTTTTTCTCCTGAGGCACGCAAATACATGGAAGGAAAAATGGGCTCCGCCGTATGGCTGATCAAAAGCATAGAGCAACGCCGACTGACACTCTATAAAGTAGCGCGCTGCATCGTTGATATACAAAAGGACTTTTTAGATAAAGGGATTAAATATATCAAACCGCTTAATCTCAAGCAGGTGGCTGATCTGGTAGAGGTACATGAATCAACCGTCAGCCGGGCGACCTCCAATAAATATATCCAGACTCCCCAGGGGCTGTTCGAGTTAAAATTCTTCTTCGGCAGTGGAGTAAGCTCCTATGCCAATTGTGACAAAGTATCTTCCAAGAGTATAAAAAAACAAATCCAGGAACTGATCGAAAAGGAAGATTCCTTTAATCCGCTCAGTGATCAGCAAATCGTGGAAATCATCAAGCAGCAAGGAGCGGTCATCTCCCGAAGAACGGTAGCCAAATACCGGCAGGAGTTAGGTATCCAATCCACGATTGCGCGAAAAAGATATTAAATTCATGGTAAATGTAGGACATTTACCATGTAGTGTGCTATAATATTTGCGCGACCAACAGGTCTTTTTATAACCTGACCGGGACAAATATGTCCCTGTGCTATAAATATTACCCCGGATAACATGAATAGCTGAGGATGGCAATGGATAAATTTTTTGCAATCATGGAACGTTTCGCTCCTGAAGCCGTGGAAATCGTGGTTATCAGGTATGAAATACTAAGGCACGTACTATACAACCAGCCAATTGGCAGACGCCAGCTTACCAAAAACATGGGCTCGACGGAACGAACGGTCAGGTCAGAGTTGGATTTGCTGAAAAGCAAAGGGGCGATTAAAAGTACGGGGGCCGGTATTTATTTGACTGATTTCGGTTCTGAAATGTTACGGGATATTGAAACCTTGGTGCCCGGATTATTTCATATCAAGAGTCTGTCTGAAAAGCTTAAAAGCCGCTTCGGTCTGCGAGAAGTGGTCATTGTTCCTGGTGATTCCAATCAGGATCCGTATACCATGGATGATTTGGGCAGGGCTGCGGCTGAATATTTACATTCATCTCTTTACCCGGGCTGTGTTGTGGCTGTAACCGGGGGAACCACCTTGGCGGGAATGGCCAGAGCAATGCGTACCGGGGTGGAGCAGGCGGAAACGATTTGTTTGGTTCCTGCTCGGGGAGGCCTGGGTGAAAACGTTGAGACCCAGGCAGGCAATATTGCCGCTAAAATTGCCAAAAAAATTGGCGCGCAATACCGGTTGCTGCATATCCCCGACAATCTTGAGAAGAGCACGGCGGAAGCCTTGAAAAAGGACATTCATGTGAAGGAAGTGCTGGATACCATAAAATCCGTTCGGATTCTTCTGCACGGGATCGGGCCTGCCGATGAAATGGCAGAACGTCGCGGACTGTCTAACCAGGAAAAAGAATTTTTGGAACAAAGCCAAGCGCGAGGAGAAGCATTAAGGTATTATTTCAGCCAAATGGGCAAAATAATATTTGAAATCCCGGGGATTGGGTTGGAGCTTGAGGATATTCAACATATTGATACGATTATTGCGGTGGCTGGAGGCAGCAATAAGGCTGACGCCATTGCAGCAGTCTTAAAATCCGGTTTTGACCACATCCTTATTACTGATGAGGGTGCAGCGCAGGAAATAATATATGGAAGGGATGAGTAATTGTGTCTGTTAAAATCGCGATTAATGGTTTCGGACGAATTGGAAGGTTGGTTGCCAGGGCCGCCGTGCAAAGAGACGATATCGAATTGGTAGCGGTCAATGATTTAGGCGATCCCGAAGGCGGAGCCTTGTTGTTTAAGTATGATTCCATACACGGAAAGTTTTCACAGGAAGTCAAGCTGGATGGGAAAAAGATTATTGCCGGCGACAAGCAGTTTACCTATCTGTCTGAGCGTGATCCGCAAAAACTCCCCTGGAAAGACATGGGCGTAGATGTAGTGGTCGAGGCCACCGGAAAATTTCGCAGCAAAGACAAGGCTTCCCTGCATTTGCAGGCGGGAGCGTCCAAAGTCATTATCAGCTCGCCGGGCAAAAACGTAGATCTGACTATGGTGATGGGAGTCAACAATGAAATGTATGATCCGCAGCAACATCATATTTTATCCAATGCCTCCTGTACCACCAACTGCCTGGCTCCGGTTGCCAAAGTACTGAACAAGGAGTTTGGCATTGTCCGCGGGATGATGACCACTGTACATTCCTATACCAATGATCAGCGGGTCCTCGATCTGGAGCATGATGACATGCGTCGTGCCCGGGCGGCAGCTCTGTCAATGATTCCCACCACCACCGGCGCGGCCAGTGCACTGGGGGAGGTTATTCCCGAATTAAAAGGCAAATTGGACGGACTGGCGATCAGAGTCCCTACCCCCAATGTATCATTGGTGGATCTAACCGTGGAACTGGCCAAGCCTGCTTCCGTGGGCGAAGTCAACCAGGCCTTCCGCCAGGCGGAAGAAAGCTATTTGCAGGGTATACTGAGATATACGGAAGAACCACTCGTATCCAGAGATTATAACGGAGAACCTTTTTCGGCAGTGGTGGATGGACCGCTGACCATGGCCATGGGTGACAATTTGGTCAAGGTCGTGGCCTGGTATGATAATGAGTGGGGCTATTCTCTCCGGGTCATCGATATGGTTGCCTATATCACCGGCCGGAAATAACCGAAAACCATCAATATATTCAATTTTCGCGGGGGTGTATCAAGTTTGAGAAGCATCAGGGATATTGATTTAAAAGGCCGGCGGGTGCTGATGAGGGTCGACTTTAATGTACCCATTGACAAAGATGGCAATATTAGCGACGATGCCCGCATAACCGCAGCGATTCCTACCATTCAGCATATTATCAACCAAGGTGCCAGACTGGTTTTAATGAGTCATCTGGGCAGGCCTGACGGGCAACGAAATGAAAAATACAGCCTCAAACCGGTCGCCGTGCATCTGGCTGAATTGCTGCACCAGCAAGTGAAAATGGCAGATGATTGTATCGGGCCGCAGGTAATTAAAATGATTGGGGAACTTAAAAGCGGAGAAGTCATCTTGTTGGAAAATGTCCGCTTTCACAGCGGTGAAGAAGAAAACGACAGCGATTTCTCCAAACAGCTGGCCGAGCTGGGTGATGTTTTCATCAATGATGCGTTTGGGACGGCTCACCGCGCCCACTCTTCTACGGCTGGGGTGGCGGCATTTTTGCCGGCTTACGCAGGATTCTTGCTGGAAAAGGAAGTAGAAATGCTACGTCAGGTTATGGAACACCCGCAAAGACCAAGAATGGCGGTTCTCGGCGGAGCAAAAATAAAAGATAAACTGGGACTGATATGTAATCTTTTGGATAAGATGGACATCCTTCTGATTGGCGGAGGTATGGCCAATACTTTTCTCAAAGCGCAAGGCATAAATATCGGCAAATCATTGTATGAAGACAAGCTTGTAGCGGAGGCTGGGAGCTTGTTGGATAAAGCTCAAAAACAACAGAAAAAAATCGTATTGCCATTGGATGCCGTAGCTGCTGAAGCGTTAACTGAGGACGCGGCAGCCACAGTTTATGCAATAGATGCCATACCTGAAAATAGGATGATCCTGGACATTGGCCCTCGAACGATTGAGGCCTTTGTCGGGGAAATTGGCCGGGCCCATACCATTATCTGGAATGGACCGGTGGGGGCTTATGAGTATACACAGTTTACCGCGGGAACCAACCGGGTTGCCCAAGCGATGGCTTCTTCCCCCGCCGTAACCGTGATTGGCGGCGGTGATTCAGCTGCCGCCGTGCACAAGCTGGGTCTTGATAAAGAGTTTACCCATATTTCAACCGGTGGAGGCGCGACGCTTGAATTTTTGGAGGGAAAAACCCTGCCGGGCGTACAATCCTGTGAATGGTGAGGTGAGGGCATGGTCTTGAGAAAAAAAGTCATTGCTGCCAACTGGAAAATGAATAAAAACCGAAGCGAATCCCAAGCCTATGTGCATGATTTCCTGCCCTTGCTGGCCAAGTTCAAAGCGACTGATGCCGAGGTGATCATCTGTCCACCTTTTACCCTTCTCAATGGCTTGCGGACTGCTTTGCAGGGCAGTGTCGTAAAAATCGGAGCACAGGATCTGTTTTGGGAGAGCAGCGGAGCCTTTACCGGAGAAATATCAGCCCCTATGCTGGCGGACTGCGGCTGCAGTTATGTTATCATCGGTCATTCCGAGCGCCGTCATCTGCTTAACGAAACGGATTACAATGTTAACCGCAAGATCAAGGCAGCCTTGGCAGGATCGCTTGTACCTATTTTGTGTGTAGGCGAGACTTTGCAGGAGAGACAGGAAGATTTGGCTCGTCAAGTCATCAAAGAACAGCTTGATAAAGACCTGTTTGAAATTGATCTGTCTGCCGGCCATCTGATCATCGCTTACGAACCGGTTTGGGCGATTGGCACGGGAATCAATGCTAGCCCGGATGATGCCCAGGATATGGTAGCTTTTATCCGCCAGGAGCTTGCCCGGCATTACAACCGGGAAAGGGCTGAGATGCTTCCCATCCTTTATGGAGGCAGTGTGAAAGCCGCCAATATGAAAGATTTTATCTTGCAAGAAGATATTGACGGGGCGCTGGTTGGCAGTGCCAGCCTGGATCCCCAGGAATTTGCGGAAATCGTGAGGGCTGTGGAAAATGTCTAAAGCACCGATGGTTTTAATGATTCTGGACGGATGGGGCCAACGGGAAGATCGGCAGGACAATGCCATCAGCATGGCCAACCCTGGAAATTATTATGATCTTTGGAATGCATATCCTCATACCTTGCTGGAATGCTCCGGTAATGCAGTGGGATTGCCACGAGGACAGATGGGCAATTCAGAGGTAGGCCATCTGAATATTGGCGCCGGGCGGATCGTCTTTCAGGAAATTACCCGCATTACCCAGGCGATCGAAGATCGTTCATTTTTTGCCAACCCGGAGTTATTAAAAGCCATGGATTATGCCCGCCGCCACAACGGAGTCGTGCATTTGATGGGACTGCTGTCCGATGGAGGTGTTCACAGCGAATTAACGCACTTGTTTGCACTGCTGGAATTATGCAAAGAACAAAATGTTAAAGAAGTTTTTGTGCACGCCTTTTTAGATGGCCGGGACGTAGCCCCCCAAAGCGCCAAGCAGTATGTCAATCTGTTGGAAAATTTCATGCGCCAGCTGGGGATCGGTCGGATCGCCAGCATGGGCGGACGATTTTACGGGATGGACCGCGATAATCGCTGGGAGCGGATCGAAAAGGCCTATCAATCAATCGTGCTGGGAGAAGGACTGCAAGCGGCTAAACCCCAGGCAGCCATTGAACGCAGCTATGAAGCCCGGGTCAGTGATGAATTCATGGAGCCGGTAGCCATGGTTGATGAACAGGGGCAGCCGATCGGCAGAATTAGTGATGGTGACAGTGTCATATTCTTTAATTTCAGGGCGGATCGGGCCCGTCAGATCAGTCACAGTTTGCTGGACAAGACCATGGATAAGTTTGAACGCAAATATGTGCCGGCCATACACTATGTTTGTATGACCCAGTATGATGTCGATTTGGACGCGCCGATCGCTTTTCCTCCGCAGAATCTGGACAATACCTTGGGAGAAGTTCTGTCCGCTGCCGGTTTGGCCCAACTGCGGATTGCAGAGACAGAGAAATATGCTCATGTCACGTTCTTTTTTAATGGCGGAGTTGAACGAGCCAATCCTGGTGAGGACAGGATATTGATCCCTTCACCGCAGGTAGCAACTTATAATCTACAGCCGGAAATGAGCGCCTGCGAGGTAACCCGAAGGGTTTTGCAGGAAATTGACCGTGATTTTTATGATGTGGTGATCATGAACTATGCCAATCCGGATATGGTAGGTCATA
>CAZACF010000028.1:9310-17548 GCA_964483565.1 uncultured Syntrophomonas sp. | reverse complement strand
CCCGTTATTGGCGGGGTAAGCATTCTTCTCTTTGGCATGATTGGGGCAGCCGGCTTGCGTACCTTAATCGAAGCCAAGGTTGATTTTTCCAGAAATAAAAACCTCATTATTGCTTCAGTAATTTTTGCAGTGGGGATAGGTTTAAGCAATCATGGGGTCATGGTGGCTACCCTGGCGGGTATATTTTTGAATCTGGTTCTTAAGGATGAAGACGAGGAAAACACGGATGTTAATAAAAAGGCCGCTTAAAGTTGGTATCATGGATCTATGACACTTACATAAGAAGCGTAAAAGGATCTCCTTTGAAGGGAGATCCTTTTGATATTCGAATGAAATTAGCGAAGAAGCCCGATCGACTTGTAATCACTGTCAATAAATGATTGCATCGGCAGGATGGCTTTACCCTCATTGTCCTGACCGGGCAGATTCTTAAAAGCAACCGATAGCATCAGCTTAATACGGTTGATCTGATTGACCTCACTGGCTCCGGGATCATAATCAATGGCAGTAATATTGGCCTGGGGATATTTTTCTTTTAACGGTTTGATCATGGCTTTTCCGCATACATGATTGGGCAGACAGGCAAAAGGCTGAACACAAACAATATTGGGAACGCCCTCTTCGATCAGTTCAATCATTTCGGCAGTCAGAAGCCATCCTTCCCCGCAATGATGCCCCAAAGAAATCATTTCTTTGGCTAATGCAGCTTTATGATAGATGGAATGAGGCGGATCAAACCGGGTGCTGTTCTGCAAGGTTTTTTTTACCAAGCGGCGATGTTTCTCCATATAATGAATAATAAATTTGCCCAGCCAGTATTGTTTGCGGCTGCCGCTCAAATTACGGCTCAGATACACACTGTCATAGGCCGAGTAGAGGAAGAAGTCCAGCATATCAGGCACCACCGCTTCCGCACCGGAATTTTCCAATACGCCGACGATATCATTATTGGCGGCGGGGTGGTATTTCACCAGGATTTCGCCAACTACACCCACCCGGGGCTTGATTTGTCGGGAGATTTCCAATTGGGAAAACTCTTCCACAATCCCCTCAATATTTCTGGCAAAAGCCTTGGGATCACCGCTGAGCAACTGCTCAGTGCAGCGATCAATCCAGCGGTCAAACAACAAATTGGCGGAACCGGGAATGATTTCATAAGGACGTACCCGATGGAGTACGCGCATCAACAGGTCACCGTAGACAACTCCGGTAACGGCCTTTTTCAGTAGACTGGTTGTGATTTTAAAGCCATTGTTGCTATTTTTGCCGGAAATGTTGGCGGATAAGATGGGGATATTCTCAAATCCAGCTTCATACAGGGCTTTGCGCAACAGTCCATAGTAATTGGTGGCCCGGCAGCCACCCCCGGTCTGGGAGATCGCTACTACCGTTTTATTGAGATCATATTCACCAGATTGAAGTGCTTCCAGTAGCTGGCCGATGACAATAATCGCCGGAAAGCATCCGTCATTGTTAACATATTTCAAGCCTTCCTCAATCGACTCACGGGAAACCTCTTCCAGCAATTTCAGATTATATCCTTCAGATTTGAAAACCGGTTCCATAAATCGAAAATGTAAAGGCGCCATTTGCGGACAAAGAATGGTATAATCAGCGCGCATTTCCTGAGTAAAAGGAACCCATACTTGATAAGTCGGTTGAGGTTTAATCGTTAAATGGTTCAGGTCACGTTTATTCATCGCCGCCAGCAAGGAACGGATTCTGATGCGAGCTGCTCCCAAATTGGCTCCTTCATCGATCTTCAATACCGTATATATTTTGCCATGCTGCTGGATGATCTCCTGCACTTGTTCGGTAGTAATTGCATCTAAACCGCATCCAAAAGAATTAAGCTGAACCAATTCCAGAGCTGGTTCTGTACAAACGAAACTGGCTGCTGCATATAGGCGCGAGTGATACATCCACTGATCAACGATCCGTAAAGGCCGTTCCACGTTGCCCAAATGAGCGATGGAATCTTCGGTAAAAACTGCCAGTCCATAATGATTGATGATCTCGGGAATGCCATGGTTCATTTCCGGATCAATATGATAAGGCCGGCCGGCCAGGACAATCCCCTTACGCCCAGCTGCTTTGATTTGTGCCAATACTGCTTCCCCTTGGCGACGAAGATCTTGTTTGAAGTTTTCATCCTCTTGCCAGGCCTTTTCAACTGCTTTGGCAACCTCCCGCTTTTTTACTCCCCAGGGCGCGAACTCCCGATAAAGACAATTAACCAGTTGTTTTTTATGGTTGTAAGGAAGAAACGGACTGATTAAAATCACTTCATTTTCGGTGATCATATCCATGTTTTGTTTGATCACTTCCGGATAAGATATGACCATCGGACAATTAAAATTATTATCTGCCTGGGCTTGTTCCTGTCGCTCATGAATGATAGACGGATAAAAGATCCGCTTGATCCCTTGGTTGATCAAGGCAGCAATATGGCCGTGCGCCAGTTTGGCCGGAAAACAGGCCGTATCTGAAGGGATGGTGGCACTGCCCAGATCGTATATGGCCCGGCTGGAACGAGGGGAGATCACTACCCGGAAGCCAAGCTGGGCAAAAAAGGTCGCCCAGAAGGGAAAATTCTCATACATATTCAGCACCATGGGAATGCCGATGGTGCCCCGATGAGCCTCATTTTCAGACAATGGTTCATAGCTCAGCAAACGTTGCAGTTTGTAATCATATAAATTAGGCATAGGCTCCAAGGCATCTTCTTTGCCGCTGAACTTTTCACAACGATTTCCGGAAACAAATTTTTTCTTGTCAGGAAAGGTATTAATCGTTAATTTACAGCTATTGGCACATCCCCCACAGTTGCTCATACTGGTTTGCAATTGAAATTGATCAAGTTGTTGCTGGTTAAGAATCGTGCTTTGTTTTCCGGGGACTGCACTGCGCTGGGCCAGCAAAGCTGCTCCAAAGGCTCCCATCAAACCAGCAATATCCGGTCGGATAACTTCACGCCCGGTAATCAATTCAAAGCTTCTCAGCACCGCATCGTTTAAAAATGTTCCGCCTTGAACCACGATTTTGTTGCCCAGATCATGGTAATTGCGGATCTTGATTACTTTAAACAAAGCATTTTTGATGACCGAATAAGCCAGCCCGGCCGAGATATCGGCTACCGAGGCCCCGTCCTTTTGAGCTTGTTTCACCTTGGAATTCATAAAAACTGTACAGCGTGAACCTAAGTCAGCCGGGGCTTGGGCCTCCAAAGCCCGTTGCGAAAAATCTTCAACCGGTATGTCCAGCGATCGAGCAAAACTTTCGATGAAGGAGCCGCATCCGGATGAACAAGCTTCATTGAGGAGTATATTATCGATTACGCCGTTATTGATTTTTAAACATTTCATATCCTGACCGCCGATGTCAAGGATCAGGTCTACGCCAGGCTGAAAGTATTCGGCGGCAGTATAATGGGCGATGGTTTCAACCTCTCCCGCATCAACATGCAGGGCTGTCTTCAGCAAGCCTTCTCCATATCCGGTAACCACAGCATTGGCGATTCGTGCCTGAGCAGGCAGTTGGGCATACAAATCGTGCAGCATTTCTACCGCAGATGTGATGGAACTGCCGTGATTATTGGTATAAAAGGAATACAGCAGACGTCCTTTAGCATCAATCAATACTGCTTTGCTGGTGGTTGAGCCGGCATCAATACCCAAATAACAATCCCCGCTGTAATCAGATAAAAGCGAGCGGCTCACCTGGCTGCGAGCGTGACGTTGTTTAAACTGCTGCAGTTCCTGTTGATCTGCAAATAATGGATCCAGATGGAGAGACTCGCTGACATAGTTTTTGTGTAATTTGTCAAGATGTTCAATGATCGAAGGCAGGGAAGTAAGCTTTTCATAATGGGAGGCAAGCGCAGCTCCCATAGCCACAAAATATTGGGCATTATCAGGAAATAAGATGTCTTCCTCGCTCAGTTGCAGGGTGTTTTTAAAACTTTTACGCAATTCCGGGAGGAAATGTAAGGGGCCCCCCAGAAAAGCAACTTTTCCTTTGATCTGTTTCCCGGCTGCCAGACCACTGATGGTC
Organism: uncultured Syntrophomonas sp.; assembly: GCA_964483565.1. Classification (GTDB taxonomy): domain Bacteria; phylum Bacillota; class Syntrophomonadia; order Syntrophomonadales; family Syntrophomonadaceae; genus Syntrophomonas_B. The sequence continues at coordinate 13,495 of CAZACF010000028.1, read as the reverse complement.
TGATTGACCACTGCCCGGAACACGGATGCCGCCAAATCTTCCTTACGGGCGCCTTCATTCAAAAGGACCTGAATGTCCGTTTTACCAAAAACACCGCAGCGGGCAGCTATCGGATAGAGGGTATGATGCTGGGCCGCCAGTTCATTTAAACCAGATGCATCAGTACCAAGGAGTCCAGCCATTTGATCAATGAAAGCGCCGGTGCCCCCGGCGCAGATTCCGTTCATTTTTTGATCCAGACCGCCTCGGAAAAAAGTTATTTTGGCATCTTCCCCGCCCAATTCAATCGCCACATCGGTCTGGGGGATAATGGCTTCAATGGCTTGATTGCAGGCGATTACTTCCTGAATAAAAGGTATTTCCAAATCGGCTGCAATAGAAATGCCGGCCGAGCCACTGACCAGTACGGTCAGTGGTTCATTGCCCACACATTGGTAGGCTGATTTTAGAAGTTCAATGGTGCTGTTTTTAGTTTCGGCATTGTGACGACGGTAGCCGCTGTATATTATTGAGCCTGTTTCATTCATGATAACAAGTTTTACTGTGGTTGATCCTATGTCTATTCCCATGTGCAAAACATTGGCCATGCAGTATATTGCTCCTCTCCCAAGAAAACAAAAGACGATGGTCTGTAATCATTCTATGCTCTAATAGTAGATTAAATGGCGGGTTTTGTCATGCCTTCAAATTGAGAATAAAACCAATAACATGTTTCTGTTGTCCAAGTTGATGCTTTACTCTTGATTTCTGAAAAAACAGAGTTTATAATCATACTTGCGGCAAATCATCCGGGCCATTAGCTCAATCAGGCAGAGCAGCTGACTCTTAATCAGAAGGTTGCAGGTTCGATTCCTGCATGGCCCACCAAATCTAAAAGAAATGCTAATAGGGGTAACAAACCCCTATTTATTTATTCATTATTTATTCATTTCTTATTTCACATACGGATTGGCAAACAGACCGACCTGCAAAAATATCATCGTTTCTCGTGAATAAAACCTCATTGCTTGGAGAATTATATAAATCAGTATATCAGATTTTAAATTACCATTTTATAATCTGTTCACTTGGCAATTATTACTATTATGCTGAACATCTTTATGATATTCTATTGGCAAGGATCGGCCAGATCCAATATATTTTGGGAGGTATGATGATGGATATGTTTGAAAAATTGATAAATCTGGGTTTCGGCGCCTTTAGCATGACCAAGGAAAAAGCGGAAAAATTGATGGATGAAATGGTTGAGCGCGGTGAAATCAATCGGGAAGAAGCAAAAAAAACACTGGAGAATATAATCAGTAAAGGGGAAGAACAAAGAGATCAATTCCGTTCCATGATAAGAGAAGAAATGGATAAATTTAAAACCGAGCATGCATCGTCCCATAAATCAAGAATAGCCGATTTGGAAGCTCGCATAAAAGACCTGGAAGAAAAACTTAATCAACCCAGCCATTCAAACGAAGAATAATATAAACTACAGAGGTGCTACTAAATATTGCTATTTAAAAACGGTATAACCCATTTTGAGCATATCAACAGATACAAAGAAGTAGCCAATATTTTTATGAAGCATGGTTTTGGTTTTCTTTTTGACCGGGTAAGTCTGTACAATATATTTGGTTCCTACAAATTTCGGGCGCGTAAACACGAAAACCATGTGTTTACACGCCCGCAACGTTTCAGAATGGCCTTGGAAGAACTAGGTCCAACCTATATAAAAATCGGCCAATTGTTAAGCATCAGACCTGATTTACTGGCAATTGAATACATTGAAGAATTAGAGAAATTACAAGATGGTGTACCCCCGATCTCTGAGACGGAAGTAATCGAAGCTTTAAAACAAAGTCAAATTGATCCGCTCCGTGATTTTCAATCATTTGAGCTGGTTCCCATGGCAGCAGCTTCCATTGCCCAGGTGCATTGTGCCTGTTTGCATGATGGAAATAAAGTAGTGCTCAAGATTCAACGACCGGGGATTAAAAGAGTTATTCAGCTTGATCTGGAGATTCTGGCTGACTTGAGCAAATTGCTGGAAAAAAGAACGGAATGGGGACGATTTTACCATATCAGTGAAATCGTTGCGCAATTAGGCCAGGCGATTCGCAATGAACTGAATTTTCTCAACGAAGGACGTAATGCCGAGCTTTTTGCCGATCATTTCAAACAGCAAAAAAATATTATTATACCGCGCGTTTACTGGGATTATAGTTCGGAAAATATTTTGGTTATGGGATATGTAGCCGGAATCAAAATTAATGATTTCGATTGTTTAAGAAAAGCGCAAATCAATCGAAAAATTATCGCTGACAGATTACTCAACTCTTTATTTCAACAAATCTTTATCGATGGATATTTCCATGCCGACCCTCATCCTGGTAATATTGCGGTTTCCATCGATCATAAAATTATTTTCTATGATTTTGGTCAGATTGGTACCATTGATCGGGTTTTAAAAGACAAGTGCATTGATTTGATCATTGCCATGATGCGCTATGATGTGGGAGGGGTTACGGATGCCCTGCTGTCAATTGCGGTTGGCGGTCAAAGCGTCAATCGGTCAGAATTGATACGAGATGTGGCCCGATTGGAACAGAAATATTATGGTTTGCCTATGTCACAAATAAAACTGGGTGAATCCTTGACAGAACTGCTGGAACTTTCCAGCCGATATCAAGCACGAATCCCGCCGGAATTATCCTTGATGGCCAAAATGCTGATGACCGTGGAGAGTATTGTCATGCAGCTTGATCCGCAATTAAGCATCGTTGATATTGCTGTGCCCTATGGGCGAAAGCTCATGATGCAGCGTTATTCACCGCAACAATTGAGTGAAAAATCAATCTATCTGCTCGGTGAATACGTTCATCTCATAGAAAAGCTGCCATATCATGCTGATACGCTCCTGCGCCTACTTGAAAATGGGGAAATGTCGATTAAAATGGAGCATCAAAACCTGCGACCGATTGCAGCCAAGCTGGATATGTTGTCCAATCGCGTTTCTATTGCCATTATCCTGGCAGCTATCATCATCGGTTCAGCGTTAATCATGGATCGCATGGGAAATAGTTTGAGCAACCATATCCCGATTGTTGAAATTGGCTTTTCCCTCGCGGTGGTGCTGGGATTGTTTTTGACTTATTCAATGATCAAAAGCGGGAAGTATTAATATCATGTTTTCTTTAAGATTTTATTAAGCAGACTATCCAAGGTCTTCTGAAACTGGATTATTCTTAATCGTTCACTTTCACTGCTGAAATTATGATCTTCCAATTCATGCTGAGCTATCAGCAGAGCACTAATAATTTTATCTTGCTGCGTCATGGCAGCAGATTTGAAATATTCATCAATACGACTGAAGACAATTTTTTCTTCACTGCTCAACGGTTCATTATTCAACATAAAACCACCATCCTAAAATGCCTTAAAAATTTCTATGCTTAAATATAGAAAAATAGTTCTGGATATTTTGAACAAAGAAATTGATTTTATTTATTGCTTGACTGGTCATAGTGGTGGTGATAAAATACATCCTAATCAAATATTTTATGAAAATGATGATCAGATAAATCATTGCCAGATTTTTGATTCAAAGAGAGCCGGGACTGCTGAAAACCGGTATCATATCGACAATGAAAGCCACCTGTGAGTTCCGGTGAATGATTTTTCGTCAAGCCGGACGGAACCAACCGTTATTGGAACAAAGCCGGGCATTAGCCAAGCAGGGTGGTACCGCGGGAATAACTCTCGTCCCTATTCAGGGATGGGGGTTTTGTTTTTTATTATAAAAAACGGAGGTTTGAAAATGGATATGGAAAGAAGAATTCTTGAATTACTTGAAAATGATGCCCGTTTAAGCGCGAAAACAATCGCGGCGATGCTGGATACAGATGAAGAAACCGTGCAAGCACTGATTGCGCGCTTGGAAAAAGACAAAACCATTCTCGGTTATCGTGCCGTAGTAAACTGGGAAAACACTGAATGGGAAGGGGTTACGGCCATGATCGAGGTGAAGGTCAGCCCGGAACGGGAAGTGGGTTTCAATAGTATTGCCGAGAGGATCTATCGCTTTCCCGAAGTCCGTTCAGTCTATTTGATGAGTGGAGGGTTTGACCTGACCGTAATTGTAGAAGGCAACAGTCTGAAAGATGTAGCCCATTTTGTAACTCATAAGCTGTCACCGCT
>CAZACF010000028.1:4807-9300 GCA_964483565.1 uncultured Syntrophomonas sp. | reverse complement strand
CACCGCTGGACAAGGTGCAAAGCACAGTCAGCCATTTTATTCTCAAGCGTTACAAGCAAGATCATATTATTTTTGGTGAAAATGAAGAAGATAAAAGGTTGGTGGTAAGTCCATGAGCAGTATGCAGTCATATATAGCAGAAACAGTACAATCTCTAAAGCCTTCCGGCATTCGCAAATTCTTTGATCTGGTCTCCCAAACCGAGGGCGTAATCTCCCTGGGGGTAGGAGAGCCTGATTTTGTTACTCCCTGGCATATTCGCGAAGCCTGTCTTTATTCGCTGGAAAACGGTTATACCATGTATACCTCCAATCTTGGTCTGCCCGAACTACGGGAGGAGATCTCATATTATGAACAGCGCACCATCGGAGTTGGCTATTCCCCCCAGGATCAAATCCTGGTGACAGTGGGGGTAAGTGAAGCGATCGATATTGCCTTGCGCTCCCTGCTGGAAGCAGGCGATGAAGTACTCATTCCCGAGCCTTGTTATGTCAGTTATGCACCCGGCGTTTTGCTGGCTTATGGAAAACCGGTTCCTTTGGCTTGTTATGCGGCGGACCAATATCGCTTGCAACCTGAAGAGTTGGCGGCTAAAATTACGCCTCGAAGTAAAGTCTTGATTCTGGCCTACCCTAATAATCCCACTGGTGCGGTAATGGAAAAAGAAGACCTGGAGGCTTTACGGGATATCATTATCAAGCATGATCTGATCGTAATTTCAGATGAAATCTACGCTGAATTGTCATATCAGAACCGTCACTTTTCGATTGCTGCCTTACCGGGCATGTTCGAAAGGACCATTGTTATGAACGGTTTTTCCAAGGCATTTGCCATGACCGGCTGGAGGATTGGATATGCCTGTGGCCATAAAGATATTATTGCCGCCATGACCAAAATCCACCAATATACGATTATGTGCGCTCCCATCATGGCCCAAAAGGCGGCTATCGAAGCGTTGCGTCACGGAGAGACAGAGATGCGCAAGATGGTCGCTGATTACGATTATCGCCGCAAATTAATGTTTAATGGTTTGAATGAAATCGGACTGACCTGCTTTGAACCGCAAGGGGCATTTTATTGTTTCCCGTCTATAAAAAGCACTGGAATGAACAGTGAAGCATTCAGTGAGAAGCTGTTGTTTGAGGAAAAAGTAGCTGTTGTCCCCGGCAACGCCTTCGGGGAAAGCGGAGAAGGGCATATAAGATGTTGTTATGCGGCCAGTGTAAAAAACATTGAAACTGCCATGCAAAAAATACAATCTTTTGTAATTCGACATAGTAAAGGATAAATACCATTTGCAAGTATGCTTTCTTTGCAAGATTAAATCGAAAACTATGAAATCTGCCGGGAATATTACGATAAAAAACTAAAGGATTTGATTGCCCAAGGTAGAACCTCCTTATTAATAAGCAAAGGAGGTTTTACTATGTTTGGCGATCTGTCTGGCGAAGAAGTTGAACTTCTAAATGCCTACAGCCTTCTTGGAACTTCCGGAAAAAAAGAATTAAGAGAATATATACGTTATTTACTGAGCAAGCATTATAAACAAGAATTGAAAATGTCTATTTTCAACAATCAGCTCTTGCATAGCTTACTGCATAGTCTGCTCCATATTGCTGAACGGGAAGATTTTGAAATCATTCAAATCGAAAAAAGAGTGCTGCAGTTTAAGGAAATCTATTTTGCTATCTTCGAGCAAATACACAGCAAATATGCCGAACTGGTTGATGATTTAGATGGATGCGAGATGGTCAGGGACTTCGGATCGAATAGTGTGGAAAACATTTTACAGGCTTGTATTACAAGTAATCGCGATGCAGTTTTATTTGAAGTGGTTGATTTAAGTGAGAATTTTTATAAACTATCCAGAAAAAAAGACGCTCGTAAGATTGTTGCGGTATAATAAAACCATTATATTGTAACTGGAGGCAGCATTTTATGAAGATAAAATTTTTGGGTGCCGCCCGTACGGTAACAGGCTCCATGCATGTTATTGAAAGCGGGGGGCATTGTTTTGCTTTGGATTGCGGTTTATTTCAGGGCAGCAAAGAAATTAAAGAGAGAAACTACCAGGATTTTAAAATAAATCCCAGCAGCATCGAATTTGTAATTCTGTCCCATGCTCATATTGACCATTCAGGGTTATTGCCAAAACTATACAAATTAGGATTCAGGGGTCCCATTTACTGTAATTATGCGACTGCTGAACTGGCCAAGGTCATGTTGCCGGATTCTGCCCATATTCAGGAAATGGAAGTAGAAAGAAAAAACCGTAAGCTGAGTCGGGCGGGTAAAATGCCGCTTGAGCCAATTTATACAATTGAAGATGCCAACAATTGTTTATCTCAATTCAAACCGATCAATTATGATGAAATGGTCAAGCTGACTGATGGCATCGAATTACGTTTGCGTGATGCAGGACATATTCTCGGTTCCGCTTTGGTGGAATTATGGTTGGAGGAGGCAGGCCAAAGAACCAAATTGGTATTCAGCGGCGACCTGGGGCAGGAAGACCAGCCATTCATAAAGGATCCGACTTTTATTGAAAATGCTGATTATGTTATCATAGAATCCACCTATGGTGACCGCTTTCATAAGGATGTCTTGAACCGAGCGGAAAAACTCAAACATATTATCAACGAAACCATGCACAAAGGCGGTAATCTAATCATTCCTGCCTTTGCCGTAGAAAGAACCCAGGATCTGCTCTACGATTTGAACGAGCTTTACGTTAAAGGCGAACTGGATAAATCGATTGATGTTTATATTGACAGTCCATTAGCCATCGCTGCCACAGAAATTTTTAAAAACAACACCCGGCTGTTTGACAAAGAAACCTTGGATTACCTAAAAAAAGGGTTCCACCCTCTGGAATTTCCCAACCTAAGATATTCTCATAGCCAGGAAGAATCAATGGAGCTAAATTCGATTAGCCGCTCCATCATCATTTCGGCCAGCGGGATGTGTGACGCCGGAAGGATCAAGCATCACCTCAAGCATAATCTCTGGCGACCGGAATCAACCATCCTGTTTGTAGGTTATCAAGCGGAAGGCACTTTAGGCCGCAAGATTCTCGATGGCGAAAAAATCGTTACAATACATGGCGAACAGGTGAGCGTCAAGGCAGATATCAGGCAGATTGAGTCCTATTCTTCGCATGCCGATCAAGCTGGGTTGATGCATTGGCTAAAACAGTATGACGGGAATCCAAGAAAAATATTTTTGGTACATGGCGAGGAAAAAGCCCAGCAAACCTTGGCCGATTTAATTCAAAAGGAACTGGGTATACCAGTGGTTATCCCGCAATGGCTGGATGAATATGCGCTTGATGCTATTGAAAGCAAGGCCGAGAAAGCGGTTCCATTGCGTCCTATAGGTACGATAACCAATCAGGCTTTGGAAGCGGAAGAGCTATATCTACAGCTCAGGAGCAAACTAAATCGTTTCTATCAGGACAGCATAACCGGTCAAAAATATGATTCGCTGATTGAAAAACTGGAAAAATTGTCATCCGCATTATAGTAGAAACTATTACCGGGTATCTATGCGACGAAGTGATCCGCCAACGATCAAGTTGCGCTACGCTTGCCTTCTTATCGCTTTCGGCACTAGATGCCAGATGGCATCGTCGCTTCGTATCGATTACAATGACATATCCAAGTGTTTTTTGGTAATTTGGAATCCGTTTCCCCATCCGCCCCCCAAGACATATTGCGTAAACCATTTTACATGGTTGCAATCGTCAAAATTATGTCAAGCAACAGTTAAATATCTGTTGCTTGACGAAAATATATATTTTGCTCTGAGAGCATCTTAGCTCGCATATTTATTGGCAAGATGATTTTTTCAGGTTATCACTCATTTATTTCAAGCTTGTTAATAATTAACCAAGTGATATAATTTTCTTACTTAAAGTTTGGGGGCTAGGGGAAATATGACAGATAATTATGCTGCGCTTGAAATCTGCCGCTGGGGTTTTGCACATTTACCCGGAGCGGTTTTTTATTACGGTAAAGAACTTGAACTCAGTCTTGAAGATATTGGTTTTTTAACTGCTTTGTTTTATGCTTATGAACACAGTAAACCCCTGTTTCATAAAGGTATCCAAGCCGGCCAGGTATTGAGCTGTTGCCCAACCTTAAACACCCAAAAAATATCACGCAAATTGACGCAACTTAGTAAAGTCGGTTTGATCGAAATACAAGAGGGAAAAAGCAAGAGTTTTGCTGACAAAACCATCTTTCTGGAGCCTTTGCTGGAACGGTTGCAACAATTAATTATCCGAGATCATCCCTTGAATATTTTCAGCCAGGAAAAGACTGACTCGGCTGCTTTGGAAATATATCAACAAAAAATCATTCAACTCGAACTGGAGCTTAAAGAAGAAAAGAGCAAAAACTTGGCTGGGGACACGAGTACAGATTTAACCTCAACGGAATCACCCAATTATAAAATTGTAGCTGATTTTATTGCCAAGAAAAGCGGCAATCTAC
>CAZACF010000028.1:0-4797 GCA_964483565.1 uncultured Syntrophomonas sp. | reverse complement strand
ATGGCCAATGAGCTGCAAAAATGGCTGGATGATCTTGGTTTTACTCCTGAATTCCTGCTTTGTATGCTGGAAATGACGTTTGAACGCAAAATACATAATCCCCGGGAAATTACCAAAATTGCAAAAGACCTTAAGGACTACTCTGTTAACACCGTGGAGGGTCTGGAGAGTTATTTCAGCAAATATGTTGACACCAATCGCAGCAATTTTCATACCAGCCAGTTTGATCCAGACATCGCCGAGTTTGGCACCTATACGGGCATAGACATGAGTGCTGACGCCAGGAAAAATATTTACTATAAATGGCGTTATGACTGGCGTTTTTCTCATCAGATGATCATGAAAGCCGGTGAGATTATGTGTCAGCGTACTAAAAACGGCGGACTGGAGTATATTGACAGTGTTCTGCACAATTGGATGAGCAAAGAAATACGTAGCGTAGATGAAGCGGAAAAAGAGATCATTGATTTTAAAAAGCGCACAAAAAATACTGCCAAAAACATGTTGATCAATGGAAAAACATCGGGATTAAACGCCGCCAAGGATTATGAAATATATGTTCCTCCGGAGGTGCTGGAGGAATTGAAGAGTAAAGCATAAACAGCAAGCCGGGTTGTTACCCGGCTGTTTTCTTAAAGAGGAGATAAGGTATAATATTCAATAAAGCAGAAATTCATGCAAGGAGGCTGTCGGCTTTGTTATCCAGTCAATACAATCAATCATTATTTGATCTTGAGAGCGAAAGAAGAGTACTATCTGCTATGTTGCATGCCGAATCAGCCTGTATAGAAGCTTACAATAGTCTGAAACCAGCGGATTTCTTTTCCCCTTTGCATGCCACCGTGTTTGAGTTGACCACCAGTTTATATGAAAGAGAAATCAATCCCACTTTTGTGGAGCTTATTAAAGAAGGCCACAGCCTGGGAGTATTCACCAATCAAAGTGATATGGATGAGTTGAGTTTTATTGCTGAACATTATATTGATGATCAGAATATTATTTATTGGATAAAAAGAGTAAAAGACAAATCGCGTTTACGCCGTTTTGAATTGTTTTTGCGCAAAAATTATCAGCTTTTAAAAGAAGAAACCGACCAGGATGTGGAACAGACCTTGATGTTGGCGGAAGAAGAATTGACCAATCTGACCGCTTTGGAAATCGATGATCGCATTGACAGCCCAACTGATCTGGCTCGACTGGGCTATGAGGAAGTGGAAAGACGGTTCCTGCGCTATAAAGAAATTAAAGAAAAACACAAAGGGGTTATTCCTCTGGATGGGCTGCCGACTGGATTTGACAGCTTAAACAAAGTGACTCTGGGTTATAAACCGGGAGATTTGATTATTCTGGGAGCTCAAACCGGACACGGTAAGACCTCCTTTGCACTACATACCGCCGCTGCCATTGCGGTTAAAGAAAACCACCATGTAATCTATCTGAATACCGAAATGAGCCGCGAGCAGATTGCGCTGCGCTGGGGCTCGATATTATCCGGGATTGAACATGAAAGGGTACGCAGTGGTGAAATCAATGAATCAGAATTGTCGCGTATTTTGAACGCCTATTCCCGTTTGGGGGACAGCGGTTTTTATTCTTATCCCTGTCCCAATCTTACCCCGGAAAAAACCATTTCCATTGCCCGCAAATTCAAAAACCAAAAAGACGTAGACATAATGATCATTGACTATGTGGGGCGTATGGAGAAACAGGATCCCAAATTGCAGGAATGGCAGATCCTTGAGCAAATCGTCAAGACCCAGAAAATGCTGGCTCAGAACCTAAAAATCGTGGTGATGTGTCTGGTGCAATTGAATCCGGACGGGACTTTGCAGGGAGCTAAACGCATGAAAAACGAATGTGACCTGATGTTAAAACTGTCTCCCATCAGCAAGGAAGAAATGGAAGAGAGTGACGAACTGAAAAAGTATGATGTGATGCCCAATTATGCTATTTATATTGATAAAAACCGTGATGGACAAAGCGGCATCAGAATTCCCATTTATTTTGATCTCAAACGTCAGACTATGATGGATGTAAAAAGGGTCTCAATATAGTGATCGGCATGGATAAAAATTTTAAAAAAATATATGATGCCACCTTGGCCATGATCTCCCGACTCCACTTCAAACAGGCATCCTTGAGTCAGGAAGAAATGTATTTCTTGCTGTCTTTGCTGGATAGAGTCATGCAAGGCAAAATCTCCCCTGAATTTATTGCTTGTCTGGGCAGATGGCAAAGCGGGAATTGGAGCGAAGATATCAATGCGATTGTCAAAGCCAGTCTGCTGCCGTTGGAATTAGATGATCCTACGGCAGTGAAACTGACCTGCGAGTTGATCGCAGACCTTCTAAATTACAAGAATGATGGTGAGAATGACTAATTAATCAGGAGGATAAATGATTGCAAGATTCTTGGATATTTGAAAAACACACTCAAAATTATCAGGTTGGATGGAGAATAACCGACATTCTCCATCAAGAGAATTCGGAATTCCAGGAAATTACGATTGCTGATTCAGAACAATGGGGGAGAATGCTGCTGTTGGATGGAATCGTCCAAACCACCGAAAAGGACGAATTTATGTATCATGAAATGATCGCCCAGGTAGCCTTGCATTCTCATCCTCGGGTGAAAAAAGTTCTGGTGATCGGCGGCGGTGATGGGGGAACAGTGACCCAAATCGTCAAGCATCCGTCCGTCGAACAAATCGATCTGGTGGAAATCGATCAATTGGTGATTGCCAACTGCCAGCTTTATTTTCCCTGTTTTCAGACCGGTTTTTCTGATCCGCGTACCAACATTATTATTCAGGACGGAATTGACTTTGTGAAATATACCGATCAGAAATATGATCTTGTCATCGTCGATTCCTCTGATCCGACCGGCCCGGCAGTAGGATTATTCACGCAAAATTTCTATGCAGCCGTATTTCAAATCCTGGAAAATGATGGGATGTTAGTTACCCAATCAGAATCACCGCTTTTTTATGAAGATATATTCACAGCGATTTACAATAATATTGCGGCGGTATTTGGTCAAGCATATGTATATCAAAGCACCGTTCCTACCTATATCAGCGGCCCATGGACCTTTACCATCGGCAGCAAAAAGCATGATCCCCGCCAAAGCAGGATCAACCGAGCAATACCACATGATCTAAAATATTACAACCCAGCGGTTCATCAAGCCGCGTTTATTCTTCCTCATTATATAGAAAAGCAACTGGGAAACGTCAGCGAATAAATGTTTACAATTGGAGTGAATGAAATATGCAGGACTTTGTTAAGCAAAGAGCTCGTCAGGAGATCTTTAAACTAAAGCCTTATATCCCCGGAAAACCGATTGAAGAAGTCAAACGGGAACTGGGCATCGATAATATCATTAAAATGGCTTCCAATGAGAACCCTTTGGGTCCTTCGCCGTTGGCGCTGCAAGCCATCACGGAAATCCTGCCGGAGATTTATCTTTATCCCGATGCCAATTGTTTTGAATTAAAGCAGCGCTTGGCCGATTTTTATCAAATCACTGCCGAACATCTTCTGATCGGCAATGGCTCCGATGAGTTGTTGAAACTGTTGGCCGAAGCTTTTATTTGCCCAGGTGACCAGGTTATCTTCGCCCAGCCTACTTTTTCTGAATATGAGTTCGTCTCCCTGATCATGGGGGCGGAATGTATAAAAGTCCCTTTAAAAGATTATGCGCTGGATCTGGAGGCCATTTTAAAAGCGATCACTCCCATAACTAAAATCATTTTCATCTGCAACCCCAATAATCCCTCAGGAACCATGCTGGACGCGGCAGCAATCCATCAATTTATGGAACAAGTACCGGATGACATCATCGTGATCTTCGATGAGGCATACTGTGAATATGTTGAAAGCCCTGATTTTCCGGTAAGTCTTGATTATGTACGCCAGGGCCGCAATGTCATCATCAGCCGGACGTTCTCCAAAATATATGGATTAGCGGCGCTGCGGGTCGGTTATGCCATTACCACTCCGGCGATCGCACAGGCGATTGAAACGGTCATGGAACCGTTCAACGTCAACAGCCTGGCCCAGGCGGGAGCCTTGGCGGCCTTGGATGACAAGCAACATGTAGCACAAAGCCAAGCATTGAACCGGGCGGGAAAAAAGTACCTATACGCAGAGTTTGAGCGCCTGGGACTACAATATGTACCGACTCAGGCTAATTTTATCCTGGTCGATTGCGGTTGTGACTGCCAGTCAATATTCCGGGTGCTCTTGCAGCAAGGTATAATCGTGCGTACTTGTGATCATTTTGGCTTCCCCCATTCAATTCGCGTTACCATCGGCAAACCCGAGGACAATCAAAGATTTATCAAAAGTCTGGAAAAGGTTTTAAAGGAATCTGACCATGCTTCTAGTTGACAGTGATTATCGTGATCCTCTAACCAGTGCGAGAATCGCCCAGGCTTTGAAAGAATTTCAAATCGAAGGATCTGGAGGGCCGGTTTTTATTTGTATCGGATCTGACCGTCACTTATTGGATTGCTTCGGCCCGCTGATCGGAACCATGTTGATGGAGACCTTGCCAGCGCTGCATGTATACGGTACACTCGATCAACCCTTGCATGCCCGTAATCTTATCAGAGAAATGACAGTAATAAAAAACCGTCATCCTGGCCAACCCTTTATTGCGGTTGATGCAGCGGTAGGGGAGGAGCATGAGATTGGCCGGTTGCAGTTGAGAAACGGCCCCATTTATCCAGGCAAAGCAGCTGCCAAAGCCTTACCGGCAGTGGGTGATTTTTCCCTGACTGCTATTCTGGAAAAA
>CAZACF010000027.1:0-17606 GCA_964483565.1 uncultured Syntrophomonas sp. | reverse complement strand
GCCCCGCAAGCAATCTATGATTGCGACAGCGGGTGGGGTTCTTGTTTGGCTTTTTAAATTTTATAAATCAATAACTGGAAAGGATGGTGATAAACATGGCAAAAGGACGATTTGGTATTCATGGCGGACAATATGTTCCCGAGACGCTGATGAATGTGCTGCTGGAGCTGGAAGAAGCCTATAAGTTCTATTTGAATGATCCCGATTTTCAGGCAGAACTGACAGAACTGCTGAATCATTACGCAGGACGTCCTTCGCTGCTCTACTTTGCAGGGAAAATGACTAAAGATCTGGGGGGGGCCAGGATTTATCTCAAACGCGAGGATCTCAACCATACCGGTTCGCACAAAATCAACAATGTGCTGGGACAGGTGTTGCTGGCCAACCGTATGGGCAAGACCCGCGTGATCGCGGAGACAGGCGCGGGACAGCACGGGGTTGCCACTGCCACCGCTGCCGCTCTGATGGGTATGGAATGTGAGATTTTCATGGGTCAGGAGGATACACAACGCCAGGCACTTAATGTTTACCGGATGGAACTGCTGGGTGCGAAGGTACATACGGTGACCAGCGGCACACGGACACTCAAAGACGCAGTCAACGAAGCCATGCGTGAATGGACGGGACGGGTGGATGATACCCATTATGTGTTTGGCTCCGTTATGGGGCCTCATCCGTTCCCAACCATGGTGCGTGATTTTCAAAGCGTAATTGGCCGTGAAGTCAAACAGCAGATGCTGGACAAAGAGAGGCGGCTCCCGGACGCAGTGATTGCCTGTGTGGGCGGCGGCAGCAATGCGATGGGGCTGTTCTATGATTTTATCGGAGATACCGAGGTTCGTTTGATCGGCTGTGAAGCTGCCGGACGTGGTATCGATACGGCAGAGACCGCTGCTACCATGGCCACCGGAACGGTAGGTATCTTTCACGGCATGAAGTCGTATTTCTGTCAGGATGAGTACGGTCAGATCGCGCCGGTCTACTCCATTTCTGCCGGACTAGATTATCCGGGTGTGGGTCCTGAGCATGCGAATTTACATGATGTAGGCCGGGCGGAATATGTGCCGGTCACGGATGACGAGGCGGTAGAGGCTTTTGAATACCTGGCGCGGGTGGAAGGAATTATTCCCGCCATCGAAAGCGCCCATGCAGTCGCCTACACCAGAAAGCTGGCGCCAACGATGGGCAAAGACCAAATCGTGGTGGTCAATCTTTCCGGCCGGGGCGACAAGGATGTGGCAGCCATAGCGCGGTACAGAGGGGGAGAGATATATGAATAGAGTGCAGCGGGTGTTTGTCAACGGCAAGGCATTTATTCCCTTTATCACAGCAGGCGATCCGTCGCTGGCGGTTACCGAACAATTGGTGCTGCAGATGGCGCAGGCCGGCGTTGATTTAATTGAGCTGGGCATACCTTTCTCCGATCCGGTTGCAGAAGGACCGGTGATTCAGGCGGCAGACGACCGAGCTCTTGCCAGCGGGGCAACTACGGATAAAATATTTGCCATGGTAGGAAACATCCGAAAATCATGTGATGTTCCCATCGTCTTTATGACCTATATAAATCCGATTTTTACTTACGGCACAGATCGGTTCATGAAAAATTGCCGGGAAGTCGGAGTGGATGCCGTCATCGTTCCGGATGTGCCGTTTGAAGAAAAAGAGGAACTTCAGCCCTATTGTTCAAAGTACGATGTTACATTGATATCGATGATCGCGCCTTCTTCGCATGATCGTATTCGTATGATCGCCGCAGAGGCAGAGGGATTTGTGTACTGTGTATCCTCGATGGGCGTGACCGGCGTGCGGCAGGAAATCAAGACCGACATATCCGAAATGATCAAACTGGTCAAAGAAGTCAGTGATATCCCGTGCGCTATTGGCTTTGGCATCTCTACTCCTGAACAGGCAAGGCAAATGGCACAGTATGCTGACGGAGTAATTGTTGGCAGCGCCATCGTGAAGATTATCGAGCAATACGGAGTGGACTGTGTGCCTCATGTGGTTGAAAATGTGCGCAGCATGAGAAATGCGGTTAAATAACTGAAAAATATATAACCATAATAAAACCGATGAACAAGAGAAGTAGGTATGGGAAAGTCTCACAGAGAGCCGCGGTTGGTGGGAAAGCGGTATACCGGAACATACTGAATGGACTTGTGAGGGCGGCTCGAAACCATGAGGGAGTAGACGCCAACGGGAACCCTGTCCGTTATCAGTGGGGTACGCATGATGGTGCGTAAAATGAGCGGGTAAATTTATTTACCAATTTGGGTGGTACCGCAGAAGTGTAAGCTTTTGTCCCTATTGTTAGGGGCAAGGGCTTTTTTTTATTGTGAAACACAAGGTTCCCGGGCCCCGCAAGCAATCTATGATGAAATGAGGTTGAAAAGATGATCAAACCTGATTGTGAGAGTATCCAGGCCATGGCGGGCGAGTATCGCATCATACCGATATGCCGGGAAATCTACGCGGATGTGATTACCCCGATTGTGCTGCTCAGAAAGTTCGCGGGGACAAGTAAACGTTTTTTCCTGCTGGAGAGTATAGAGGGCGGGGAAAAGTGGGGACGTTATTCCTTTCTGGGTTTTGAGCCGGTCATGCGGGTCTGTGGCAAAGAAGGAACGGTTACCATCGAGGAAAA
The DNA here is from genome assembly GCA_964483565.1 of uncultured Syntrophomonas sp. Lineage (GTDB taxonomy): Bacteria > Bacillota > Syntrophomonadia > Syntrophomonadales > Syntrophomonadaceae > Syntrophomonas_B. The sequence continues at coordinate 14,962 of CAZACF010000027.1, read as the reverse complement.
TGGCGAGGTCACCGCAGTTCAAACCAACAATCCCTATAGCGTATTACGGGAAATCCAAAAGGATTATAAATCTCCCCGTATTCCTGATATGCCGCCCTTTACCGGAGGATTGGTCGGCTATTTTGCCTATGCCATGATTGGTTACACGGAGCCCAAATTGACAATTAAACGAGGCGAATGCAATGATTTTGATCTGATGTTGTTTGACAAGGTGATCGCATATGACCATCTCAAACAGAAAATCTGCATCGTGGTCAATATGAAAACTGATCATGTCATGGAAAACTACGGCAAGGCCACCGCAGAATTGGAAGCGATTGCCGGTTTGATCACTGATAACTGCAGGCTGCCCCGACTGGAAGGAGAGAAAAATGTTCATTTTACCTGTAATGTCAGTCAGGCAGAGTACTACCATATGGTGGAACAGACCAAGCAATACATTAGCGAGGGTGATATCTTTCAAGCCGTTATTTCAAGGCAGTTTACAGCTCCTTACCAGGGCAGTCTGATGAATGCCTACCGGGTGCTGCGCACCACCAATCCGTCACCCTATATGGTTTACATGCATATTGACGAAGATGAAATCATGAGCACTTCTCCAGAAACTTTGGTGCGTCTACAAAACGGACGGCTGATAACCTTTCCGGTAGCCGGTTCCCGGCCGCGAGGCAAAACCGACGCCGAGGACTGGAACTTGGCGTCGGAACTCCTGGCGGATGAAAAGGAACTGGCGGAACATAATATGCTGGTCGATCTGGGCCGCAACGATCTGGGCAAAATTTCACAGTTCGCCTCGGTGGAGGTCACAAATTATATGGCCATACATCGCTATTCAACCATTATGCATATCTGTTCCCAAGTGGAGAGTAATATACTGCCCGGTTGTGACGGATTCAGCGCCATTGAAGCGGTATTGCCGGCCGGGACCCTGTCCGGCGCACCCAAGATCCGGGCCTGCGAAATCATCGATGAGATCGAGAACGAACCGCGCGGTATCTACGGAGGAGCCTTGGGATATGTGGATTTCAACGGCAATATGGATACCTGCATTGCCATTCGCATGGCGGTTAAAAAGAATAACAAAGTTTACGTACAGGCGGGCGGCGGGATTGTAGCCGACAGTATCCCGGAAAAGGAGTATGAAGAATCCGGCCACAAAGCCCGAGCGGTAATAAACGCCATATGCAACGCTGCGGAGGTTGATGACTGATGATTTTGCTGATCGATAATTATGATAGTTTTTCCTACAATCTGGTCCAATTGGCCGGCAGTATCAATCCGCATATCAGAGTAATACGCAATGATGAACTGACTGTAGCAGAGATTGCAGAGATTGATCCATCCCATATTATTCTTTCGCCCGGTCCCGGTTACCCCAAGGACGCCGGTGTTTGTAAAGATGTGATCCGCCGTCTGGCGGAAAAAGCCCCCATTCTGGGAGTGTGTCTGGGGCATCAGGCGATCTGCGAAGTTTACGGAGCCGTAATCTCTCACGCCAGACAGTTGATGCATGGCAAGAAAAGTACGATAAGCCTGGATAATACGTGCCGTCTTTTCAATGACCTTCCCCGCTATATTGACGGCGCACGCTATCATTCGCTGGCTGCCTGCAAAGATATTCTTCCTGCAACGCTACAGGTTGTCGCTGAAGACGAGACAGGAGAAATTATGGCAGTCAAACACCGGAAATATGAAGTTTATGGTGTGCAGTTTCACCCTGAATCAATCCTGACCCCACGAGGTCATGTAGTCCTGGAAAACTTTTTGAAAATATAGCAAGGAGGAGAAAAGATGATTAAAAATGCGATTCAAACCGTAATCAATGGAAAGGATCTTGATTTTGAAACAGCCAAAGCGGTGATGGAAGCGATGATGGACGGAAATGCCACCCCGTCGCAAATGGGTTCCCTATTGACTGGATTGCGCATGAAAGGCGAAACAGTGGAGGAGATTACCGCCTGCGCCACGGTTATGCGAGAAAGGGGACTTAAGATCAAGCCGGTACACAATGTTATTGATATTGTCGGAACCGGCGGCGACGGGACCAATACCTTTAACATTTCCACTACTTCGGCCTTTGTGATTGCAGCCAGCGGGGTTCCGGTAGCCAAACACGGAAACCGGGGAGTATCGAGCCGGAGCGGTGCTGCGGATGTGCTGGAATGTCTCGGAATCAGCCTCAATCTGACCCCTGAACAGAGCGAAGCGATCCTGCAACAGAGCAATATATGTTTTATGTTCGCCCAACTCTACCACAGTTCCATGAAATATGCGGCATCGGTTCGCAAAGAAATAGGCGTGCGTACCATATTCAACATATTGGGTCCCCTGGCCAATCCGGCCGGAGCCACCATGCAGCTGATGGGTGTGTATGACCGCAAACTGGTGGAACCTCTGGCCCGAGTGTTGTCCAATCTTGGGGTGGTAAGAGGTCTGGCGGTCAGCGGCGCTGACGGGATGGATGAAGTGACCCTTACCGGAGTGACCCACGTATGCCAGATCCGCAACGGGGTGCTGACTTCCTACGATATTACACCGGAACAATTTGGCTTCACCCGCTGCACCCTGGAGGATTTAGCTGGTGGCAGCCCTGTGGAAAACGCCCAGATCACCATGGATATATTGACCGGCCGGGAGAGAGGACCCCGGCGTGATGTAATCGTACTGAACTCGGCCATGGCATTTTATCTGGGGATTGATAATTGTAGCGTAGCAGATTGTATCGCATTGGCCGAGGATATCATCGACAGCGGGAAAGCCGCGGCTAAATTGAAAGAGTTCCGCCGCCTGAGCAACGAGGTGGCGCAATGAGACTGGACATGATTGCAGCTTCCGCTAAAGTCAGGACAGAGCGAAAAAAAGCGGAGATACCCCTTGGAAAGATCCAAAAAGCGGCATTGCGCCTCGATGCCGCAAAGGGTTTTCCTTTTGAGAAAGCCTTAAGTAGACAGGAGATAAGTTTTATTTGTGAAATTAAAAAAGCCTCCCCGTCCTCAGGCGTGATCTCAGCTGATTTTCCTTATCTGCAGATTGCTCAGGAATACGAGACGGCCGGCGCAGATGCGATATCCGTACTGACAGAACCGCAGTATTTTCTGGGCAGCGACGATTACCTGTTGGAGATAAAAGATGCGGTATCGATTCCAGTGTTGCGTAAAGACTTTACGGTGGATCCCTATCAGATCTATGAAGCCAAAATCCTGGGAGCATCAGCAGTTCTGCTCATCTGCACCCTTATGGATAGGCAGACGATCCGTGATTACCTTGCTATATGTGACGAATTGGGTCTATCCGCACTCGTGGAAGCACATGACGAAAGAGAAATTGAATGGGCATTGACTGCCAACGCCAGAGTTATCGGGGTCAATAACCGCAATCTTCAGGATTTTACCTTGGACATCAGCAACAGTATCAGGCTGCGCAGTCTGGTGCCGGACAATATTCTCTTTATCGCCGAAAGCGGGATTAAAACTGCAGCCGATATTGCAAGGCTGCGGCAGGCCAAAGTCAACGCCGTCCTGATTGGTGAAACCCTGATGCGCAGTCCCAACAAGCGCGCAATGCTGGCGGAATTAAGAGGTACAGCTTTATGACCAAAATAAAAATATGCGGTTTAACACGCCTGGTGGATATTGAATCAGTGAACCGCTGGCTGCCGGACTATATCGGTTTTGTGTTTAGTGAAAGCCGCCGGCAGCTAACGCCGGAACAATCCACTCTGCTGAAAGCAGGGCTTGATGATCGGATCAAGGCGGTCGGGGTTTTTGTAAATGAACCGCTGAACTCGATTATTAAACTCAGCCAAAGCGGAGTAATAGATGTTGTACAGCTGCATGGGGACGAAGATGAAGCATACATCAGGCAACTTAAACAGCAGATCGATAGCCCGGTAGTGAAAGCAGTGCGGGTTCAGAGCAGCGAACAGATCCGGCAGACAGAGAGGCTGCCCTGCGATTTGCTCCTGCTGGACGCGTATCAAAAGAATCAATATGGCGGCAGCGGAAAAACGTTTGACCATGCGCTGATCCCCAATCTTCAGAAACCATTCTTTCTGGCTGGCGGCTTGGATAGCAGCAATATTGTAAAGGCAATTAGGCAATTGAATCCATACGGGGTCGATATAAGCAGTGGCGTGGAGATCGATGGCCTAAAGGATGACAGCAAGATCAGACAGATTATACAAACTGTCCGAAGTATAAATAGCCTATAAGGAGGCAGCGAACTTGATATTTGCATTAAAATCGGGAGTATCGCCACAAAATATTGAGCAGTTTCAACGGGATATAGAAACGCGCGGATTAAAAACATTTTTAAGTACAGGTACCGAACATACCGTAGTCTGCCTGCTGGGCAATACGGCGGCTATAGATTTGGATGCGGTGGTGCAGAACAATGATATCGTGGAATACGGCAAACGAGTGACAGAACCATATAAAGCTGTCAGCCGCACCGTTCATCCGGAAAATACCATGATAAATGCAGGCGGTGTAATTATTGGCGAGGGTATGTTCCAGGTTATATCGGGGCCATGCTCGGTAGAAAGCGAAGAACAGATTATTGAAGTGGCCAAATCGGTGAAAGCCAGCGGGGCGACTATGCTGAGAGGCGGCGCTTTTAAACCGCGCACGTCACCTTATACCTTCATGGGACTGCAAGAGGATGGGCTGCGTCTCTTGCTGAAGGCCAAAAAGGAGACCGGTTTGCCGGTTGTTACGGAGATAATGAACCAGACCCAGTTACCCTTGTTCGAGGAAATCGATGTGATCCAGGTGGGGGCCCGCAATATGCAGAATTTTGATCTTCTCAGAGAAGTGGGAAGGTTTGACCTTGCACAGTTTAAAAATCTAATGGAGGATCTTAAAATTCGTATCGCCTTTGAGGGGAAAGCCTGCCGATAAATCCTGCAGCCCGTTCCAATATCACATTTCTCTCTTGACATTCTTGCCAGCAGGAGTTATTTTAATAATGTCTTTTGACAATTTAACATAAAGGAATGTATGTATGTCCGGGGTAGTTCATAACTAACCATAATTGGATATGGCCTTTATTCGTGGCAAGGAGTATCGTGCAAGGGCATGGTCTGGTTGCGTGCGCATGAAGGAGTATGAACACTGACGGCATATGTAATAATTGTTTCAATGATGGCCGTGCGTTGCACGGTATTTTTATACCCTTTTGCCGGGGTTAAAGTCTTTGATTGGCTTTTGGGGCTGGGAAGAGCTGTGGTGTTCTTTCCCAGCCCTCATTTTTTACAGAAATAGGAGTGAGACAGTTGAATCAATATACGATGAGTATTCTGGAGTTTGATAAGGTGATCGAGGAAATCAAGCCATATGCCCTGAGCGAAAAAGCCCGGCAGAGGATTGCAGAGCTACAGCCGGGTACAGATATTGATATCATCAATACCTGGATGAAGGAAACCACTGAAGCGGTGGCGATGCTGGCGGTCAATGCCAGCGTGCCCTTGATCTCCATGGAAGGGATGGAGGCTAGCTTGGTCAAGGCGGAGAAGGAAATGGTTCTGACCCCGCCGGAACTGAGTTCCTGTCAGAACCTGCTGGAAGGGGTGAAGCGGATAAGGAAATACATGGAGCGTATGCAGTCGATTGGCCCAGGGATTGCTGCCTATGCCCACTCTATGTACGAACTTACCGAACTGGCAGAGGAAATCGATCGCTGCATCGTCAATGGCCGGGTGGATGACCGGGCTACGCCCGAGCTGGCACGGATTCGCAAACGGATTTTGATTGTCGAGGACCGGATCAAACAAAAACTGAACGACATTCTTCGTTCCACGGCCTACAAGGGCATGCTGCAGGACCCCATTGTCAGCAGCCGGAGCGGTCGCTATGTGGTGCCGGTACGGCGCCAGGACATGAAAAAATTTCCTGGACAGGTGCTCGACATGTCTTCTACCGGATCAACTGTATTTATGGAGCCAGCTGCAGTCAAGCAATTGCAGGAGGAATTAAATCTGCTGCAAATGGAGGAAAACAATGAAGTTAGCCGCATATTGGCCGATCTGTCCGGTCAGGTAGGCGATCATCAGCGCGAGCTTTCCATCAATATGGAGGCCATGGCCCATTATGATTTCCTGTTTGCCAAAGCCAGATACAGCCGCAGCCTGGACATGAATGCAGTCAGCCTGAATCGCGCCAACCAGATAACCATCCGCCAGGGTCGCCATCCCTTGCTGGGTCAGTCTGCCGTCCCGCTTGATTTCAGTATCGGCCGGGGCTATCGGGCGCTGATCATTACCGGCCCCAATACCGGCGGGAAAACGGTGGCTCTAAAGACGGTGGGGTTGTTGACCTTGATGGTGCAGTGTGGTTTGCATGTGCCGGCCGCCGCCGGCAGTGAGTTCGCGGTTTTTTCTGACATTCTGGCTGATATTGGGGACGGGCAGAGTATTGAGCAATCCCTGAGTACGTTTTCGTCTCATGTGAAAAATATTCAAATGATCGTCAAGACTTGTGACGCCTCCACGCTGGTCATTATGGATGAACTGGGAGCGGGGACGGAACCCGGTGAAGGACGTGGCTTTGCCATTGCGGTGCTGGAGGAGGTATTCGCGCGGGGCGCGGTAATTGCAGCTACCACTCATTTTGGAGAAATCAAAGAGTATGCCCTCAAGACGCCCGGTTTTGAGAATGGCTGCATGGCTTTTGATGTTGCCAGCCTGCGCCCGCTTTATCAGCTGCATATCGGCAATTGGGGGGACAGCAACGCTTTCCTCATCGCCCTGCGGCTGGGGATGGACCGGCACATTATTGAACGCGCCCATGAGCTTACCTATGGGGAAAGAATCAGCTACGCCGCCGATCAGCAAAAATACGTCAACAGCATCGTGGACGATCATGAGGTCAATGCCTGCCTGAGTGAAAAATTTGAAGTGCAAGAACGCCGCCAGGTCAAGGAAAAGCGCGAGCGCAGCCAACGCTATGAGAAAAAAGATCTGAAGGTCGGGGACCGGGTCTATATCAGCACCATGCAGCGCACCGGCGTCATCTGTGAGGAACAGAATAACCGGGGTGATCTGGTGGTCATGGTGATGGGCAAAAAATATGTGATCAACCACAAACGACTTACCCTGCATATAGACCGGGAGGATCTGTATCCGGAAAACTACGATATGGACATTATTTTCGAAAGCAAGGAAAACCGTAAGAAACGCAAAATCATGAGCAAGCATCATGTTGAAGGACTGATCATCGAGCATGACGGCGAAAAAGAATAAAGCCAACTATTATTAGTACGTCGGGACTCGCCAATAAAAGCTACGGAAAAAGCCAAGCCTCGGCTGAAAAAACAAAAATGCTGATATATTAAAAACCGAGTGCAGTTACTACGAAGAATGCACTTGGTTTTTTTGTGCTCCGCTATGCACTGATCAACGCTTTATGCTTGTCGCTTGCCGGCCAGGTGGGCGACTTTGGCTTTCAGATTCAACATGTAAGTGGCTTCGGGTTGCTTCATATCCAGGTTGCCATCATAGCGTTCCGCTTTGACCCGACCGATGACTTTTTCCACCGAGCCGTTTTCTTCGTCGAGCAGTTCCATCACCCGGTCTTTGAAGCCGGTTGTCTCGTGAATCGATTTTTCAAAAAAGCTGCGGACTTCCTCCCGACCGGAAAGAATATAATAGTGTCCCTGGCAGAAAACCTCCGCCGGCAGCTCTGCCAGTCGCAGCAGAGAAGCCAGATAGGCATCATAATCATAGGCAAATTCAGTGGTGATGGTATCATGACTGTAGAAAACCCCGGCGGCTTCTCCGGCGAAAAGGATTTTTTCCTTGGGCAACCAATAACTGTGGTGATCCTGGGTATGGCCCGGGGTGGCCAGCACCTGCAGTTGCGTGCCGTCAGCCAAATGAAATATCTGCCCGTCCTTGATATCCACATCGATGGCAAATGGCTCAAACGGTTCCATATTCAGATAGGAAACATCCACTGGAGCTGCTTTAATCTTTTCCAGTGTGGCGTCATTGAGCATTCTGATCAAGGCCAGCGCGTTGGGGCGCTTGATCACACTTTCCCCCTGAGCGGTGGCGGCGATTTTCATTTCCGGAAAGACGTTTTTAAGATAGGCAGCTGTTCCGCAGTGATCCCAATGGCAGTGGGTCAGGCACAGTATGGCCGGCTGCCTATCACCCAGCACTGAGCGGATGGCATTGACATAGATTTTCCCGGCGCTGGTTACCCCCGCATCAAAGATGACCGGCTCCGGTCCGTCCCACAGATAAATAGGACATTCTGTAAAACCCAGATAATAGAGATTATCTTGTATATGACCGATTTTATCAATGACCATGCTAATCCCTCCGCTCTTAAGCTGCCATTCATCTTTTGGCAAAAGCCCTCTATCGCTGCCAGAAATGTATAAATTCTCAGTTAATTATAACAGAATCACTGTGTAATACGATGTGATTTCTAACCTAATCGTATTATTGTTGATCGCAAGAAAGACATTATCATCTACGGTGGGTTTAAAGCAGCCGTGAAGTATTATAGACATGACCGGCTGCTTTGTGCATTTCCGTCTTGATAATCGTAACTACATGTTTTGATCCGGAAACAGAAGGCTTTAGATCGGGTTGCTTCCTGGTTGATATTTTTAACCAAAATCAACTGCAAATCCATCGTCAGGATATGAAACAGTGGGTACAATAAGAATCAAGGAGGCGATTCAATATGAAAAACTTAAATATAGGCAAGATCATTACCCAAAAGAGAAAGACCAAAGGCATCACCCAGGAAAAATTGGCCGAGTATATCGGCGTATCCAAAGCATCCGTTTCCAAGTGGGAGTCCGGGCAAAGTTATCCGGATATCATGTTGCTGCCGGAACTGGCTACCTATTTTAATGTAAGCGTTGATGAATTGATGGGCTATAGCCCCCAGCTATCCAGTGAAGACATTAAAAGGTTATATAACCAACTCTCCCATGCGTTTGCGTCCCAGCCCTTTGAGGAAGTATTGGAACGGTGTCAGCAGACCATCCGGGAGTACTACTCCTGCTTCCCACTGTTGCTGGCCATGATCCAATTATTGCTGAACCACATGCCCCTGGCTAAAACCGAGGACATGAAAAAAGAAATGCTGCAGCAGTGTATCGATCTGTGTAAGCGAATCAAAGAAGAGTCAGAAAGTGTCCGCGATATCAAAATGGCCAACACCATGCAGGCCCTGGCGGAAATGACCTTGGGCAACACCACCGAAGTGATTGATTTGCTCAATGATCAATTGACTCCCTATAGCGGAGATGATGTCATGCTGATCATGGCCCATCAAATACGGGGAGAAAACGACCAGGCCAAAAAAGTCAACCAGATCATGCTTTTTCAGAATGTGATCACCAACTTGACGCTGCTGACCAATTACCTTACCCTGCACATGTCTGAACCAGAATTATTTGATCGGATTTATACCCAGGGAGTCCAAATGATTGATGCTTTCCAGATGCAAGAGGTGATGACCAACGCGGTGTTTGGCCTTCATATCGTAGCTGCGCAGGGATATGTCATGCAGCAAGAGAAGGGAAAAGCCTTGCAGGCCCTGGAACGTTATGTAAACACGGTTGTCAGACTAAAGTTTCCTTTAAAGCTAAAAGGAAACGAGTATTTCAATCAGGTGGATGAATGGCTGGAGGAGAATATCCCCATTGGGTCCAATGCGCCGGTCGATGAGATTACCAGCAAGGCCAATTTCCTTATGGCCATCGAAGAGAACCCGGCATTCATACCGTTAAGAGAAGAGGAACAATATAAAAAGCTGGTCAAAAAGCTGAAGGAAAAGGCCATGAATTAGCGTCATTATTTCGTTAAATCTGGATTATTATGGTGTTTTCATGTATCCTCAAAGAGAAGGCTCGCAGTTTTGCTTGATTTACAATAGACTTCTCCTCGTAATTGCTTTGTTATTTGGTTTTGTCACCATGTAGATACAGCAAATTCGGGGGTGAAGTCCCTCATGAACGAAAATCCAAGGAGTTGACCATGCGATGAAAACCCCGCTCACTCGTTTTAGGCGAACCTACCTTAATCCCGCTCTTGATTTCCGCGTCAGGCTGTTCAATGTGTTGGCCATCGGCGGCACGGTTATCAGCCTGTTGATGGGGATTCTTAGTGCGGTTAACAACGGAGGCACTTTTATCGTGGCCGTCAACTTGGCTGTCGCGGCACTGTCCTTCGGGTTGCTGACTTATTCGCGCCGGACAGGGCGTTATCAGATTTGCTACATGATTACCATCGCTGGCATTTTTCTCGGATTTTTTCCGGCACTGTTTTTCGGCAGCGGCGGCTACCACAGTGGAATGCCTGCTTTCTTCGTGTTCGCCGTGGTGTTTACCGTCTTTATGCTGGAGGGCAAGAAAGCGGTATTTTTCTCGGTGGCTGAGCTTGCACTTTATATAACAATCTGCGTTATCGCTTATCTATATCCCGATACGGTTCGTTTTTTTGCAACGGAGCAGGAATTGCTCACCGACATCATTATCGCGTTTACGACGGTCAGCGCAGTGCTTGGCGTGTCTATGTTCCTTCATTTCCGGCTGTATAACGAGCAGCAGCGAAAATTGGACGAGCAAAACGACCTGCTCTTCAAAGCCAACAACGCCAAGACGGAGTTCCTCGCCAACGCCTCCCACGACATGAGAACGCCTTTAACGGTCATTTCCGTGAATGTGCAGACGGCACTGGGCATACTGGAGGACATGGGCGACGCCTTGAAGGATCCTGACATGGAAAAGCTGCTGCAAAACGCCCAGGGGGAAATTATGCGTCTGGCCCGCATGGTTGGGGGAATGCTGACGCTGGCGTCAATGAGTGAGAACACGGATAAAAGCGTTATTAATTTCTCTTCCCTGCTGCAAAGTGGCGCAGATATGCTGCGCCTGTACCTGCAAAAGCGCGGCAACGTGTTGGAAACAGAAATTGAACCCGGCTTGCGTGTCTTCGGCAGCGCGGATTTGCTGGCGCAAATGGTTTCAAACCTCCTGCAAAACGCCGGGGCGCACACGGAGAACGGTGCCATCTCGCTTAGGGCAGTAAAAAACGGCGCCGTAATCACCGTTACGGTATGCGACAATGGCGCAGGTATCAAGCCGGAGTTGCTGACTCATGTGTTCGAACGCGGCGTGTCTGACGGCGGCACGGGCTTTGGTCTCTACCTTTGCAAGATGGTGGTGGAATCCCACGGCGGCAAAATATGGATTGAAAGCGAACCTGGCAAAGGCACGGTGGTTTTCTTCACCATTTGCGTTTATCAAGGCCAGTACGGAGGCGATGCGGCGTGACCAGCAAGGGCAAGTTAATTTTGCTGATTGAGGATAACGAACATATTATGAATGGTAACCGGCGTCTATTGGAACGGCAAGGGTACGAAACCGCCGCTGCGCTTACGCTAGCCGAAGCCCGCTCCCTTGTCGGGCCGCGCAGGCCGGACGCGATCATCCTCGACATCATGCTGCCGGACGGCAGCGGGCTGGATTTCATGCGCGAATTGCGGGCAAATGAAAACTACGGCATACCTATCCTGCTTTTGACCGGACTGACCACGAAGGAAGATATCGTACGCGGCCTCACCGTGGGCGGCGACGACTATCTGACCAAGCCTTACGATTTCTCCGAGCTACTGGCACGTGTCGAGGCATTGCTGCGACGCGCGGCGCGGGTGCCAGAAACGGTGGTCAAAGACCGCCTGGCGCTGGATATAACGGCGGGGGTGGCGACCTGTGACGGCGCGGATTTGTTCCTGACGCAAAAGGAGTTTGCCCTGTTGCTCATCTTTATCAGCAACGAGGGCCGCTGCATGGATACGGAGTACCTGTACGAAAAAGTTTGGAAAGCGCCTATGGCGGGCGACAGTCAAGCATTGAAAAAAACCATTATGCGTCTGAGATCGAAAATCAAAGACAGCGGGTGGTGTATCGAGTGGTCAAGGGGTGAAGGCTACAGTTTCGGAAGAGAATAAAAACAGATTTACAAAAAATATTCTCGGCGAGAAGGACAATTTTGGAACCCTCGCCGTTTTTTATGCGTGAATTGCTATAAAATGGGCATAGGCTAATGATAATGAAACGACTCGCACCTGCGGGTCGTTCGCGTTTACAGCGAAGAAAAGGAGGCAATGCCCATGGTATGGCAAAAATCGGGAGAAAAAGCCGAACTCCCCGAAATTCGTTCTGTCGGCGCGTTGGATGGCGATTGTTTTGACATAAACCTGTCCAACGGTCACATCATCCTGCTGGAGCTTGGCAGCCGGATAAACGAACCGGACTTTGCCGCGCTGATAGAAAGCGGCGTGATCGGCAAGCCCCAAACGGACGGTGAGCGGGTCTATTGGCCGGGAGGCCCGTCCATCACTCTGACGGAAATCTTCGTTATGCTAAAATCCCGCGATGGCCAGTGCCGAACAAGGGCAGATAAAACAGAAGGAGGCTTCAATTTATGAGGATACATAACCAAGTCCTGGGCATCCTGCTCACGCTGGCACTGGCGCTGACCATGATACCCTGCGCGGCGGAGCCGGTGCATGCGGCGAACGTAGGGACAAACGCTTACGGCAGCACGGTAACCTATACGCCGGTGAATTCGCTATACGCTACATACAAGAACAACCAGTCAGGTGACATACAGCGGGGGATTAAACTGTTTGATGCGACCGTGTCGCAATGGAACAGCGTCCCGACCGATACGAGAAAAAATGCAGCGAAGTCCAAGACCTGGCTCGACACCAACCAATACTTGCTCAATACTTTTGGCAGGTACAATAGTGCCAAGACCAGCAAGCACTGGAGGAACGCTCATAATGACCACCGTTTCAGCGGTACTGTTGACAGTATTAATGGAGAACATCAATACAATGTGTATTATGATTTTACCCCTTTAAAAGACGGCTCAGCAGGCGGGAATATTTCCAACATGCTGAAAAAAGGTGATATCCAGTATTTTTTCACCACCGGAATCAAAACGGTTCAGACCAGTTGGGCGCTTTTTTGGAAAAGCAACGATTGGTCCGATTTATGGTTCCTAGACGAACATTGGAAGAAAGACGGCGATGGTTGGCATGATATCAACTGGACCGGAGGAGCTGGTCCGACGTTTAGTGATGCCAAAGCATGGAAAGATTCTTCTAAAATAGGCGAGCTGCATTTTAAGGCCGAATCCGACCGAGACAGGACTATTAACGCCTATATGGGCTGGGGGATTTTAGTCGGACGCGACGTAGCCGGGCCGCGCATTCGCAGTGTGTCAGTCACCGCAGACGCCGCGGGGAATAATCCGCTTTCTGGCGCGATTACCCTTGACACATTGCAAAAGCTCACCGACCGCAAGGTGTACTTTCAAGTGGCCTGGGATGAACCGGTGCTGTTTAACGGGCTTACCAACGCCCAGCTTGCCAAGCTGCAGCTGGAAATCCAGACGCTGGGTGTCGACGGCACCAGTGGCATGCCGGCCAAGGCATCGCTGTTGAAATTCGCGCCCGCCAAAACCGATCCCATCCCCGTAATGACTTTTGAATATAAAATCCCCGATCCCTACACCGATTCTTCGCAGGTGGTGCAGGAGCGAGGTTATTACTACAAGCTTTCTAAAATCGCGGTAAACAGCAGTGACAACCAGATGATTTGGAACCAAATACGGGATATTTCCGGTAACAAATTCGCGGCGAACTGCAACGGGCAACAGCCCAGCGGTAAGATAGAGTACAGTATCAGCGGCTCGCCGCTGGTTGATCTTCTGCCTTTTGCCGTCCATAATATCCGTACGACAAAATCAGCCGCGCCGGAAAAAACCTTCATCCAATCGGGCGAAACCTTTAGCGTAACGCTGGAACTTAATAAGACCTTTGCGTTGTCCGGCGCGGTTCCGGAGATAATCTTGAATATCAAAGACAAAGCTGGGAAAAATGTGCGCTTGGCACCGTTTAAAATCAGCACCGCCAACCTCAAAGGCGTTCCGGGCGGCAAAGGGTCGGTTTTATCTTATCAGTTGGCGCTGAATCCCGCCCAGCATACCCTTGATGGCACCGACAATATCATCAGGGTGACATCGCTTACCCCGGTGGGGAATGCTAAGGACAGCAGCGGCTACACGCTAATGACCTATGCCTTGAATGGAAGCGGTGCGCTGTCCCCGACAAATCTGCCGGCAGCAGTTAAAGGCAAGCAGGCACAGTATGTTAAGTCGCCGGATAAACAATATAAGCTGGACTTTACACCGCCGGTCGCAGCTGTTGCCGTCAGCGATACGGGCAGCGGCGTGATTATGGTGACCGCTGCCATAACAGACGCGAACCTGGAGGGCAGTGACGCGGCGTTTGTTATCACCGTGGATGGTAAAACGGACGGCACGATACAGTTCCAATCGTCTGCAAGCGCTGGTTATAACGGCGCAGCGTGGAAAAACGCGGCCGCCAAACATACACAAATCAGCTGCGGCGCGCCGATTACAGGTAGCGACAGTAAGAGATACGCCTATGCCTTCATTAAGCTGCCTGACACAGACACTGAGGTCGGCGGAGTAACTGCCACTGTCACGGCAGCCGATGAAGCGGGCAACCAAACCACTGCCACGGGCAAGCTGCCGCCGGAGGGTGCCTCCTGGAGCGGCGTGGATAGTCTACCGCCGGTCGTCACGCTGGAAAAGGTTTTGGAAAGCGATGGCCTATATGCGGGTAAGGACGAATATGCAAAAGTAACCGTGACCGATATGAACGAGACGAGCTGGTCATATGTCTGGCAGGACACGTTTGCGGGGAACGACACGACTCGCCTTGACCCGCCGGATTTTTCCGCAGCATCGACGGGCAGTGGTGATGCGGCGCATTTTCCTGCACCTGATTCATTGAGCGACAATCAGGTGTATTACCGAACCCTGTGGGTACAGGCGACGGACAGCAAGGGCAACACCAGCGCAGTGGTAAGTATGGATTTTACTATTGACCGAACTTTCGCGGAGATT
>CAZACF010000026.1:0-17653 GCA_964483565.1 uncultured Syntrophomonas sp. | reverse complement strand
CCGGGTGACTGTTCGCCGTCCCGCAGGGTAGTGTCGAACAAATAGATCCTGTTTTTATCGTTCATTACTATCAAAACCTTTTCTGCATTATGGTAAGCGTAAAGCTCCTATTTATTCTCTTTAACCAGCGCATTGCCGGATTTTAACCAGGGCATCATGGAACGAAGCTCGGCGCCGACTTTTTCAATCAAATGTTCCCTGCCATGTCTCTTCAGAGCATTGAATTGGGGACGTCCTACCTGGTTTTCCGCCAGCCATTCTTTGGCAAATTTGCCGTCCTGAATTTCCGCCAATGCTTCTTCCATAGCGTAACGTGCTTCCTCACCGATGATTTTCGGTCCGGTAATATAGTCGCCCCACTCGGCCGTGTCGGAAACAGAATAACGCATGTTGCTCATGCCGCCTTCATACATCAAATCGACGATTAGTTTCAGTTCATGAAAACATTCAAAATAAGCAATTTCAGGCTGATAGCCAGCTGCTACCAAGGTTTCAAAACCGGTTTTGACCAGTGCGGTTACCCCGCCGCAAAGTACACATTGTTCACCAAAAAGGTCGGTTTCAGTTTCTTCTTTGAACGTTGTTTCCAGAACCCCGGCGCGGGTGGCCCCGATTCCCTTGGCATGGGCCAGAGCCAGTTCCTTGGCTTGACCGGTATAATCCTGCTGGATGGCGATCAGCGCAGGAACGCCGGCACCGTTTTCATACATCCGGCGCACCAGATGTCCGGGGCTCTTGGGAGCGATCATAAATACGTCTACATTAGCCGGAGGTACGATTTGGCCAAAATGAATATTGAAACCATGAGAAAACACCAACGCTTTGCCTTCCGTCATATAAGGGGCAATCTCTTCCCGATATACTTTGGCCTGGGCCTCATCGGGCAGCAGGATTTGAATTATGTCACCCTGCTGAGCTGCTTCAGCCACTGTCATGGGCTGGATGCCGGCGGCTATGACCCGATCCCATTCAGCCTGACTGGCTTCATTGAAAGGCTGGCGAAGTCCCACTACAACTTTCACGCCACTCTCATGCAGGTTTTGGGCCTGCGCATGACCCTGGGAACCAAATCCCATCACCGCTACGGTTTTGCCCTTCAAAAGCTCCAGATTTGCATCTGCATCATAATACATTTTTGCCATTTTAAATTATCCTCCTAAAATTTATTTGTTGCCGCGAACCATAGCCACTTTGCCGGTTCGCACCATTTCAATAATCCCGAAAGGTCGAAGTGACTCTTCAATCGCATCGATTTTATTCTCGTCGCCGGTCACTTCTATGATCAGAGAATTCTTGCCGATATCTACAATCCGGGCACGAAAAATATCAACAATCTGAACGATTTCTGCCCGTACCGTATTATCCGCTCTGACTTTAAAAAGAGACAATTCCCTTTCTACCGCTTTTTCCTGGGTAATATCGATGATTTTGATGACTTCCACCAATTTATGCAGTTGTTTGTTGACTTGTTCAATGATCCGGTCGTCCCCTTCGACCACAATGGTCATGCGGGAGATATCAGACGATTCAGTCCTCCCCACGGTCAAACTGTCAATATTGTAGCCCCGCCGGCGAAACAAGGTGGCTACTTTGGTTAATACGCCCGGCCGGTTTTCAACGGTTACCGAAAGTGTATGTTTATTCATCGATTTCACCCCCCAGCATATTGTTGAGCGCTTCTCCGGGAGGCACCATGGGATACACATTGGTATTTCTGTCCACCCAGAAGTCTATGATCACTGGCCGGTCAGTGACCTGCATAGCTTGTTGCAGCGCTTCATCCACTTCTTCTATACGATTGACTCTTATCCCAACTGCCCCATAGGCTTCTGCCAATTTGACAAAATCAGGCTGATGGGTCATATCGGTGTGGGAATAACGTTGGCCATAAAAAAGGCTCTGCCACTGGCGTACCATGCCCAGGTAGTGATTGTTAAGGATACAGATAATAATAGGTAGCTTGTACTGCACAGCCGTTCCCAGTTCCTGAATATTCATCTGAATACTGCCGTCTCCGGCAATATCAATAACGGTTTTTTCCGGAAAGGCGATCTGGGCGCCTACCGCAGCGGGAAAACCGTAACCCATGGTTCCCAGCCCTCCGGAAGTTACAAAACTACGTGGATGACGGAATTTATAAAATTGACTGGTCCACATCTGATGCTGACCGACCTCCGTGGTGATGATCGCTTCTCCATTGGTCAGCTCACTGATCTTTTCTATAATATGCTGGGGTGGGATACGCCCTTCGGTTGAACCTGTATAACTGAGCGAATATTCATCCTTCCATCTTTCGATGGTCTCATGCCATTCCTTGAGATCCACCCCGGGCTGCAGGCGCGGCAGCAATCCCTGCAGGATCTCCTTGACATCACCTACAATGGGGACATCGACATAAACATTTTTACCAATTTCAGCTGCGTCTATGTCCATATGGATCACTTTGGCATGAGGGGCAAACTCGGCAATCTTTCCGGTTACGCGATCATCAAAGCGAACCCCCATGGCGATCAGGACATCGCTTTCCCCGATCGCATAATTGGCATAACGGGTACCATGCATCCCCAACATGCCCAGATATAAGGGATGATAGCCGGGGAAAGCGCCCATCCCCATCAGGGTGGTGGTTACCGGGATCTGCATTTTTTCAGCCACTGCCAGCAGTTCTTCGGCTGCATTGGAGGCAACTACTCCGCCGCCGGCATAAATCACCGGTCTTTGGGCGGCATTGATCAAATTGGCGGCAGTCATTACCTGACCGGTGTTGTATCCTTTTAATACCCGGTAACCGCGAATATTTATTTCCTCAACCGGACCATCAAATTCGATTTCTCTTTCCATTATATCCTTGGGCAAATCGATCAATACCGGCCCGGGGCGATTGGTATTGGCAATATAGAAAGCTTCTTTGATCACCCGGGGAACATCCTCGGTTTTTTCCACCAGATAACTGTGTTTGGTAATCGGCAGCACGATCCCGGTAATATCAGCCTCCTGAAACGCATCCCGACCGATCATATGGTTCGGTACCTGACCGGTAATTACCACCATGGGAATGGAATCCATATAAGCATTGGCAATACCGGTTACCAAATTGGTTGCCCCCGGCCCGGAGGTGGCAATGCATACGCCGGTTTTGCCGGTAACCCGGGCATAACCATCTGCGGCATGGGCAGCGCCTTGTTCATGTCGAACCAATATATGCCGGATGGGCGAATTATACAGAGCATCATAAATAGTTATGGCCTGCCCGCCGGGATAGCCAAATACCACATCCACTCCCTCAGCCTGCAGACAGCGCAGTAAAATATCAGCACCTCTTAACATCACTTCTAATCACCTCTTTAAATATAAAATAGTTCATTTTGTGGGTTTATTGTTAATTTTTCTAATTTTTTCTTAATCGTAATCTTATGCTTATCTCTGGCAGCTTTTGTTTGGCACGACGAGGAGAATAACTAATAATAGCGGGCTGGTTGATGGCCCGCTAAAATCTTTTGCTCCTGACCGGAGGAATATTATTTTACAAATATTGCACCGGTGCTGGCGGATTGAACCATCTGCGCATAACGTTTCATATATCCAGTTTTAATTTTTAGTTCCGGGACCTGCCAATTTAGCTTTCTGGCCTTTAGAACATCATCATCTACCAATAGCTCCAGCGTTAGCGCCGGAATATCTATTCGAATCAAATCTCCCTCCTCAACCAGAGCAATATTTCCTCCGGCCGCCGCTTCCGGTGAAACGTGACCAATTGATGCACCTCTGGTGGCACCAGAAAAACGTCCATCGGTAATCAAGGCTACTTCTTTGTCCAAACCCATACCGGCTATGGTGGAGGTGGGAGTGAGCATTTCCCTCATTCCTGGCCCGCCGCGGGGCCCCTCATAGCGTATGACAATAACGTCTCCGGCCACGATTTTATTGGCCAGAATTGCTTCAACCGCATCCTCTTCGGATTCAAATACCCGGGCTGGCCCTTCATGCTGCATCATTTCGGGATCGACCGCACCTTTTTTAACGACGGCTCCCTCGGGAGCCAGATTACCAAACAGGATCGCCAAACCGCCGCTTTCACTAAATGGGTCGTTTACGGGTCGAATGACCGAATGGTCAAGGACGGGGGTCGTTTTAATGTTCTCCCCTACCTTTTCTCCTGTGACCGTCATGGCGTTGCGGTCGATCAGCCCTTTTTTATCAAGTTCATGGAACAAAGCTTGAACGCCTCCAGCCCGATATAAATCCTCCATATGGTGTTGGCCGGCGGGACTGATCTTGCACAAATGGGGGGTAACTGCACTGATATCATTGAATTTCTCCAATGATATCTGAACCCCGGCTTCACTGGCAATGGCCATCAGGTGCAGCACGGAATTGGTGGAACAGCCGATGGCCATATCCATACACATGGCATTGTGAAATGCTGCCGCGGTCATGATATCCGCCGGACAATGATTCTTTTCCACCAGTTCCATGATTTTCATGCCGGCTGATTTGGCCAGACGAATCCGTTCCGAGTAAACTGCCGGGATGGTGCCATTGCCCGGCAGACCCATTCCCAAAGCTTCGGTCAGACAGTTCATGGAGTTGGCGGTAAACATGCCAGCACATGACCCGCAGCTGGGGCATGCATTGTCTTCCAGACAGGCCAGTTCTTCACGATTGATTTTGCCGCTGGCAGCGGCCCCCACCCCTTCAAACACCTGGGTAACACTGACCTTTTTATCCGTCATGGTACCTGCCAGCATGGGCCCGCCGCTGACGAAAACCGCCGGCAGGTTCAAGCGGGCGGCCGCCATTAACATACCCGGCACCACCTTGTCGCAGTTGGGGATAAAGACCAGGCCGTCAAAAGCATGGGCGGTAGCCATAATTTCCACTGCATCTGCAATCAGCTCGCGACTGCCCAAGGAGTACTTCATGCCAATATGATTCATGGCGATCCCGTCACAAACGGCAATCGTGTTAAACTCAAAAGGCACGCCTCCAGCCAATCTGATCCCCGCTTTGACCGCCTCGGAAATTTTATCCAGATTAATGTGTCCGGGTACGATTTCGTTCCAGGAATTAACCACCCCAATAAAGGGACGTTTCATTTCTTCATCGGTCAGCCCCAAAGCTTTAAACAAAGATCGATGAGGAGCTTTTTCCAAGCCTTCTTTCACCATTTTGCTTTTCATCAAATCATCCCTCCTTAAACCATAGAATGCCCAATCAGACATTTCAGAATATTGCAAATGTCTTAAAAAAGGATATAAAAAAACCCTCGCCCTCTTCAGGGACGAGAGTTGTTCCCGCGGTACCACCCTGTTTGTTGCAAATTAAATCATTTGCAACCACTTGGAACCGATTCTGTCAATCGGTCAACTTGGTAACGGACTTTTTTTCGTCCGGCATCACCTACTAAGCCGTACAGCTTTTCAGATCGCAGTTCAGGAACGAGATAATCTGTAAAAAATTGATACCGGTTTTCAGCTGCCCCGGTTCTCTGCCATCAATCCATTTTCAGACCGTTTTCCTTCATCACCGAATAATTGATTTCTATTGAGTATATTTGAAAGCTTTCCAATATGTCAATATCCTTTTTCTGTTTTTACTATTTTTTTAAATCAATTTTACGTAAGTATTCCTTTAACCCGATCCGGTAGCTGAATCCATCCATTTGTTGTCGCTTCTTTTCCTTTAATCTGATCTTCTTCAGCATCGACCACAAAAGCCTCGTCCCCTCTTCGCTCTGACAGGCTTCCGAAGGACTCATCCCGCTAAGGATGTGCAGATGGGAATGATACCATTTGTTGAGATACAATTCCTTCAGGGTTGCTTCCAGATCGGGATATCTTTTTTTAACTTCCAGATCCAGGATACTGAACAAGCCCTCTTCTCTGACTTCCAAACCATCAAATTCCAAAGCCTCATACATGTTTTCTTCAAAACGTTGGCGGACAGATTGCATATCTCTTTCTCCAAAAGATGAAACGGTCAGCCAATTGTTACCCAAAATATATTCCGCTCTGAAACCAGCCGGTTCAAAGTGATCATCCAATTCATAGTAAACCTTTATCTCTTCATAGGGATCTATGGTTTTGGCGTTTAGCCCTTCCAACTTGTGCAATACCCTGATCCGATCCTTGACGAAATATCTAACCGTGACAAAGCGCATGCCATCTTCATAAACCAAGTCATTTTCATCACCCAGCAGGACTTCTTCAAAATTGCTGTATTGACCGCTCAAAAAACTGTAGGCATTGGCCAGGCTGATCTCGTACTCCCCTCTTTGGATCAGAAAAGGATAATATCCATCACAAAAAATCTTATGAAATTGGTCAACGACCTCTTTTTGTCGGGAGATAATCACGAATTCATCCAGATTGATGATCAAGTCTGCGATCACTCCGGTCATAAATGACACCCCATGGTTAAAATCATCTTCAAAGCAGGTAAGCCGCATATGAATGCCATAGGGGAGTTCTTCCACTTCACGGATATTTTCGACCCGGTCGAGGACATTAAAAAGTTCATCCAGATCCATAATTTCATAGACCCGGCAATAGACCCGCAAAGCAAAGGGATTCCAAACGGATTCAGGTTCGATCAGCTGATGACTGACCAGCTTAATGTCGGTAATCGACCAGTAACCCTGCTGATCTCTTTTCAAATCGAGTTTGTATTCACTTTTATATACTTCCCGCTCTTGAAGAATGACTGAAAAAGCATTGAGTTGTGCATATTTGGCGGATGCCTGTACTTCTTCAACCTGGCCTTCCATGATAAAGGCACCGGGATTGATGGCCTCCTTAAACTGATAGAAAAGCTGCCCGGAAATAAGCTGCCCATCCATAATCGACAACAGGTAGTTGTAATCTTGATATCTCAAGGCATGAAAAAGGCTGTTGCCCAGTTGACGCGGAGTCAGTCGGGCGGATATCTTGCGGTTTAAAACAATGGCCTGGTCGGGAGGATACTCCACTAGGTCGTCCAAATAACGCTGGTAAATAAACTTGCCCAAGGCAGGACGACTCATATAGCGGACATTTAACTTGTAGGCCTCTGCGATCAAAAAACATGCTTGCTGGTAATCCAGCTCAACCATGTCGACCATTAATCCATGATCCTTTTCATATTGCACTTGGGCAATATCCTCTACCACAAACAAGCTGTAGATCCCGTCCGGATTATAGGTCAGGAAAAAACACTCCACATAGAGTCTGCCTTGTTCATTCTGCCAGGCAACGTCCAGACTAATCCGTCCGGTATGGCGGCTGCAGCTGGCATAAGCTTTATAGAATTGACAGTCAAATGGTTCTTCCTCTGCGATTTCCAATCCTGCCAGCCGGTATTTGGTCAGAATGCGTTGGCAGACAGCTCCATATTCCCGACCGTATTCTGTATTTATTAATTGCATATAGCCGACCATCGGTTGACTGTATATAGATCCCAATCCCTCGAGAAAACTCTCCCTTAAATCCAGCGGGTTTTCTTCAAACATTTCCAGCAAAAGAAGTCTCCCCCAGTTACTGTCAATATAATTATTTATTTCCTCGGCTCTTTGTTGCAGCATTTGTTTGGTGTAATAGCCGTTATTGTTTTTCATCCTTTTCCCCTATTAATCAATCATAATCATCAATTCATAAGTAATGTACCATTTTGACGTTAGGATAGCAAATAATGCTCCCGCATGAATGATTTAATTACAGGCTGATTGCCGGGAAAAATCAAAATCGGGTAGAATATAGGCGTAAAATAAAATTTAATGAGGTGAAAAACCATGCTTTGGGAATCCCCAGGTCCAGAAAATACCCAAAATACATTACAGTTGGCAGTGAATCGAAGCAACGAGCTAAACACCACCTATTTGGTGGTCGCTTCCTGCAGCGGCGCAACCGC
Organism: uncultured Syntrophomonas sp.; assembly: GCA_964483565.1. GTDB lineage: Bacteria > Bacillota > Syntrophomonadia > Syntrophomonadales > Syntrophomonadaceae > Syntrophomonas_B. The sequence continues at coordinate 9,769 of CAZACF010000026.1, read as the reverse complement.
CCGTCAACTTTATGCGCTGGCCCCTGATCGCAAATTGGTTTGTGTTACTCATCAGGTAGGTTTTCAAGAACCGGGGGTTGACGAGATGTTACCGGAAAACCGAGCGTTTTTTAATGCCCAGGGCGTACCGGTGCTGACCACTGCTCATCTTCTGGCCGGTGTTGACCGCGCCTTGCGCTATCAGTTCCAAGGAATCTATCCGGCTGAAATCGCTGCTTCCACCTTGAGAATGTTCGGGCAGGGAATTAAAGTGGCGGTGGAAATAAGCTGTATGGCCCTTGATGCGGGGATGATCCCCTACGGACAGGATGTCATTGCGGTGGGCGGAACGGCTGAAGGAGCGGATGCAGCCATCTTGATCAGACCTGCTCATTCAGCCCAATTTTTTGCCACCCAGATCAAAGAAATCATATGTATGCCAAAAAATAAAAAATAGTATTTTCTTGATTGATATTATTAGCAAGCCCTACTGTATTTTTCTGTTTTGCATAATTAAACCGGCCATAAACCAAACCAATTCTGCAAAAGATATCTTTAAAGGAGGGATATCATTTGCATAAAAAATCATCTATGAAATTCGAGAATCTGATGGTACCAATGGCCTTTGTTAATGGTTTGTTTTTGGGTGGTTACGCGTTGCGTATGGCCAGAAAATATTGGGAAGGCGGACCGCAGGATTAACCCTTCCATTACAGCCATCGGGCTCACGCAACGTGAGCCCAATTTATTGTCCTTTTTTATCGCCAAGTCTAAATATATTTTTATTTATTGCAGCAACAGAGTTTGTTTTTCCTGCAGCGAATCGAATTGATTGGATTTGATCATGGCCGGCGACAAAGTATACAGCGCATCGCCGATATATAAAATGCGGCTGATGCTTTTATCTGGTTCATCCCAATAATTCCCGGCTTTCAAATAATCCTCCCGGTCCAGGTGGGTGATACTGCCTTTGAGTTGCAAACCCTGCTGCAGATCAATATGATAAACATACGCTCCCTGAAAGGAAAAACTGCCATATTCAGGTATGCCGCGATTCTGTTTAACATTATTTTGATCAACCGTCATGATCTTTACCGGCAGCGCCAGCAGATTCTTTTCCCGTGAGAACAGTAAAGCTTTGTGGTTGCGTAAAAGTTCAGAATCACTGCCCCGGTCGCCAATCACCGCTTTGCTCATTTCCACCGGCTGACTGACATCAGTCACATCAAAAATGGCTATTTTCAAACCCTGATAATAGGCCATGCTTTCACCATTGTAGCCTGACAGTTCGATGGTTTCCTTGCCAAAACCAATAATATGATTTTCATCGTAAGGATGCAGATAATCACTGTAGCCGGGGATTTTTAATTTACCCAGAATTTTTGGCTGGGCAGGATCCGTCAGATCCAAAACAAAAAATGGATCGACCTGTTTAAAAGTGACCATATAAGCCCGGTTACCCATAAAGCGAGTGGAATAAATTCTTTCCCCGGGGGCAATATTTTCAATTTTCCCGATCAAGGCAAGATCCTGGTCAAGAATATACAGGTTGTTTTGTGAGGTATATTGATCATTGCGCCACATATCTCCATAAGTGGTGGCAATACGGAAGGTATCATTATGTTCGTCCATGGAGAACTGGTTTAATATGGTGCCTGGCACCTGTCCTTCTCCTTCATACTGAAGCCGGGCATCCTGCATGCTGAACTTAAATACTTTGGTGGTTGCATCGGCTGGAGCGATTGATTCAGCCTCAAGGGTAGGGCGAATGGCCTGATTTTGATACTGGCTGGCCGCTACATAAAGGTTGCGGGTCGAAGCATAAACATTTTCGCCGCCGCCCAGATAGGTGTTGATGGCAGCCGGTTTTTCCATCTGTTTTAAATCGATCGAGCCAACCACCAGGTAATTGGGGGTTATACAGCCGGGAAAATAACGAATGGTCTTGATATCCTGGGCATCAAACCGATCCGCCTGGATGGTGTCCTTGCAAATTGGGGTTGCTTCCTGACCGTTTTGAATGGAATAGGAATCCAGATAACAATTGCTGAGCAGATAAAGTTTCGAATCAGTCAGCCGGGAAGTTAAATAATTGCCTTCCAGAACCACTCGCCGCAGCTGGTTTATATTCTGTTTGTCTTTCATTTCATAAACAATCGCCCGGCACAAAGAAGTGTTCCGATGATAATAGGGCGGCATGTAAGCAGACTTCATGCGCAGCTGGGGCTGATCTGCCGGATAGGCAGGCTGGGCAACAAATGTATTGCCGATGACGATCAGATAATCTCCGTCAATATAAATTTCCCACGGGGTAAAGTTTTGATCATTAAACTTAATTGTATTTACGATTTCCATTTTATCAGCCGGTACAGCCTTGATGATCTGTACCAGGTTGCGATTGATCTGATAGATATATTGCCCGTCGGTTTTCACCTGATCCCCTTCATCCACTCCTTCGACCTGCACGTTGGTGGATGAATAATCATCTGCCTGACCGGTTGGCAGAGCGGCCTGTTTTTCCATAACGCCGTTAGTACTCTCATCCACTGCCATCCCTCGATAAACAATGTTTTTTTGACCGGATTGTTCCAGCAGACTGCGCAGGTTTTCCCAGGAACCAACTACCGGCAAATCCTTTTTCGTCTGGGCAACTGCAGCCGGGTTCTGTCTTTCCGGATAAAATACTGCCCCCGCCAATGCAACCAGCATGAGCACCATAAAAATGAGCGAAAAAAATGAAATCTTCGTCCCGCTTTTTTCCATCCCTGACCCTCCCCATCGTTTCTATATAATTCAATATAATTCAATACGCTGGGGAAGCCTTAACTCTTTCAGGCAGTTGGTTCTATAATTCATGCGCACAATGAAGCCTTGGACCAGACAAAAGTATTTCCGTTTATTAAGCTTATTCGCCCTCCTAAACGAAATAAATATGTAAAAACACTTTGGTATAATCGCACCCAGTTAAAGCTGATTAAGATCCCTCTGAAAAACTGGCCTGAACCACTGGAGCAAATACCATTTGCGCCACTTTTTGGCCGGGCAGTATACGTACCGGTTTATCAGTTACATTAAGCAGTAGGATTTTTACTTCCCCGACATGCTCACAATCAATCGTTCCAGGAGCATTGGCTACCACGATGCCCTTGCCGGCCATACCTGCCCGGCTGCGAATCTGGGCTTCAAACCCTTTGGGGATCATCATGGCAAACCCGGTAGGAAAGCTGCGCACTTCATTAGGATATAGAACAATTTCTTCCTGAATGGCAATGGCCAGATCACAACCCGCTGCGCCCCGGGTCTCATATTCAGGCAGCTTGGCCCAAGAAACTACTTTTTTAAATTTTATCTCGATCTTGTCCAATTTTATAACCTCCCATCGATTTATTTTTAATTCGATAATACTTTAATTCTATTCTATCGCATCTCATGCAGAAGTTTTAACCTTTCTTGATTAATTTCTTCACCGACCAAATCATATCAGCTTGCTCCGCAGAAATGAATTGTCGGTGCTGAAATACTAATCTTTAGACGCCTGTAACAGTTCTTCAAGGGTGACAAACTGGTATCCCTGCTTATGAAAGGCTTTGATAATGATCGGCAGGGCCAACAAAGTTTGGCTGCGATCCATTCTGCCGTCATGCGCCAGGATGATCATCCCCGGACGAGCCGCTTCAATGACTCTTTTAGCCATAGTCTGGGGCGTTGGTGAACGTGCATTTTCTACGCAGATGGTCCATAAAACGGTCTGGTAGCCATTGCGCTCTGCGATCGCAATCGTTTCTTGACGAAATAACTTCTTGGGTGGTCGAAAATATTTTATGTCCCTGCCCAACATGGAGGAAAGCAGCTGATCGGTTTTTTGTATTTCTGCTTCGGTTCCTTCTTCATTAGCCAGACTTAGATCTGCATGGGTATAAGTATGGTTTTCAATTTCATGACCCGCCTTGATTTGTGCTTGAATCAGATCTGGATGTGCGGCAGCATTTTCCCCGACCACAAAAAAAGTAGCCTTTACTTCATATTTTTTTAATATATTTAACACCGCACCAGTATACAAGGGATCCGGTCCGTCATCAAAAGTAAGCGCTAACAGCTTTTTTTCGCCCGTATTGACATGGGTAATCAATTTTTTATTTAGATTATTGTCCACTACATAGATGACCCGCGACATTTCCGAATCTTCCTGCGTAAAGGTCTGTAACGCATAAAGCTGGGATTTAAACAAGCCCAACAAAAAAGCGGCTGCTACTACCATACCTATAATTTTCACGTAATCCTTCAAGCCTGATTGCCTCCCTGCATAACGAGCTGGTTTTTTCAAATGTGTATGAGCATGGTTAGGTTAGCTTTTGCATAAATGAATCACCTTAAACATATTGCGGATGCGTTGACACTCTCTTTGAAAAGATGTTCCAAAACTATATAATGAAAGAAAAACATCTGATCAAAGGAGTTTGATTATGCAAAAACCAGCCTTGCCTGCCAAACTGGCCGGAATCACACCCTTTATTGTCATGGATGTATTGGAAAAGGCTCAATCCATGGAATCCCAAGGAATAGATGTGATCCATATGGAGATCGGGGAACCGGATTTTCCGACCCCGGAAGCAGTCAAAGATGCAGCTTTAAAAGCAATTCGTGATGATGACACTCATTATACCCATAGCCTGGGCAAGCTGTCCTTGCGGGAAGAAATCGCCAGTTACTACTGGCACAAATACCGGGTCAGGATTTCTCCTGAACAAATCATGATTACTTCCGGTACCTCCCCCGCCATGCTGCTTATCTTTTCAGTTTTGCTGGAAGCTGGCAAGGAAATCATTATGTCTGATCCTTATTATTCTTGTTATCCAAACTTCGTTACTTTTACAGAAGGCAAATCGGTTTTGGTGCCTGTTTATGAAGAAGACGGCTTCATATATCGAATGGAAGCAGTCAACCAGTTGATTAGCCCGGCTACCCGAGCCATATTGGTCAACTCCCCCTCCAATCCAACCGGGGTCGTATATCCCTCGGAGACTTTGCAATCCCTGGCTGATACCGAGCAAATGATCGTATCTGATGAAATCTACCATGGCCTGGTTTATACCGGCAAGGAACACTGCATTCTTGAATATACCGACCGGGCTTTCGTCATTAACGGTTTTTCCAAACTATATGCCATGACTGGCTGGCGACTCGGTTATTTGATTGCTCCGCCGGCCTACATGCGAGCTATGCAGAAATTGCAGCAGAATCTCTTTATCTGCGCCTCTTCCTATACCCAGGAAGCAGCCATCGTCGCGCTGCGTGATTGTGACCAGGTGGTGGAAAGAAGACGGCTCATTTATGATGAAAGACGCAAATACCTGCTGTCCCGTCTGCAATCCATGGGAATCGCCCCTGCGGTCGAACCTACCGGGGCTTTCTATACGCTGGCCAATGTGAAAAAATATACCCGTGACTCCTACCAATTTGCTTTTGAAATCCTGGAAAAAGCTCATCTGGCAGTGACTCCCGGCGTTGATTTCGGGCCCAACTGCGAGGGCTATATCCGTATATCTTATGCCAATTCGCTGGATAATATAAAGGAAGGGATGGATCGTCTGGAAAGATTTCTGGCCGGCTGTGAGATACTGCCCCCCGGGCTCTAGCCTTGCAATGGAAGCCCTGGGTATGCGTTTGACACCATCAACCTGCACCATTGAATGTAAACGTTTTGACTGTGCTCATGCCAATCCTGCCTATTGCAAAGCTCGTCACCAGCACGTCCTGGGCTAATGCCTTGCACTTGTATTCGTTAAAAAAGCCCGCTCAGCGGGCTTTTCGATTTAATCCAATGCGATTTACGGAAAAAATATGTCAGTATTCCTTCGGTATAAACGTTTCACAACAAGTCCCGTCACTACTGTTGGCCAGGCCATCTCCCAGCGCGTTTACCTCAATACCCGACGCAATGCATTGGTAATCCTCGTTGTAAGCACAGTTTTCAACCGAACATTTGATTCTTGAGCCCCGCATATTTGCACCCCTTTCAGCCAAATACAATTTTCATGGATCAGCCATATATACTTTCCCCAGCTGCGCCAAAGATATGTATAAAACTAAAAGGTAAGTCGATCAATCAGGTTTGGCCGAATAACGCAGAGATTCGCTTTTGTAGTCGACCTCGGCCAGACTGATTACGGAAGCGAAGATCAAGGCATCGGCCAAATCTGCGCGTGAGGCGTACTTAAGGTACGTCGATCAAGCGGGTTTGGCCGAATAACGCAGAGATTCGCTTTTGTAGTCGGTCTGGGGGTTAATGTGCACCACCCAGGTATCACTCAGAAAATCATGCAAACATTGTTTATCCCGGTTAAACCAACAGAAGATATAACCGAGATACAGCCCCAGCATTTGTGAAAGGCTTCGGGCCACCAATTCTCTGAAAATTACGTCTGTCCAGTCCAATGGGCGACCGCCAGCCTGGATAACTTTTATGCCGGTGATCATCTTGCCCAGAGTTTGCTGGAAATAGCGGGTCATTACAATAAAATAGGCCGCACCGGTTATGCCCAGAAATAAATTATTAATGTTGATGATTCTATCAAGGGAGGCGTAATGGGTACGATCAATTCCCAGCGTATTAAAGAGAATCCCGTTAAGACAAGCAATCACACCTATATCAATGAGAAAAGCCAGGGTTCTGATCCAAAAACCGGCCACCCGATAGTATTGCTCGTGCTCATGATCTTTTAGATCTGAGGCTGTATGGTTTTCATGCATAGTTTGTTCGTCCATACTCGCTGCTCCTTTATCAATGGGATAAATACAGGATTTGTGGGGCACTTTGCTGATGCAGCTGCTTGCTCAACTCCATTAAATCCAAGGCAGGTGCCCGAACTGACATGATCCAGCTCCATAAATCTGGACCCGGGTTTTCGTAGAGTAACACCTGGGGATCATTGGTTTTGGCCATCTCCGCCGTTCCGTCAATGGCGTCCTGCAAATAACCCAGTTCATCGATCAGACCCATTTGTTGCGCCTGTGCACCCGAATAAATCCTGCCATCCGCCAATTTGATAACCTCTTCGCGATCCAGCTTGCGGCCCTGGGCTACAATATCGACAAAATAATTATAACTTTCATCAACAATTGATTGCAGGATGGTTTGTTCATCCGTTGTAATCGGCCGTAACGGATTTAACAGATCTTTGTTGGCAGCGCTTTTAAAGGTGACATCTGATAATCACGCCGATTGATCCGGTTAAAGTGTTGCGATTGGCGAAAATCTTGTCTGCCGCCATGGCAATATAATAAGCACCGGAGGCAGCCTGCTGGCTCATGTAAACCACCAGCGGTTTTTTATATTGGGCTTTCAATTCCATGATGCGATGGTACACTTCATCACTTTCATACACTCCACCACCGGGTGAATTTAATTGCAGGATGATCCCTTTTATATCCGGATCAGCATAAGCAGCTTCGATTTGTTTCAGCAATACCCGATGGTTGTATGTGCTGGCCAGGCCGGTACTGCTGTCATTTTCCATTATAATGCCTTCCAGTTTTAATAAAGCCAGCTTGCCCCCGCTGCCGGGCTGGTAAACGGTTGTTTTCCAGCTTGCCTCATTGCCGCTGATGTATTTGGTCAACGCACTTGTCGCCTGCTTTTCCTCCCCTAAACTGCCCAATGAACTGGTCATATACACAACGATCAATAAAACAAATATTCCCAGTGCCCACCATCGTTTTTTATTCAACTGTTTCTGCCCCTTTCTGCCGTCGAAAATCGAATCTATATGGTTTTATTTTATCTTTTTACTGGCCGTGTGTCACATTTTTCGCTTTTTTTGCCGTCAGCATTACCTGCCCTCTTGGTTATCCTCCCCGTCATCCAAAATGTCTATGCCTGGCAGATCTTGATGGCTGCTATCGGGGATGGCCTGAACCTGTCGTAATTTTCTCTCAATGGTACGCGATTTGCGTGAAGCTGTTTCTAAACTGTGGGTGGCCTCGCTTAATTTTTTTTGGGTCTTTTCCAGTATATCTCCAAACTTGCCAAATTCGGTTTTAACCGCCCCCAGCAAGGCCCAGACTTCGCTGGAACGTTTTTCGATCGCCAGGGTATGAAAGCCGATCGCCAAACTGTTCAGCAAGGCGGCCATGGTACTGGGTCCGGTCACAATCACCCGGGCTTCTCTCTGCAACGTTTCCAACAAATTCGGTCTTTTAACTACTTCCGCATAAAGACTCTCGGTGGGCAGAAACATGATGGCAAAATCAGTTGTAAAAGGCGGACTCAGGTACTTGTCATGAATGCTTTTGGCCTCCAGTTTGATCCGGTTTTCCAACTGCCGGGCTGCTTCCCCCGCCAATATGGGGTTGCCTTCCTCACTGGCCGCTACCAGCCGCAGATAATCCTCCTGCGGGAACTTGGCGTCGATCGGCAGCCATACGCTGCCCTCAGCCTCCTGCTTGCCGGGCAGTTTGACCGCGAACTCCACCCGTTCATTGCTGCCCGGACGGGTCGCCACATTACACTCATACTGCCCGGGGGTCAAGATTTCTTCCAGAATTGCGGCCAGTTGAACTTCGCCCCAGATCCCTCTGGTTTTGACATTACTCAAGACCTTCTTCAAATCCCCCACCCCGGCAGCCAGTGTTTGCATCTCACCCAACCCTTTATGAACCATTTCCAGGCGCTCACTGACCTGTTTAAAAGATTCTCCCAAACGCTGCTCCAGCGTATTATGGAGTTTTTCATCCACCGTAGCCCGCATTTGTTCCAGCTGTTTGTTATTATCCTCCTGTAATGTTTTTAGTTTGTCTTCCACGGTTTGTCGAACCGCCTCCATACGAGTATCGTTGCTCTGGGCCATGCTCCCTAGCTGTCGGGCAAAAAGTTCCAACTGATCCTTCTGTAATCCAGCGATTTCTGTCATTCTGGCCAAGATCACATTTTGCATACCGGCAAATGACTGGGCCGATTCCTCCCTGCTGCTACGGGCATTGTGGCTGGTTTCGTGGCGCGATTGCGCCATCTCGGCACGCATTACCCCGGCCAGATTGTCCACATTCTTTTCCAGCACCACTTGCTGCTGCATCCATTGGGAAATGAGATTGTTGATATCCTGCTGCTCCAACTGCTTTTTTAGCCGGTATTGTTGGATTAATACTAAAACCATTAACAATACGACGGCGGCACTGGTTAGCAAGTAATATTTTTCCATGCGCTCGTTCCTCCGCTATCTTTGCTTACCTGATTATCCGCTTTTAAAGCGAACCACAGGTTGCTTATTAGTCTCAAATTACTACATTCCTAACCTTGTGTAAATCTCTTCCTCTTCCAAAACCAACCACATATTTTGCGGATTAAAACTATTTTACGCGCTTGGAATGGTTTATAATTTGGATTGTAAAATCAAAACCATGCCGGCAAATTTCTATTCTTGCGGGCAAGGATAAAGAAGGCTTGGCAATGTTATATTCCATTAGTAAGGACATTTATCTGGCAGCTCCCCGGGTACCCCGTTATCCATACGGCAACTGCCTCTATATCGACGACGAAAGACCGACGGTAATCGACTTTGGTGCCGGCGGAACGGCCTTTGCCGATGTTCCCCAAGAGAACATCCAACTGGGTTTGATCAGCCACTTTCATTTCGATCACCTTCACAGCCGCAGCCTGTTTCCCAACATTGCTCTGATGGCCGGTGAAGAAGAGAAATCCACCTATGTTGATGAAAATGCCTATATTCATTTTCATGGCTATGATTTATGGGATGAGCTTATGCATATCAAACGGGAAATGTATGGCGATGTC
>CAZACF010000025.1:0-17672 GCA_964483565.1 uncultured Syntrophomonas sp. | reverse complement strand
CGGGACCCGGGAAGAACTGCAATTGGCGCAACGTTGCAGCAATCTTTATTTGGATCAGTTCCTTGCAGTTATTGCCGAGGTCAAAGCCAAAATTGGCCGCCGTCCGGTTTATTTGACCCTGGATATTGATGTGCTTGACCCGGCTTTTGCGCCCGGTACTGGCACACCCGAAGCGGGAGGGGTGACCTCGCGCGATCTTATTCAAGCGATATTGGATTTGTCCTCCTTGCATGTAGTGGGTTTTGATCTGGTGGAAATCTCGCCGCCTTTTGATATCGCTGACAATACCTCGATTCTGGGGGCCAAAATATTGCGCGAAGCCCTGTTGGCCTTTCGATAAAAAAACAGCCCGCTTTCCGTAAGGAAAGCGGGTTTTTGCATGCTGACGGTGGTTCGCTTGTGGTCGGTCGCCACTCAAGGGCAGGGGGTTTAGTAATTTTCGGCCAGCTCTTCGTAGTAAGCACGCGGGTGCGCGCAAGCCGGGCAGAGTTCCGGGGGCTCGGTGCCTTCGTGGATATATCCGCAGTTACGGCATTTCCATTTGACCGGAGATGATTTTTTGAAAACGGTATCATTTTTTATGTTTTCCAACAGTTTTAGAAAACGTTTTTCATGGGCTTCTTCAACTTCACCGATTTCTCTAAAGACATCGGCGATCTCATCAAAACCTTCTTCCCGGGCGATTTTTTCCATTTCCGGATACATACTGGTGTACTCTTCGTTTTCACCCATGGCAGCTTCGGCCAGATTATCTGCAGTCGCTTTGATGGTTCCGCCAATGGCTAACTTGTAAAGACGTTTGGCATGTTCCTTTTCGTTTTCGGCGGTTTCTTCAAAGAATCCTGCAATTTGTTCGTAGCCTTCCTTTTTTGCCTGACTGGCCCAGAAGTTATATTTGTTTCTGGCCTGTGATTCACCGGCAAATGCTTTCATTAAATTTTCTTCCGTTTTTGATCCTTTTAAATCCATTGTTTTTGCCTCCTTCGTATCTATTTCTAATTGAGGTTAATAACGCACCAGATTGGAGGGATAGACATATACCAGATCAGAACCGGGATAACGTCTGACAATCATTAAGTCTGTCAGCAATTGAATAATCTTTTCGATTTCATCTTCATAGCTTTCCTTGTTAAGACAAGCATCAAGATTGATCTGAAATACTGCTACCGGTATTTCAGCCCAATTGAGCAAGCGCAATTCCTCCAGACCTTCCTCCAGAAATTGCAGTTCGCTGACCGGCAGAGAAAATGGAGCCTCGGCTTTACTCTTGATATGGGTCTCCAATAGTTTGATAAAGCTATCAAGCTTGGCTTCTTTTTCCGGGGTAATGACATACTGAAACAGAATATCATACAGATTCTGGATCAATATAATGGAACTGGTACGGGGCAACATAAGATGTTGCTCCTGTTTGATAAAATTAAACTGAAAATTCATCGGCACTGACATGGTAAATTTTCTCCTTTACTCCGTGTCTTACCTTATAGATTAGCGAAAAAACCAAATCATTACAACCGCTAAATAACAACCCATATCTATTTAGGGAACGGTTTAGGTTTCCCCGTTTGAGCCAATTAACCCGGTAATGATTGTATTTTCCTGCACTTGCTTTAATATAATCGGTCGTTATGATAAAATATATGAGAAAATGGTTAGGCAGGTAAACTAATGCAGATAGCGATTGACGGTCCTGCAGGTGCGGGAAAAAGCACAGTAGCTCGCCTGATAGCTGAGAAGTTGGGCTTTATTTATATCGATACGGGTGCTATGTACAGAGCGTTAACCTGGAAAGCCTTGACCCAAAATCTTGATTTACAGGATGATGAGAAACTATATGAGCTGGCCTGCCATACTGAGATTGGTTTTATTCAACAGGCTGGTCAGCAAAGGGTGTTTTGTGACGGAGTTGACATTAGCGAAGCCATTCGCAGTCCGCAAATCAATGCCAATGTTTCGGTTGTTGCCGCCCGGCCCCGGGTAAGAGCCGTGATGGTAAAAAAGCAACAAGATATGGCCCAAATGAACAATGTGGTTATGGATGGCAGAGATATTGGAGAACAGGTCTTGCCGCAGGCAGATTTTAAATTCTATGTCACAGCCTCTATTGAAGAAAGAACCTGCCGCCGTATGCTTGATTTGGAAAAACAAGGTTTTTCCCAGGATGAGAAAAGTGTCCGCCAGCAGATCGTGGAGCGCGATCGTATGGATCAGGAACGTGCTACGGGGGCATTGAAAATTCTGGATGATGCGATGGTGATAGATACCAGCTCATTGCGAATCGATGAAGTATTAGAGCACATGCTGGCGATTATCGGGGAGAAGTAAGATGCTCTACAATATCGCCAAAGCAATTCTCAGGTTCATATTTCTAATCATGGGTTTAAGAATTGAGGGATTTGCCAATCTTCCTGCCAGCGGAGCAGTCATTGTGGCCGCCAATCATTTAAGTTTACTGGATCCTTTATTGGTGGCGGTAGCGGTTGATCGCCCGGTCAATTTTATGGCCAAGGCAGAGTTGTTTAACCACAAAATACTGGGCTATTTGCTGACCAAGGTCTATGCTTTTCCGGTCAAAAGAGGCAATGCAGATCGTCATGCCATTCGGCATGCGTTGCAGTTAATGGAAGATGGCAAAGTCCTGGGGATATTCCCGGAAGGAACCCGCAAAAAACCCGGTCGGGTTGAGCATACTCAGGCCGGAGCAGCCATGATTGCACTTCGCTCCGGTGCACCGATTGTGCCGGTCGCCTGTATCGGCACTGACAAAACCATTCCCTGGGGATGGATCTGGCCGCTGGTAATAAGAATCGGGGAACCGATTTCCATGCTTGATTATCAAGGACAAAAAATAAATTCTGAAACCATGGCCAAACTAAGTAATGAAATAACCGTGAAAATTAATGTCCTTTTATGCAAATAAAGCAGGAATTAGCATATTTACTACGAAATAAATAACCTATATGAGGTGTGTGATTTGCAGCTGATTGTCGCTGATGAAGCAGGATTTTGTGCCGGAGTCAGAAGAGCTTTTCAAATCAGTGAGGAAATGGCCAATAGAGGTGATAATTGGTTTACACTGGGGCCATTGGTGCATAATAAAGCTGTAGTTGATTATTTCATGCAAAAGGGAATCAAACCGGTCGAGGATATCAGTGATTTGTCCGGGAACGGCATCATTATCAGATCACATGGAGTAGAACCGAAAATAATAGCGGAGTTGGAGGAAAGAGGATGGCAGATCAAGGATGCAACCTGTCCTCTGGTTAAAAAAGTACATGCAGCAGCCCAACTGCTATTAAACGAAGGTTATGATATTATAGTATATGGTGATATTCATCATCCTGAAGTTCAAGGAATCTTGGGGTGGTGCGATCATAAAGCCCAAGTCATTGCCAGCATCGATGAAGTGCAAAGCCAAAAACGGTTTAAAAAGCTGGGGATCATCTCTCAGACGACCCGCAATGAAAATGAATTTTTGGCAGTGGTGGGATCGCTCTTATCAAAAGCACAAGAAGTTCGCGTTTTCAATACCATTTGTTCTGCGACCCGCAAAAGGCAGGAAGCAGCTCGACAGTTGAGCGCGAAAGTCGATCGTATGCTGGTAATTGGAGATAGAAACAGTTCCAACACCAAAACCCTGGCGCATGAGTGTCGAAACACCGGAGTGGTTACCTACGTTATTGAATCTGCGCAGGATCTTGATCCAGCTTGGTTCGAGGCAAGTGATACGGTGGGTGTTTCAGCTGGAGCTTCTACTCCGGATTGGATAATTAAGGAGGTATTAGACAGGATGACGCAGTTTGATGACGGCGCTCCACAGGAGCAAATGCAGGAAAGCCCAATAGAGACCAATGCCCCCCAAGAAAATGAGCCCAGTGAAGAAAACTTTGCCAGGATGGAAGCGGAGATGGCAGATTTGGCCAGTCCCAACCGTGGTGACATTATTAAAGGCATCGTGATTGAAGTCCACGACGATGATGTAATGGTGGACGTGGGCGGCAAATCCGAAGGCATTATTCCCTTGCGAGAGATGTCGGTAAAAGACGTCAGTTCAGCCAAACTTCTGGCTACCGTCGGGGAAGAGATCGAAGTGCTCGTACTTAAATGGGATGATGACGGAACCATCTTGCTTTCCAAAAAGAAAGTTGATTCCAAAAGAGCCATGGACAAACTGGAAGACACCTTTAATGAAGGCGGTTTGATCGAAGGTACGATTGTTTCCAGCGTGAAGGGTGGTTTGCTGGTCGATGTCGGGGTGATAGCCTTTTTGCCTGCTTCGCATGTAGATGATGGTTATGTAAAAAACCTTGATGAATATATTGGCAAAACCTATACGTTCAAAATTATTGAATTTAACCGTAATAAAAAGCGGGGTTCACAAATCGTTTTATCCCGCAAACAGCTGGTCGAAGCTGAGAAATCCAAAGCGAGAGATGAGTTCTGGTCAAACATTGAAGAAGGCCAGGTGATAACAGGCCGTATCAAACGCTTGGTAGACTACGGTGCTTTCATTGATCTGGGCGGCTTTGAAGGATTGCTTCACGTATCCGAAATAGATCATGTACGCATCGATCATCCGTCCGCTGTTTTCCAGGAAGGCGATGAGATTGAGGTTTACATTTTGGCCTTGGATCGGGAGAAACAAAGAGTTTCACTGAGCCGCAAGAAGCTTCTCAAGAGCCCTTGGGAAATTGTCATGGAAAAGTATAGTGAAGGTGACATAGTAGACGGAAAAGTAGTTCGAATTGCTCCTTTCGGAGCCTTTGTGGAAATTGAACCGGGTGTTGACGGACTGGTGCATATATCCCAACTGGCCAACTACCGGGTGGAAAAACCCCAGGATGTGGTAGCTGTTAACCAAATCATCAAAGTCAAGGTCCTGAGCATAGACAAGGATGAAAAACGGATTGGACTGTCTTTGAAGGAAGCAGGCGAACCGGTGGCTGATCAAGAAGTACAGGAGTATTTGCAGAATCAGGACGCCCAAGAGCCGGCTGATTTATCCGCCGAAGAATAAACAGGAAAGGTATGTAGGACATGCCGATATTTGATTTCGAATGTAACAATTGCGGAAACAAGTTTGATCTTTTATTGGCCAACAAAGATAAAGACAAGGCACAGTGTACGAAGTGCGGTTCTCGCAACGTAAAACAGCTTTTATCCATGTTTGCCACCAACCCGAGTGGCGGTTCCCGTTCTCAGGATTCCTGCCAGGGCTGTCCCAGTGCTGGTTCAGGGGGATGAGGGATGCGTTTTTAGGCTGTCAGTTGACAGCCTTTTTCTTTACTGACAGGATCTTAAATAACCTGGAAAGGAGAGATTGGGCTTTGGACAGAGGTTGGATATTGGATGATGATGATGTGGTTACGATTGTAGAGCAGATCAATCTGCGGGTTTTAAACGATGTTGCCAAAACCTATCATCAAAGAGAACATATCAGCATCGAAATCAAACATAAGGGCCAACCCATTAAAAATCTGCATCAATTGAAGGAAGACATCCATTCCATTGAACGCATTTTTAATGTTACTTTTAATTTTTCGCCTGATCTACGCTAAACGATGCTTTGCAGCGGAGCCATACTGGCGGGAGGCAAAAGCACCCGGATGAAGTTTAACAAAGCTTTTGCTGCGATTGCTGATCAATCTGTTTATCAAATTATTTTGCAAAAGTTTCGCCAATCTTTCGAAGATATTATAACCATCAGCAATGAACCAAATCAGTATATGCAAATGGGGGCCAGGGTTTTCCCGGATGTATTTCCGGGATTGGGGCCCGTGGCGGGAATTCATTCGGCTTTATATCATGCCAGATTTGATGCGGTATTTGTCATGGGCTGCGATATGCCTTTTATGAACATGGACTTGGTCGAGTATCTGCTGACGCAATTGGAAGGGTATGATGGGGTAGTTCCTCAAATCGGTGGCAAGCTCCAGCCCTTGTCCGCGATTTATAGTAAAAAATGTCTGCCGGTGCTGACCGATTGTTTACAACATGATCGATTGAAATTGGTTCGAGTATTTGAAGAACTGAATGCCAAAACCATTCCTGAGCATGAGCTGTTTCAGTTTGGCAATATCCATGAAATATTTATGAATGTCAATGATCCTGACGCATTGGTTTTGGCCAGAAAAATAGCAGGGAGGTATCTGTAATCAGAGAACAGAGGAAAAACGAGCATCTTCAGCTGGCTGTACACACCCTGGACGGGCCTGAACAGAATGGATTTGCTGATATTGCTCTGGTGCCGGATGCAATACCGGAACTGGATATGGCAGATATTGATTTGGATGGGGAGTTTCTGGGCAAAAATCTGTCCTGGCCCATCATTATCAATGCTATGACCGGCGGAACCGAAGAAGCTAAAAATATTAACCGTGAATTGGCGATCATGGCCAAGCAATACGGTTTGGCCATGGCGGTAGGTTCGCAAACGGTAGCCGTGCAAGACCGGCAGTTGGCAGACAGTTTTATCATTGCTCGGCAGATCAATCCGGATGGGGTGCTGGTTGCCAATGTCAGCGCTAACTGTCCTGCTGCCGAGGCTCTCCAGGCGGTAGAGATGATTGCCGCCAACGGTCTGCAGCTGCATTTCAATTTGCCGCAGGAACTGGCCATGCGAGAGGGTGATCGTCACTTCAAAGGGCTGCTTGACAATGTGAGCGAAATACTGGCCCGTTGTCCGGTGCCGGTTATTGCCAAAGAAGTTGGCTTTGGATTATCCCGGGAAAGTGTGGCCAAAATCCATGCCCGGGGGGTTAACATCTTTGATTGCGGCGGCAAAGGCGGCACCAATTTTATGGCCATCGAAGACCAACGCGGAGGAATGTTTGAAACATCATTTTATGACTGGGGTATATCTACCGCTGCCAGCCTGGCAGAAATCGTAGATTTAAAGCTACCCGTCAAAATTGTTGCTTCCGGGGGGATCAGATCTGCAACCGATGCAGCCAAAGCCATCGCTTTAGGCGCTGATCTGGTTGGCATCTCGGGGCTGTTTCTGAAAATTCTGCTGCAGGAAGGCCCGGATAAATTGCAATCCCATGCACAGCGATTCTTATATCAGCTACAATCGGTATTCCTCATGACGGGTGCAGCAAACTGCCGGGAATTACGCCGAAAACCTGTGCTGATATTTGATAAAACGGCGCAGTGGCTTACCCGGCGAAATATTGATTTAGCCCAATGGAGCAACCGTTAATAAGCAAAAGCATAAAACAAACCATGAGTCATTTTAAATGACTCATTTTTATTTTCTGCTTTCCAGCAGATAACTTAATAAAAATTTTGCGAGGGGGAAACAATATCACTTAAAGATAGTCATCAGAAAGGAAGGAATAATTTATGTGGAATTTTCCCGCTGGCATGATCGCATTAATCGTTGTTTCCATCCTCATATATTTTGGCGTTGCCCACCGGGTACTAGATCGAATGAGGCTCAATGACAAAACTGCCCTGGCAGTCATTGCGGCAATTATTGTGGGCAGTTTTATCGATATCCCTCTGGGTGCCAGAGTAACCATTAATCTGGGCGGTTCGATCGCTGTAATTCTTGCTCTGTATGTGTTGTTGGGCGCCGGCACCGGGTATGAAAAGATACGTGCCCTCATCGCTGCGGGCATAACCGCATTAGCCCTATATTTGGCGGGACGCTTTCTGGGGGCTGAACCGGAGCAGATCTTTATCGATCCTATTTATTTGTATCCGCTGGTTGCCGGTATTGTTGGTTATCTGGCCGGCCGCTCCCGGCGTGGTGCATTTTTTGCCGCTGTTATCGGGGTTTTCTCGCTGGATGTGTGGCAATATATTTACCTGATAAGTACCGGAGTTAGAGGTACGGTACACATCGGCGGCGGCGGAGCCTTTGATTCTCTGATCCTGGCAGGAATCCTGGCTGTATTGCTGGCCGAGCTGATCGGTGAAAGCCTGGAAAGGTTCCAGGGCGGTCCCAAAACCGAAGGACGTCCGGAAGAATTGATCAAGAATTTGCGGGAGCCTGAACCCGCCAGAAAGCCTTCGCAGGAAGATACACCAGATCGGGGTGATGAAGATGCCTAAATATGTATCCAAGCTGATGATGATTCTAACCTTACTGCTGTTTTCAATGGCTGGTACGGTGGCCGCCCAAAATGAAATGTCATCCGGCCGGTATTGCAGTTTGATCGATGAACAGAACCACGTGATCCATCAAACCGGAACCCAGGTTTATGTGGGAGATGTTTATATTGCCGCTGACAATTCTAAATACAAAGTGATTGAAGTTTCCGGCCAAACCGCCCGCTGTGTCTACCAGGGCAAGGAAACCATGCCTTCCCTTGATACCGCCTGGCTGCAATCATTTATGGAAGGCAATGCGGTGCCGGTAATCGGCAAATCTTCCAATAAAACCATCGCGGTTTATCATACCCATAGTGATGAATCCTATGTGCCCAGCGACGGCAAGGAAAGTATCAACGGCAATGGCGGTATTTATGATGTGGGGGAAGCTTTTGTCAGGCAACTAAAAGCCCAAGGTTTTAACGTGAACTATAACAAGAATAACCACAATCCGCACGACATTAATGCCTATAATCGCTCCCGCAAAACCGCCAGCACTCTTTTAAAACAAGATATGCCGACTGCGATTATCGATGTGCATCGGGATGCGGTTCCCCCGGGAGAATATCAGGCTAATGTCAAAGGTCAGGATGTTACCAAAATTAAATTGGTGGTAGGTCGTTCCAATCCTAACAGCCAAACCAATCTGCAATTTGCCAAAAAGCTGAAAGCAGCCATGGACAAGGTCAATCCGGGACTGTCGGAAGGGATTTTTATGGGCAAAGGGGACTACAATCAAGACCTCAGTCCCCGGGCCATGCTGATCGAAGTTGGTGCTCATACCAACAGCAAGGATGAAGCAGAAAAAGGAGTCAAACTCTTCGCCCAGACTTTGCCGGTGGTGTTGGGAATGGCAGGCAGCAATGATAATGCCTCATCCAACCCGGAAGGAGCCGCTCAAAAGCCCGCTGGACAGGATGACCAAGGTTCAACCACCACTTTAATTATACTGATTGCGGTGGTAGCGCTGGTAATCGGCGGATATTTCCTTGTAAACCGCGATTCCTCCAAGGGATAAAAGATGAGAGCTTACCTGGTTGTCATTTTAGTAGGCCTTATATTAGGATTTGTGGACAGATGGGTAATGTTGCGCAATGATTACCGCCATTACCCAACTTATCCTCATGGTCACCTTACTCATCTAACCATGGGCTTTATTGCTGCCGGGCTGGGGGCCATGATTGTTCCCGCCATTAATAAACCCGATTTTGTGGCGGTAACCTTTCTCGTGCTGGCTGCCCAGGAATTTCGCAATGTTCGCAATATGGAAAGAGAGAGTCTGGGCAAACTGGATGACAACAAGCTGGTCAAGCGCGGCAATGATTATATTGAAGGCATTGCCAAGGTTTTTGAAGCCAGGAATTATTTATGCATGATTACCGCTTTAATCAGCAGCAGCGCTACCCAAATCTGGTCCTGGCCGGTAGGAGTGGTTAGTGGGCTGGTTTGTATTTTAATCTCTTTAAAGCTGATGGCGGGACGGAAATTAGGTGAAGTCATTGAGGTAACCAGTGGCCATATCCATTTTAACGGATCATTACTGATGGTTGATGATATTGTCATTATGAATATCGGACTTCCTTCCACCCGCGAAAAAATTCTGGCCGAGGGACTGGGGATAATAATCCATCCCAAAGATGATGACGCCCGTATGACCCTGGACAATATCGGTCAGCGGATGGCCATCATTTATGATGTAGTATCCATTTTGGGCACCAAAATTGAAATAAATGAAACGGAATTATACCCCACCGCCAGAAAACATCCTGATAAAGGTTATCTGGCTCTGTTCATCGTTGCCAATGAACCTGATATTGAATCTCTGATAGAAATTGTGAAAAAAGTGCCGATGCTTGAATCTGCACAGGGAATTGGGCTTCATAGTCTGGCGGGCAGAAAGGCGGCGGATTGATGAGCAAAACAGAATTGACCCATTGTCTCCTGGCGGCGGTATGCCTTGAAGCGGAAAAAATGAGCGGCTCATGCCCGACCTTTATTGCCGCCAGTCAGGAAGAACAGCAAAAAACCAGTTTATTGCTGGCGAGAATCCTGGGCGGGGTCGTGCATGATCTGGAAAATGGAGTATATATCGTCGTAAAACATTAAAGATAAAGTAATTGGGGCGGGATAAACTATGAAAATTATTTATCACTGTTTTGGTGGGTCACATTCTTCGGTTACAACCGCAGCCCTGCATTTGGGGTTACTTTCCCAAGAAAGGCTGCCTACACCGCAAGAACTGATGAGCTTGCCTTATTATGACAAAACCAATGATGATGATTTCGGCACCATCCATTATATGGGCCAGGATGAGCAGGGCCATGAGATTTATATTTTAGGTAAAAAGAGTTTGGGCAACCGTTTCAGCCACTTAATGATGGGAGTTGCCGCCGTGCTGGGCAAGGAAGATCAAATCATGGTGGTCAATGTGATGGATCGGGTTAATATAAGTATGAAAATGGGTGGTTTTACCTCCCGCAGGATAGGAATGCCTTTCATGGGCAGGCCGGTTGTCATCCAGGGAACCCGACAAGCGTTCGCCGCTATGGTCAGTTTGGTGGAAGTGATAAAAGTCAGAATCCTCAGCAAAAACCGAGGTGAGTTATGAATATTATTTTTTTGGGATCGACCGGTGTTCATCAAGCACTGCTGGCGGCCAGCCTGTATATTGACCCCCAACGGGATTTTGATTATAAAGTACTTCCCTATTTTAATGATTACCAGCATGAGGCGGGTGGTCATCCTATATATATAGGAAGAGACAGTTTCGAACGCCGCATCCACTCCCTGGGAGTAGGCTCGGATGTCAAAATGGTCAGCAAGACCATTAACCAACTGCGTATTATTCTGGACACTTCTCCCGAAGAATTGCAATTGGTTCCCATCATGATCAAATCCCAGCGTTTGATCAGCTGGCTACACCAGATATCCCGGCTGACCTGCTTTAAGTCCTTGTCATCATATCTGATTGCTGGCATTTTGAACCGGGAATACGAAAATATCAGGCAGCAGATCCCTGATTTACGGATTCCAGACAAAAATGCATGGTAATTTCGACCGGCAACTGATTTCCTGTCTTGCGATCGTTTATTTTTTCATCCATAATGAAGAATGTATTTTACTTACTGGAAGGGAATAAACGAAGTGGCAGCTGAAATAACGTATGTCAGGGATGAGAGTATCGGTGCTGAAATGGAAATAGAGCCGGGCGACATTCTTTTATCGATTAATCATCATCCCATCGATGATATACTCGATTATCAATTTCATAGTCAAGAGGAAACCTTGTTGCTGGAGATTCGTAAAATCAACCAGGAAATCTGGCAATTGGATATAGAAAAAGACTTTGATGAAGACCTGGGATTTGAATTCGGCGGCATCGTTTTTGATAAAATGAAAGGCTGTGTCAATCGCTGCATCTTTTGCTTTGTTGATCAATTACCCCGTCATATGAGACATTCCTTGTATGTAAAAGATGATGACTATCGTTATTCTTTTTTATATGGCAATTTTATTACCTTGACCAATCTCAGTGAAGCCGATTGGCAAAAAATCGAGACCATGCATTTAAGTCCGCTTTATGTATCGGTGCATTGCATGCAAGGTGAACTACGTGCCCAAATGCTGGCCAACCGGCGGGCCGCCAATATAAAGGCTGATTTGCAGAGATTACGAGAAGCCCATATAGAAGTACATACGCAGATCGTGCTTTGTCCGGGAATCAATGATGGGTCAATTTTGCAGGAAACCATTGAGCAACTGGCCGAGTTGCATCCTGCGGTTCAGTCGGTGGGAATCGTACCGGTGGGACTGACCGGTCATCGGGGGAAACTACCCTTGATCGATCCGGTTAATCCAGAATTGGCGCGGACTCTAACCGAACTGGCCGCTCACTATCAGCAGCGCTTTAGAAAAGAGTTGGACTTGGGGTTTGTTTACCTGGCCGATGAGTTTTATCTGCGGGCAGGAGAACCATTGCCCGGGGCGGAATACTACGATGATTATTGCCAACTGGAGAATGGCATAGGCCTGTCGCGTTTGCTGCTGCAAGAATTCGCAGAGTTGGAAGGGCAGTTACCGGATGCCATTGAACCACGTGAAGTATATGCAATTACAGGATTATCGGCGGTGCCGGTATTACATAAAATCATTGACCGTTTGCAAATAATTGCTGGGCTTGCCGTCCAGCTGATCCCGGTAGAAAACCGTTATTTTGGCGGAGGGGTCAATGTGACAGGATTATTAACCGGCAGTGATATCATCGGGGTGCTGGGCAGCAATTATGAGGGGAAAACGGTTTTGCTGCCGGAAGTCATGTTGCGGGACGGCCAGCATATTTTCCTCGATGATACGACCATCGATGATATAATGGAAAAAAGCGGTGCTCAAATCATTACCGTGGATGGCAGTGCCCGCGATCTGGCTGAAAAGATTCTGGGCCTTAAAATACCGGAACCGATGGAGGATTAGATATGTCAAAACCGATAGTAGCCATCGTTGGCAGGCCGAATGTGGGTAAATCAACTTTGTTTAACCGGCTGGCGGGGGAACGTAAGGCAATTGTAGAAGATATCCCAGGCGTTACGCGAGATCGTCTGTATGAAAATGCCGAGTGGCTGGGCCGCGAATTTATCATCATCGATACCGGCGGAATCCGCTTTGATGATGGCGAGTTGTTTACCCGGGAAGTCAAATGGCAGGCTGAGCTGGCTATTGATGAAGCGGACATGGTTATTTTTGTGGTGGACGCCAAAGAAGGCATCACCCACGAAGACGAACAAGTTGCCGCGATCTTGCGCCGCAGCAAAAAACCGGTGGTGGTAGCCGCCAACAAGGTTGAGAATTTTGATCGCCAATTGGAGTATTTTGAGTTTTATAATCTGGGGCTGGGAGATCCGATCCCGGTTTCCGCCATGCACGGGCGTAACACCAATGACCTGCTGGATGCAGTGATCGCTCATTTTGCTCCCTTGTCCACCTATAAAGAGGATCCTGACGCGATCAAAATCGCCATTGTGGGCCGCCCCAATGTGGGCAAGTCTTCTTTTGTCAATGCCCTGTTGGGACAGGAACGAGTGATTGTCAGTGAAGTTCCCGGCACCACCCGTGATTCCATTGATACTCCTTTAAAATATGGTGGCAGCCAGTATATTTTGATTGATACAGCAGGAATCCGCAAAAAATCTCGCATAAAAGAACCTACGGAAAAATATAGCGTGATTAGATCTCTAAAAAGCATCGAACGAGCCGATGTAGTAATTATCATGCTGGATGCCAGCGAAGGAGTCAATGAGCAGGATCAGCGCATCGCCGGCTATGTACATGAGCAGGGCAAAGCCAGTATATTGGTGGTCAACAAATGGGATCTGGTGGATAAAGATGAGCACACCATGAACAAATTTGACAAGGATATTCGTGAAGATTTGAAGTTTATGGCATACAGTCCTATCCTTTATATCTCTGCGGTAACCAGGAAGAGGATCTTCAAGGTGCTGGAACTGGCAGATTTTGTAGCCGGTCAGCATATGCGGCGCATCACTACAGCTGAATTGAACCAGGTGATCAACGAAGCCATGTTGTTGAATCCCCTGCCAGGCGGGGGAGGACATAAGATCAAGATATTGTATTCGACCCAGGTCGGAGTTGCGCCGCCAACCTTTGTGTTTTTCGCCAATAAGCCGGAAAACATTCATTTTTCCTATTTGCGCTATTTGGAAAATGAGTTACGCAAGAATTTCGGTTTCGAAGGGACTCCTATCAAAATGATCCTGCGTAAACGAGAAGCCAAAGAACAATAGGTTATTTTCATTGGTACAGGAGGGGTACTTCTGGAAAAGATTATGGTTGTCATTATCAGCTATTTATTAGGGTCTATCCCCTTTGCCTACATTATGATCCGTCTTTTTAAAGGAATCGACATCCGCCAAGTCGGCAGTGGCAACGTAGGGACTACTAATGCGCTGCGCACGGCTGGCAAACGAGTGGCATTGGCAGCGCTGTTGGGAGACTTGCTGAAAGGTGTGCTGGCGGCCTGGCTGGGTATGCAGGTGGGCGGTGAAGGACTGGCAGCAGCTTGTGTTCTGGCCGCCGTGATTGGACATTGCTGGCCGGTGTTTATCGGTTTTAAAGGTGGCAAAGGCATGGCCACTACCGCCGGTGCGATGCTTTTACTGATGCCGAAAGTGTTTTTGTTTTTAGCCATCATCTTTATCCTGATCGTGATTTTTAGTCGTTATGTATCTCTGGCGTCCATTTCGGTGGCTGTTTTGCTGCCGTTGACCGTTCTGTTTCTGTCTCAGCCGGGAAGCTATTTGCTGACAAGTATCGTCTTGACGTTGCTGGTTGTCTATCGCCACCGGGAAAATATTGAGCGGCTTCGCAACGGCAATGAAAGGAAAATAGGTACATGAAGCAAACTAAAATTTGTGTGGCCGGTGCCGGCAGTTGGGGTACTGCACTGGCAGTCCATCTGGCCAAGCTTGATTTTCCGGTTTGGTTGTGGGGCAGACCTGAGGACGGGATCGATTCGATCAAATCAGAGCGGGAAAACCACCGCTTTTTACCTGGTATCGTTATTCCTGACAACATTTATCCTCAAACCAACCCTGCCTTGGCATTAACCGATGCAGATGTCCTGGTGCTGTCTGTGCCTTCGCAGGCACTGCGATCGGTACTGCAAAAATTGCACCCTTTTATTCCCGAGCATACCTATATCGTAAACACTGCCAAAGGGTTGGAGATTTCTTCGGGTATGCGCCTGAGTCAGGTTTTCAAAGACGTGCTGGGCAGTAGCCGCCGGGACAAATTCGCGGTCTTGTCCGGGCCAAGCCACGCCGAGGAAGTCAGCCAGCGGCTGCCTACTGCGGTGACAGTGGCCGCCTATCATCAAGATACCGCTTATTATATCCAGGATATTTTTATGGATGATTATTTGCGGGTCTATACCAATCCCGATATCGCTGGCGTAGAATTGGGCGGGGCGCTTAAAAATATTATCGCTCTGGCGACCGGCATTACCTACGGGCTGGGCTATGGTGACAACACTGCGGCTGCCTTGCTGACCCGCGGATTGGCTGAAATGATCCGAATGGGTGCAGCCATGGGCGGGGATCCCCGGACGTTTTCCGGATTAAGTGGGATCGGTGATTTGGTGGTGACCTGCTCAAGTCGGCACTCCCGCAACCGTCGGGCCGGGCAACTGATCGGACAGGGTAAAAATCTGCAGGAGACACTGGCCATCATTGGTATGGTGGTGGAAGGAGCCCATACGATTCGGATCGTCCATCAGCTGGCCAATGAGATGAACATAGATATGCCCATTACCAAAGCATGTTACCGCATTCTTTACGAAGGCCAGGACCCCCGCTGGGAAGTTGAACAAATAATGAAGCGCCAACGCAAGCACGAAGTAGAGGAGATTAATTATCAGAGCTAAAATAAATGATAATAAACCTAAATTGATTCACGTGAACCCTTATGGCTGCAGGACACAACCAAGGATGAAAATATTTACTTATGAGGATATCCCTTATTATGGGATGTCCAATTTTTTTTGGTATTTTTTCTTTTTTTGGTTATATTAACGAATCTCCTTAAATATATTTATACTGTTATAGCCTGAGCAGCAATATCGAGAAATACCCATATTTTCAGAATGGGTGCCTTAAAAGTCAAAATCCGAGGGAGGGAAGATGAGAAGTGGAAGGTAATCATATTTTAAATGATATCGCGGAACGTACAGGCGGCGATATCTATTTGGGGGTAGTAGGTCCAGTCAGAACAGGCAAGTCAACTTTCATAAAAAGATTTATGGAATTGATGGTTTTACCCAACATAAAAGACGTTTATGAAAGAGAACGGGCCAAAGACGAATTGCCCCAGAGCGGCGCCGGCAAAACCATAACTACTACGGAACCCAAATTCGTACCCAATGAGGCCATTGAAATCAATACTCAAAGCGGTCTGACCATGAAAGTCCGATTGGTTGACTGTGTTGGCTATGCCGTGGCCGGAGCCTTGGGGTATGAAGAAGATGAAGAACCCCGCATGGTAAGAACTCCCTGGTTTGATTACGAGGTGCCCTTCGAAGAAGCGGCCGAAATAGGAACCAGGAAGGTCATTGCCGATCACTCCACCATTGGGATCGTACTGGTGACTGACGGCAGCATCAGTGACATTCCCCGCAACAATTACGTGGAGACCGAAGAGCGGGTCATCAGTGAGCTGCAGGAACTGAGAAAACCATTCATTGTAATCCTGAATTCAATCCATCCCAATGACAAGGAAACCATGGAATTGGCCGCAGAACTGAGTGAGAAATTCAATGTCAGTGTAATGCCTCTTGATTGTGCCAAGATGAATATCGAGCAGATATACAGCGTCCTCGAGGAAGTACTTTACGAATTTCCGGTCCAGGAAGTAAACATCCGCTTGCCGCTCTGGATCGAAGAGTTGGAGGAAGAGTTCTGGCTGCGCCAGGACATGGAGGACGCCATCCGGGAAATCTTAAGTGGGATTAAAAAGGTTCGTGACATTGAAAATGCCATCGGCAAGCTATCCGAGGTTGCCAATGTCAGCTATGTCAGCTTGGATGAGATGGATCTGGGTACCGGTATAGCCTCCATAGAGGTGACCGTACCGGAGGAACTTTTCTTCCAATCGCTGAGTGAAGTCAGCGGTTTTGCAGTGGAAGGCAATCATGATATTATCCGGCTGATGAAGGATTTGAGTTTTGCCAAGAAAGAGTTTGACAAAGTGGCGGCAGCTCTGGATGAGGTCAAACAATCCGGCTATGGCGTGGTTACTCCCCATCTGGAAGAAATGATTCTGGAAGAGCCGGAATTGATCAGACAGGGTTCACGCTTTGGGGTCAAACTAAAAGCCAAAGCGCCATCCCTGCACATCATCCAGGCCGACATAACTACCGAAATCACCCCCATCATTGGGACCGAGAAACAATGCGAGGAATTGGTGCGCTATATGCTGGATGAGTTTGAAGAGGATCCCGCCAAGATTTGGGGTTCCAATATTTTCGGCAAATCCTTGCACGACTTGGTACGGGAAGGGATCCAAAACAAATTGCACCGGATGCCGGAAAATGCCCAGCATAAATTACAGGATACGCTGCAGAGAATTGTTAATGAAGGCAGTGGCGGGCTGATCTGCATTATTATTTAATATTTATAAAAGTTCCAGCGGGCGATGCCAATAAAGGTTAGGCATCGCCCGCTTGTGCATGTTTACTAATAATTGCTATAATTTTATCAACAATATTTTCAGTAGGCGTGAGGCTTGGTTAGAAACAGGAGTGGATCAATTACGGAATCATCATTATTGTTCAATATAGCAGTAATATTTATTGCCGCCCTGATCGGCGGTATGATCGCTGAGGCGCTGAAGCAGTCGCCGTTGATCGGCTATATGCTGGGAGGGATTCTAGCTGGCCCTTACGTAGGCGGTTTAATAAGCAATGTTGAGCTGATTAGTGGTTTCGCTGACATTGGTGTTATCTTGCTGATGTTTACATTAGGGATTGAATTTTCTCTGACCAGATTATCAGCCATCAAGGGATATGC
>CAZACF010000024.1:0-18284 GCA_964483565.1 uncultured Syntrophomonas sp. | reverse complement strand
GGCGCAGCATCTCGAAATAGGCCATCAGGTGATGGGCCAGGGTGATGGGCTGGGCCTTCTGCAGATGGGTATAGCCGGGCATGATGGTTTCCCGGTGTTCTTTGCTGATTTGCAGCAAAGTTTCGGCCAGTTCCAGCAGCAGTTCGCGGATGTTGTCGATTTCATCGTTTAAATAAATTCTTATATCCAAGGCCACCTGATCATTGCGGCTGCGGGCAGTATGCAGTTTCTTGCCGACGTCACCAATTTTGGCGATCAGGAATGTTTCGATATTCATATGCACATCTTCTGCTTCCACCGTAAATTGAAGACGACCATCCGCGATTTCCTGCTGGATTTCTTGCAGGGCAGCTATGATCTGTTCTCCTTCGGCGCGGCTGATGATGCCCTGTTGGGCCAACATGGCGGCATGGGCTATGCTGCCGCGGATATCCTGAATATACATGCGGCTGTCAAAGGCGATGGAAGCATTGAAGTCCTCGGTTAATTGATCGGTCTGTTTGGTAAATCGACCGCTCCACAGTTTCATACATCACACCTCAAAATTTTTGTAATTTTTATTATATTATTTTCCGGCTGGAAATGCATCTTTCCAGACACGACCACGCTTATTTTATATAACTGCGGATGACTTCGAGAAATAGCCGGCCGTATTTTTTCCATTTGTTTTCTCCTACCCCTGCGATGGAAAGCATCTCCTCCTCATCACGGGGCAGACGGCTGCTCATTTCATGCAAGGTGCTGTCGTGGAAGATCACATAGGGAGGTACGCCTTCACGGGCCGCAATTTCTTTGCGGCGAGCCCGCAGGAGATCAAAAATATCGCTTTCCGGCATGACCGCTTCTGGTGTTTTGGGCATTCTGACCAGCACTTTGGACTGGCTTTTTAATACCGGCCAGGATTTGGGGGTCAGACGCATGACCGGATATTGTCCACCGGTATTTATCATATACTCCTCGGCTTCCAGCATATGCATAAGGTCAACGATGGCCTGCAGGGTCATATCGCTCATGATGCCGTAGGTGGAAAGTTTGTTAAAGCCGAGCTCCAGGATGCGTTTGTTTTTGGAGCCTTTCAATACGGATGCCACCAGGGTCATGCCGTACTGTTCATTCATCCGCAGAATGCAGGAAAAAATTTTCTGGGCTTCGATGGTGACATCGGTGATTTCAAATTCCTGTCCGCAGTTGGCACAATTGCCGCAATGATCGGCGGCGTCCGTCTCCCCGAAATATTGCAATATGTACTGCTGCAGGCAGCGGCTGCTGTGGCAGTAATCAATCATATTCTGCAGCTTGCGGTATTCCACCATTTTGCGTTCTTCACTCAACTCACTGTTTTCAATTAAATACTTCTGGGTCTGCACATCACCGGGCGCATAGAGCAGGATACAATCGGCGTGTTCCCCGTCACGGCCGGCACGGCCGGCTTCTTGATAATAAGCTTCTATATGGCGGGGCATATTGTGATGAATGACATAGCGCACATTGGATTTATCAATCCCCAGCCCAAAGGCATTGGTGGCCGTCATGACCCGGATCTCATCATAGATAAAAGCTTCTTGATTGTGGTGCCGCTCTGTTTTATCCATTCCCGCGTGGTAGCGCCCTGCCGCCAAACCTTTGGATCGAAGCAACTCATAAAGGGCATCCACCTCTTTGCGGGTGGCGGCATAAATAATGCCTGACTGCTCGGGGTGGCTTTCAATATAACGAAGGATGTACTTGTTTTTATCCACCCCTTTGATGGCGGAAAAATGCAGGTTTTCCCTTTTGAAACCGGTCACATAGATATCTGGCTCGAATAGCCTGAGTAGTTTGGTGATATCCGCCCGCACCGGCAGCGTAGCCGTAGCCGTAAAAGCAGCCACCACCGGGCGCTGCGGCAATTGTTCAATCCATGGTGCGATGTCCAGGTAAGAAGGCCTGAAATCATGCCCCCACTGGGAGACGCAATGAGCTTCATCAATAGCAATCAGGGAAATAGGCAGATTCCTGAGCAGATTGGTGAAACTCTCCGAGGCCAGACGCTCCGGCGCAACATAGAGGAGTTGGTAGTTTCCTTGATGGGCTTGCACCAGGCAGCTGCGGATTTGTCCCGCTTCCATGCCGCTGTTTATGCAAGCCGCAGTAATGCCCAGTTCATTCAGGGCATCCACCTGATCTTTCATCAGCGCGATAAGCGGAGAGATGACCAGGGTCAACCCGGGCATCAGCAACGCGGGCAGCTGGTAGCAGACTGACTTGCCGCCCCCGGTGGGCATGATCCCCAGGATATCACGTCCGGCCAGAATGCTGCTGATGATATCCTCCTGACCGGGTTTGAAAGTGCTGTAACCATAGTATTTTTTTAAGGCTTGATGCAGATTGAAACTCATTTTTTCTCCCATGATTGCTGATAAGCTTTAATCCTGGTTAGCAGGAAATATTCCTGTCACCGGGAAACCTTACCTTAAATATTTACCACCCGTACGGCTTTGACATAAGGAGCACATAGGGCAGCCATTTCCTCCATTTCCTCCTTGCTGAAGGGGGCCACTGCGCCGTAGGCAGGGTCGAGGGTCACGCGCGGATTGAACTGTTGCAGGGTGTAACGGGAGGCACCTTCTATGTAACGGGCGATATTTTCTATGTCCTGCGGAGTGTGCAGCAGGGGTACCACCGTGGTGCGAAACTCCACCTGCACATCGCTGAGATGGTTGAGTAAATGAATGGAGTTGCGTACCTGAAAGAAATCGGCACTGGAAAGCCGCCCGCAAGTTTGCTGATAACGCTTGTACTCGAGCGGTGCTTTGATGTCCATGGCCACATAATCGACCAGCCTGGTGCGGATCAACTGCTCCAGTACAGCAGAATTGGTCCCGTTGCTGTCCAGCTTGACCAGATAGCCAAGATCTTTGATGCGTCTAATATCGTCTTCCAGTGCGGGCTGCAGGGTTGGCTCCCCTCCGCTGATCACAACTGCGTCGATAAACCCTTGGCGCTCCGCCAGGAAGGCCAGCACATTTTCGATATCGATCGCTGCCGGGTACGGATTTTTTGACTTTATGAGCAGATCAGGGTTATGACAGAAGGGGCAGCGCAGATTGCAGCCCCGGGTAAAAAGAACCGTGGCGATTTCTCCCGGATAATCGACCAGACTTTGTTTTATCATGCCGTAGTATTCCATATCTTAATTCCCAGCCTAACCAAAGAAATTATTGCATAATCAATCCCTAAAATTATACCATAATAAACAGCTTTGTACGGATTTGAGGTGTCTTTAGACAGCTACTTGATTATTCGTTTAAATTTTACTATTTTTCTGATAATATAGATCTATATTGGTAATATTTACTTTTCAATTCTTATATCAAAAGGATTTTTATAATTGATTTTTAATCGTCAGGTTGCTTTATAATGTCCTTCCGAGCATCATCAGTAATCAAAAAGATTTATATAGAAGGGAGTTTTTGGCATTGTCAGCGAATCATTTTCTTTATGACACCCGGGATCTCAAATTTATTCTCAAGGAATGGCTGGATCTGGACAAACTCCTGGCATGTGAGGCCTATCGGGATTATTACAGCAAGGATGATGTGGACACTTTTGTAGATTTGGCCTACAAGATCTGCCGCGATCAGCTGGCGCCTGCCAATGAGGACTGCGACAAAATTGGAGCTCAGTTCATTGATGGCAAAGTCATCACCCCGGAATCAGTCAAACTAGCCTATCATACGGTTTGTGACGCCGGATTGGGGCCGCAAAATGCTGACCGGGAAGTGGAAGGGCACCTGCCCCGCTGCATGAGTGCTCTCCTGAATGAAATGTTCTGGGGAGCAGCCGCTGCGCTGCCGACTTTTTGGAGCGCAACCGACGGAGCCATTGGGGTCATCCAGGAATTTGGCAGTGAGAAATACAAAAATCTTTTTATCCCTAAAATGTATACGGGCCAATGGGCGGGCACCATGAACCTTACTGAACCTTCCGCCGGGTCCGAGGTCGGCAATACTTCCGCCAAGGCTATCCCCACTGATGAACCCGGCATTTATAAAATTAAAGGCACCAAGATATTTATAACTTCGGCTGACAATGACATCGCCGAAAACTTTATCCATCTGGTGCTGGCCCGGGTGGAAGGAGCACGCGCCGGCACAGCCGGCTTGTCCCTGTTTATGGTTCCCCGGATCTGGGTCAACGATGACGGTTCACTGGGAGAAAACAATGATGTGACCACGGTGGGGATCGAACATAAAATGGGTTTGAAGGGTTCGGCTACTTGTACCATGGCGTATGGAGAAAATGACTCCTGCCGCGGAATTATTTTTGGCAATCCCCCCGGTGAAGACGGCAAAGGCCAGGGCATGGCCCAGATGTTTAAAATGATGAATGAAGAAAGACTAGTCACCGCTGTAATGGCGCTGGGGATAACGGCTGAAGCGTATTATAATTCACTGGCATACGCCAAAGAACGGGTGCAGGGCACCAAATCAACCGACCCCAAAGGCCCGCGGGTTAGAATCGTTGAACACGAAGACGTGCGCCGTATGCTGATGCGACAAAAATCCTGTGTGGAAGCGATGCGGGCTTTGATTATCAAAACCTATTATTTTATGGATTTGTCCAATGATAGTCCCGATGCGGAGGAAAGAGCCTTTGCCGATGGAAGATTCCAAATCAGCAATCCCCTTTGCAAAGCGTACGTGTCGGATATGCTGTGGACGTTGATCGCCGATGCGATTCAGATCTATGGGGGCTACGGCTTCACAGAAGAATATCCTTGCGCGCAGCTGGCCCGCGATGGCAAGATTTTATCCATCTGGGAAGGCACCAATTATATCCAGGCCAATGACCTGGTGGGACGTAAATTCACCATGGCCAAAGGCCAGTTGCTGGCCAGTCTCCTGGATGAAATAACCGTATTTATTGAAAATAACAAATTAACGCCCGGATTTGAGCGTGAATTTAAGATGATGACCGCCGCACTGGATGATTTCCGGGCTATCCTGGGCCGGTTAAATGAATTTGCCCAGCAAGGTCAGAAAACCATGGCACCTTTATTCTCTACCCGCATCCTGCACGCCACCGCCATGCTGTACTGTGCCACCCTGATAATGGATCAGGGCTTGCTGGCCCATCGCAAATTGGCCGAATTGGACCAGGATCATTTTGACGCCAATTACTATAAAGGCAAAATCGCCAGTGCCCGTTTCTATGTAATGAATGAACTGCCTAATATTTTCAGCATCCGGCAAATAATTGCGGCGGGAGACACTTCTGCCCTGGATATTCCGGAAGATGGCCTGGCCTATTTGTAAAACTCTTTCCAGTCTTGCTGCCAGTAAGGCGACAGCCCTTGGTATTTTCGCAGCAGCGCTGGGCTAAACAGTCATTTTTAAGGGACGGTTGATTGCTTACCTTCAGCATTCAGCCGTCCCTTGTAGTATCAATTAATTCTATTTCTCCCTCGGAACTATGATACGATCTTCTGCATGAAACGCATGAACAGAGTTGCTGCCTCGGCCCGGGTAAGATATCCCTGCGGATCGAAACGATTGCCGTCCTTGCCTTCGATCAAGCCCAACTGCCGCGCCATATTTATAGATTCCCGTGACCATTCGCTGATGGCGCCGTCATCCGCAAAGGGGTCGGCAACTGCCGCTGACGGCAGCTGAATACCTGCCAGCCGGCAGTATCTGATCAGCATAACGCACATTTGCTCACGGGTTATTTCCTGGTCAGGGCCGAAACGTCCTTTCCCCAGTCCTTGGACAATACCATTGGCAACCGACCAGGCCACCGCCGCCGCATACCAGCTGTTGTTCTGGGTATCAGCAAACGTGGGGTTGCTGAATATACTGAGATCGGCCCCATTTAACCTGGCCAGAACCATTACCAACATGGCGCGGCTCATCGGTCTGTCCGGGGCAAAAACACGGGTGTCGATGCCGCCGAACAGTCCTTGCTCATTTACGAAGTTAACCGCAGCAAAATACCAGGAATTTTCGCTTACATCGTTGAAAGTCGCCGATGTTGACAAGTTAGCTGCAGATTTTTCTTCACTCTGGGCATTATTGTCTGCAAGGTTGGCATCGTTGCTGCTTCCCGATGGCCATTTCTGTCCATCCTCTTCCCGGGTATAGTCAGTCGTAAAGTGAAATACAATTTCATCGCCCGCCTGTACATAATAACTACTAATTCCCACCTGGGCATGGTTGTCGTTGACCTTGTACATCCAGCCTGAATTAACACCTCGGTCTCCTTCAGATAAACCGGCGATAGTTTTTACATAGCCGTTATTAAATGTATAACTTACCTCCGCAGCACGCATGGCTTTGACAAAAACATCATAAACGCTGGCGCCTTTGTCAACCGTAATGCTTTTGCTAAAAGCACCCGCCCCATCCTGCAAGCAAAAAGTCACCGTCAAGGTGGAAGGGACGGCTCCCCCGCCACTGTCACTGCTCTGCGCAGTTAGCACCACCGCAATCTCCTTGCGGCCGGCAATCACATCCGCGGCGCTGATCGTAAACCTGTCGGCTGCGGTCTGGTAACCGCTGAGATTGACTGTATAGCTGTATTCACCGGCAGGCAGATAGTAGCTGCCGGGAATCAGCGTGGTCACTTCTCTGTCGCTGCTGTCTTTAACGGTTATGAGCGGATAGATAGTGGAGGCACCTGACTGGATCACCTCCGGAGTAACCCTAATCATCGTTGCGGTCAAATCAGCTGACGGCCGGAGGTTGTTTTTAACGGCCAATACATATCCGCTATCGTTGCTGTAGTAGATCACGCCCTGATCATCCGCCACCAGGCTGTTGAGGCAATACTGGCTGTGCTCAGGTACATATAAAGTATCATATATGATCCCGGTGCTATCGTCCGTCAGCACCATGATTTCACTTTGAGCCGAGTTAAGGGTGAAATAAATCTTGATTTTGCTTTCATAAGCGGTGCTCAGCAGCGCCGAAGATTGTACGGGCGCACGGGTGGTGTAATACGAGATGGTCGACAAGTCATCGGCTCTAAGAACATAAATACCGTCATTGGCACCGACGTAGATGAGGCCATTGTATATCAACGGGGTACTGGTAGTGGCGGTATTGGTAAAACGAGCAGATTGCTCCAGCTGCCAATCGACCGGTTGGCCACTTAAAGAAACTTTATAAATATAACCGCTTTTGGTGGTGAAATATAGATAGCCATCGGCCCGGACAATGGCCGAACGGATTGCACCGTTGACTTTTAATGATAGCGGTGAGGTCAGTAGGGTGTTATAAGCATTGCAGCTGACTGTGGACAGATCAATCGCCCGCAGGTATTCGTCATCACTGCCAAAGACCAAATAATTACCTGCTATGACCGCTCCTGCCCCATAGCAGACAGTATCCTCCCCACCCCAGAAATTCCACTGGGTTTGTCCGTTACGGGCATCAATGGCAGAATAGCCGCCGTAAGTACCCAGGTTGTTGGAAGTGCTGCAGCCGTAACTGCCGACGTAGACGGTACCGTTATCATACAACAAGGAGGTGGTACACATATAGGAACTGCCCATAGTATCAAAATCGCTGCAAGACCAAACGTTCTCCATGGTTAGGGCATCAAAAGCATCCACTCCGGCGGCGGTTGTAACATACACCTGCCCGCCGCCATAAGTGATTTGACTGACATAGCTGGCATTGGCGGACAAGGGAGTCGTTTTCAGCAGTTTTCCGTTACTGCCATTGATTTTGCTTAGACCGTGCTCAGTAGCAACATAAAGGTAGTCATCGTAAATAATTAGGTTGGAAGTTGAGAGTGTTCCCCAGGTCCCCAGATCACCTAAAGATGCTGACCACTTCTCTTCTGCCTGCCATCCTCCTTGAGCCACTGGGCTGGCGGTAACTGCCATATTGTCATGGCTTTTTCGCCAGGCCGGCCACTCGGGACTTGCAGCCGCCTGATCGTGCAAGACGGGAACCTCCAGACTTTCAGCCGCACCATTAACGGTAAAGCTGCCAAAAGCACTGTGATAACCCTCCCGGCTGATTGTATAGGTATAACCGTCATCAGCCAGGTAATATTGAAAAACTCCGGCGCTGGCGGAAATACATATCTGTTTTTCACCGTGGCTGTTAGCAACCAGCACGGTTGTTTCGCCTTCATTGCCTGCACTGTTAAGCGTGACCAGATAAGTGGCTCTGGCGTTCAAATTGATATTTTGGGCTGTCTCACCGCTGACAACAATCGTGCCGTGGCGGGATTCATAACCGGCGGCAGCAGCGGTAAAGTTATAGGTGCCTTCGGTTAGCCGGTAGACATAAGCACCGGCACTGGCGCTATAGGGGGAACAGGACCAACCGGATACATCGGTTAAAAACAAAACGGCCGCAGACAGGATGTTGGCCCCATCGCTGACCTTGAGGCGGGTGTCATATAATGTAACGTCGCTGCCAGCAACATTCACCGTACACCGGGTATAAGTGTAATAATTCTCCGACAAGCTCAAGGTATAAGCGCCCGCCGCTGCAAATTTTATGTAGGCCTGGCCGCTGCTATCGCTCACCGCCACGGCTGTATTATCACTCCAGCCGGGACCGGCAGCGTAAATAGTTGCTCCGCCCAGGGGAGAGGACACCGGGTTCCAGTTCTCATCATAGCCGATGGTTTGCAGGGCAACCTTTATCGTTTCGCCGGCATTACCGACGGCAGTTTTCTGCCCAAAGGAAGCGTAGGACTGATTGCCATAATTGGCGCCGACAGCAGTATGGGCATCGAAATACACAATATAAGTATCGCCAGCCGCAATGGCCCGCATATTCAAGGTATTACCGTCATAGCAGCCATCTGCGCTCACCATCAGCGTACCCCAATAATCAGGATTTTTAGCCTCAACCCCGGCAAGTTTGTTGATGTAATAAGATTGGTAATCTGAATCGTAATAAATACTGTAGCTGGGGCGGTCATAACCGTTTTGCTGGGTGGCGTAGAGCACCGCATCCAGCGCGTTGGGATTGCAGTCGCCATCATCCGGGGTCAGATCGTTGCTCTGCTGGGCATCCGCCAGCGTATCCATCGCTACAGCATAGTCGTCCAAAATGATGCTGTCAGTACCCACAATCCGTACAGTGACTTGATCTGCCGCCGTTGCTCTGGCAACCGTTTCTCCCCCCGCCACCAGACCCAAGATCATTACCAATAGCGACAACAAAATCAAATCCTGGCGATATATTTTCACAGCTTCTTGCCTCCCTCCATAAACGCTCATAATTTTGCTTCCACCAGACCATATTTAATTTTGATCCTCTCCAGCTTTTCAATCATCGGCCCGGAAAGCAGCCCAAGAAATATCACCGTTGATAAAGCATGGACGGCATTAAACCCCAGCCCGGCTGCATATGATGCCCACAGCAAGCCCCGGTTTAAATGGCCTTGATAAATCAACACATTGGCCGTATCCATAATCACGCCATAGATAAAAAATGCACATAGGGCACCAAAAACACACAAAGTTGTTTTTTTGACTGGCAATCGCCTTCCCGCAAACAAGACTCCGGCCAGGTAACCGATGATTCCTAGACTAAACATCTGCCAAGGCGTCCAAGGGCCTTGTCCGAAAAAGAAGTTGGATACAAAGGCGGTGATCACCCCGACCAGAAATCCTGCCTCTGCGCCCAGGCATACCCCGGTTATGATGATAATCGCGATGACCGGTTTGAATTCGGGCAGCATAAATGCAGCCGAGCGCCCCACCACCGCAATCGCTGCCAATACGGCAATGATCACGATTTCTCTGGCCTGAGGACGGCGCTGTTCAAAAATCATTACAAATGGCAGCAGGGCACAGAGGATGATCAAAAGACTGATGAAATAGTATTTTCTGTCTCCTAAAACCGCCATCCCCAAAATAATTAGCGCCGGTACAACCAGCCCTATTATGGCTGGTGCCACGATGGTCCGCGCCGGGAGCCGGATTCGCGGCTGGGCGGGCTTGCCCCCATCGCCGCCCTCTGGCAGTCCTCCTGGCTGATTAAGTTGATCCTGCATTTTTCTATCACATCCTCGGCCGTTACCGCCTGGGGAAATATGTGCCGGGCCATGCGGTTGGCGGCAGTAGTATAGAAGCTGTTGCCGGCGAAAAATTCCCGGGCACTGTTCTCCGTTACGATTGCGCCGTCAAACAGTAACGCGCAACGGTCGGCATAGCGGGCACAAAATTCTATATCGTGGGACACCATGACGATGCTGACCCCTTGCTGGCAAAGCTTTTTCAGAATTTCGGCCAATTTTATCTTGAAATGACTATCCAGCCCTTTGGTTGGCTCGTCCAGCAGCAATACCTGCGGCCTGCTTAAAAGCACTTTGGCCAGAGCCGCCCGTTGCTGTTCGCCGCAGGACAAATCATAGGGATGCCTGGCCAGCAGGTGGGTAATCTCCACCAGTGCAGCCACCTCCTCCAGGCTTTGGCGCTGCTTCTCCGCATCCTTTTGCCCGTCCATCATCTCCCCGAGATCCAGTTCCACGGTTTTCTTGACAAAAAGTGCCTGGGGGTTTTGCGGCAAGGCAACGACGATGCCGAAATCATTGGGCTGACGACGACGGGCGGGAACCAAGGCCCGACCGGATACCAGCACTTTGCCATAATAGGCTTTTAAGCTGCCGCTGAGCAGATTCAGCAGGGTTGTTTTGCCCGAGCCGTTGCCGCCCACGATGCCATATAATTCCCCTTGGCCGATCTGTAAAGACAAACCCTTGATGACATCCGGACGGTTTTTTTCATATCTAAACCAAATGTCGCTCAACTCAACCGCCAGTAAATCAGCGCCACGTTTTCGCCGGGATTTAGGTACAGCTGGGGGCAAAGACGGCGGGGCGGAGGGGAAACACAAAGAATCCAGCCATTTTCGTCCCTCCCGCACGGTTAACGGGCAGGTTGGGCCGCTGCCCACCTCAGCATAAATCCGTATCGGTGCCGGCATAGCCGTGAACATATCATGCTTCCATGCCCACAATTTCTCCCCCGTCTCCCGGGGAGGAGCGTCACATATAATGCGCCCCTGGTCCATCACCAATACCCGATCGGCCAGGGAAAAAGCTTCTTCCAGGCGCTGCTCGGTCATAATTATGGTGGTCCCCAATTCCCGATTTATCTTGGCTACGGTAGCTAAAAAATCGGCGGCAGCAATCGGATCCAATTGACTGGTAGGTTCATCCAGAATCAGCACGGCCGGCTGCATCGCCATGATCGAGGCTAAATTCAGCAGCTGTTTTTGTCCCCCGGAAAGTTCGCTGACATTACGATAAAACCAATTTTGGATGCCGAAATAATTGGCCATTTCCGCCACCCGCAGACGGATCCGGGCGCTTTCCCAGCCCAGACTCTCCAGACCAAAGGCCAGTTCATGCCAGACTTTATCGGTCACAAGCTGGCTATCAGGACTTTGCATAACAAAACCTATCTCCTGCGCTTGGGTACGAGAATCAACTTCGGCCAAGGCCTGGCCGGCTAATCGAATCTGGCCGCTGCGTCTGCCATGAGGCGTCAATACTGTTTTCAAATGGCGCAGCAAGGTGGTTTTACCGCAGCCTGACCTGCCGCAAAGGACAATAAACTCCCCGGCTTGAATGGCCAGGCTGATATTTTTTAAAGCCGGCTCCTGCTGCAGGGGATAAGTGAAATTCAGATCATCGATTGTATACGTTTCCATCTGTATTCCT
Source organism: uncultured Syntrophomonas sp. (assembly GCA_964483565.1). Lineage (GTDB taxonomy): Bacteria > Bacillota > Syntrophomonadia > Syntrophomonadales > Syntrophomonadaceae > Syntrophomonas_B. The sequence continues at coordinate 6,608 of CAZACF010000024.1, read as the reverse complement.
CCCATCCGTCAATCATTACCGGCAACAATCCTAACCCTGCATAGGCCACTAAACAAAGTGTTTTCCAAGCCGTCCCGGCGCTTATTGTAAGCGCGGGAAAATAATCCACCTGGGTGGCCCCGCTTATCAAGCCCGCTCCAACCAGACCCGCCAGCAGCAATATAATCGCCAGCACAACTGCATCGCGCCGGTTAAAATGATAGATGCTAAAGGCGGTGCGTCCGGGCAGCCCATAGCCCCGCGCTTTCATACTGTCAGCCGTATCGAGGGATGATTCCAGCGCCCAGGTGGTCATGATCGAAATGATTCTGACCATGGCCCGCGCCCGTTGCCTGATATGGCCACTGGCCGCGCCGCGTCCCACGCCCTGCTGGGCATTGGCAACCATCTGCCCTTGAACCTTGAGGCGCGGTATAAAGCGCAGAACCATAGCTAGAATCAGGGAAAGGGCGGGTATGATTCTGCCAAACAAATAAATGAATTTATCCGCGGTGATGATTTCATTAAAGCAGGAAAACCAAATAATAACGGTCACAAACATAGTTGCCGCGGCCAACCCATAGACGATTGATTCCATCGTAACCGGGTTGCCGCCGGGCATATAAAACAGGATCGTCACACCGGCGTGGTTAAAAAGCGGGTTGAGCAGGGCCGTGACCAGCAGCAGCGGCAACATTCCCAGTACGAAAAATCGCCAGGCTCTTTTCCCCTTCAGGTACAGCGCATAGATCAATGCACACAGCAGTGAAATTACCAGGCAAGCCGGATCCAGCAGCAACATGGAAAATAGAATGACCATGCTAAAATATACAAAGTTGACCAGCGGGTGGCGGGCTGAAAAAGCATCCTGCATGGTTATTCCCCCGAAAAATTGTTGCCGCCGACATCACGGCCCAGATTACAGGTATAAACAAATTCAACCACATCGCCTGGCTGCAGTTGGTAGAGATTGCAGCCATAGCCGGGCACTGCGCCGTTGATTCGATAAACCCAGCCGGAAAGCTCACCGCCATCCAGTTCGTATAGGTTGCCTATGCCTTCAATATAGTTGGATTTATACAGCGGGACGGAGTTGAATTCCAAATGGATGCCAGCCTTTTTCATTTCCCGCTGCAGCACCTCAAAAGCTGACTCACCCTCAGCAAAAGAAACCTCAGCAGCGGGAAAAATAATCCCGTCCGGGGGCAAAACCGGCAGCTTGCGGCGGTCAAACTTGTCCATTTTGTCCAGAATGGTTATACAATTCACCGCCAGAGTACAAGTATTAACCAGGGCGGCAGCATCTGAGCCGGCTCCAGCTGCCGGAGTCAAATCCCGCCCTGCGGTCGGCTGCGCTTGCTCGGTTGCTTCAGCCACGGGTGTTTCTACCGTCTTCTGAGGGGCGGCAGACTGGTTTTTTCCCGCTGTCATAGGATTCGCGTTACGGTCGTCAAGAGTTTGCGGTGCTTGAACTCTGCCGGCTTGGCCTGATGTTCCGGAATCATCGCCCCAGAAAAAAGCAAGTGTCAGCAAACTCAGCACCACGGTGATAAAAATAATTTTATTACGATATGGAGGGCGCATGGTTTTCATCTTCTTTAAATCAATTTTGTCCTGGTCAACAGACGGTACAGCATCTCGGCAATTTCCGCCCTAGTTACGGCGATTGTCGGTTGGATTTCACCATCATTGCTCACCAGGATTGCCTGGCGGTAACAAAAAGCCAACGGCTCTCTGCTCCAGGCTGAACAGGCCGCGCTATCCGCAAAGCGATCCAGCTCAGCCTGGATCTCCGTAATCGTCAGGGCGCTGTCCAGACCAGCCAGCCGGGCTGCACGAGCAGTCATCACCGCCGCTTCCTGGCGGGTAATGGTCGCCTCCGGAGTGAAGGTAACGGCTGACGTTCCGGATACGATTCCATACTTACAGGCGGTGGCGACATAGGCCGAGTACCAGCTGGTCTCAGCCACATCGCTAAAAACCTTTTCGCCAACCGGAGTCAGTCCCAACGCTCTGACTACAATGGCGGCAAACTCAGCTCTGGTCATATTCCGGTTGGGGGCAAAAAGATTGTCGCCCAGACCATTGATAATCTCACGGGCTGCCAGCGCTTCGATAGCCGGTTGTGTGGCCAGTCCCTGAATATCATCAAAGCTACGGTTTGCCTGAGTTACCTTGACGGCTCTGATATCCGCGTTTTTACCGGCCAGCCCCGCCTCGTTCTGGGGTGCTCCTCCCTGCGGCGATGCTTTTACATCCGCCATATCATAAAAACTGTTCTGCTGGTTGAGAAAACGTTGATAGGCCGCCAGCGCATAAAACCCCTGTTCTGTTCCCATGATATCAGGGCCGGTTGCCGTGGCATCATGTTTAAAGCCCCCACCGGCGACATAATAACCCAGTAAACTATCCAGCGCGCTGTGACCGTTTTTCGTAAACTGACTGCTCCGGGGATCTATCTGCAATTGGCATAGTGCCATGATTACCTGAACCGTGCTCTCTACATTGGCGGCCCCCCCGCTGGTAAAATTGCCTGTTTGGTCCTGTAGGCCGGACAAACACATAACGCCTCGTTCAATGGCCAGCTCTACTCCAGGGTGGTGCCGATATCCGGCCAGCGCTTGCAGCGCCATCCCGGTTACGTCTGGTTCAGACACGCTGCCGGCCAGACTCCAGCCGCCATCAGTATTCTGCCGGTTTAAAATAGCATCGATATACATCTCCCGGCTGGCCTGGGTCACAGCCTGGGCACAGACCGGTATGGCATAATCACCGCTGTCCAGCGCCAGCAAAGCAAAAATTGGCCCATTTATGCCCTGGGCCAGAACTTTATCATAGTCACCCAGCATGCTCAAAAGGTTGTATCCGCCCACATCAGCCGGATCATGGCCAAGCGCGGTGAGGGCCAGGATAACCCGGGAATATTCCGTGTATTTCCTGGTGCTGAGTACCCCCTCAGCAGCCTGCACTGTGGCCTGCAAATTAGTATAATAAGCTGCGTACCAGTCAGAAGCAGCCTCGCCATCTGCGCGAGCCATCGCCATCACGGTCCACTCGCCGCCCACCGAACCATAGGCGGGCTGCGGCACGGTGCGCACCAGCCAGGCAGCGGTGGATTGCAGATAGGTCTGCAGTTGCGGGGGTGACGGTTTATCCCCGGCTGCCGCCGGCAAGCTCAGTACCAAGCTGAGGATCAGAGCAACCGCTATGATGAGCAGCTGGTTTTTTAGGTTTCTCATCTGTCATTCTCCCTTAAACCTCATAATTTTAACCCGCCGTCCCCCTGCGGGCCGACCGGCAATAAAAAAACTCCTTGCCAAAGGAAGGAGCAGCCTTAATAAATCAGCCTCATCGCCCTATCTTCCGTAGGTTTGATTGATGAACGAGATCAGGCAGGTCTCCTGACTTGGGATCATCTGCGTCCTCAGGCCTTCCCGGCATACTTGCTGCCAGTGGCATTTACTGAAGAGCATCCCCTTCACAGTGACGGGATCGTGCCGGATTCGCACCGGCTTCCCTTTTAAGTCTGCCCCGCAGGGCAAAACACCTGTCCCGGAATATACAATTTTTTACCGGCCCGATCTGTCATCAGATCGAGCAGTTGCTGATATTTCAAATGATTCCTGTATAGTCAATATAATCAATTCGGTCTTCCCGGTCAAGTTGGTGCCCCACTTTTTGACATAAAACCACCTTGACTCTCCAAAAACTGCCCCGCCACCCTTCTTAAATACTCTGCGCCAGCTAGCATCAGGCTTTATATTTGCGTAGTTGGCAAAATAACTATTTTCCGGTAAGGAAAAACATTGACGCATCGGGCTTCTGAATGAAATACTGGAAGTAGAATGGGCTTAGAGGAGGGGGTTTTTTGTTCTTTTTCAGCAAATCTTATGATTATATAGAAACACATCCTTTCTTAAAAGCCACTGGCATTTTCTGTACAGGTCTGATTGCCGCTTTACTGGCGGTTTGGCTATTGGGTTACAGCACCATTAAAATAGAAGGTATTACCGTTAAAGCCGCACTGGCACCTTCTACAACCGGTATTACCGAATTGCATTTTCCGCCTTTTGGAGTCATTAAAGCCCAAACTCATCAGGGGCCAGTCAGACTAAGCCTGACATTGGAGCAGATTGACAGCAGCTTTTTGAATGGCCAACTGAATAATGCTGCCGACAGTAAAGATTTATTGCTGCGCCTGCAAAAAGGCATAAAATCCTCTATTTATGATTTTGCGCTGCGCCAGCTGATTATTGCCCTGATCATTGCCTTTGTCTTTATCCTGCTGGTATGGCGTATAAACTGGAAAACAGCTTTGCTGCATGCTGTGCTGGGCACCACCTTACTGTCCATGCCGGTTGTTTACGCCATCAGTTCGTATGATTCTCAGGCTTTCCGGGAACCTGAATACAAAGGAGTTCTCAGTATGGCGCCCTCGGTTATGGAGTTTGTCAGTAATTCCTTATCTGATCTGCATATTGTCAAGGAAAATACCGATAAAATCGTCACTAATTTCAGAAAGCTGTTTCTCAATGCCGATACCCTGATGGTCATGGCCGATGCGGAAGAGCAGCAAAAACTGGTCAAGGTTTTGCTGGTCAGTGATCTGCATTCCAACCCAATTGGGGTTGAATTTATGAAAAGTACGGCTGATCGTTTCCAGGTGGATTTTATCATCAATGCCGGGGATTTGACGGATTTAGGCACAGCCCCTGAGTTTGAGGCCATCAAGGATTTGCAGAACATCAGCCTCCCCCAGCTATTTGTAGCCGGCAATCACGACAGTCCGGAAATGATTGACATCATTAAGCAACTCGATAACGTATCTGTCTTGAACGGACAAATGCTGACCATCTCCGGTATCAAAGTAGTGGGATTTGCTGATCCGCTGGCAGAGGATGCTGCAGTGGAATATGAGAATCCAGAGAAAGCCCGGCAAATCCTGGCCAAAGAAGCAGCTCGTCTGCAAGCCGAACTTGAACAGCAGGAACGCCCGGACATTTTGGTCGTGCATAACCCCAGTCTGGGATCGAAATTGATGTCATTATCAAATGTCATCGTTTCCGGTCATAATCATCAGTTACAGGTAAAACAGCACCAGGATACGATTATCATTAATCCTGGCACGACTGGCGCAGCCGGTTTGCGGGGATTGTACTCAGAAGAGGGCCGGGCTTATTCGGCCGTAATCGCCTATCTGCTGCCCGGTTCCGGACTGATAGCTATGGATTTTATTGATTACGAACCGGCTTCCAACCAATTTTCACTGCATCGCAAAGTAACTCAGCCGGTGTCTGCTTTGGCAGCCAGCCCGCAGTAGTATTTTCAATCAACTTTTATCATTTACCTGGCAGACCATCAAAGAGCCCTCGGTACCCGTTGAGTTGGGCCGAGGGCTCTGTTTGTTTTTATTGCCTAATATAGATTACTGGGACAGCACTTTGTCAAACAGTTTTCTTTCCTTGAACTCTTCCTGTTTGCCAGCATTCCACTGGTCAATAGGGCGAATATAACCTACCACCCGCGAGTATACTTCGCAAGCGGTCTGTTGGCCTTCGGCCTCACAGATGGGACAGCTGTATTTTTCTCCGCTCAGGTAGCCATGGCTGGGACAGATGCTGAAGGTCGGGGTAACTGTAAAATAGGGCAGCTTGAACTGATCGCAGACCTTGCTGACCAGCTTCTTGACCGATTCCACCGAAGAGACTGATTCCCCCAGGAAGATATGGAAGGTGGTACCTCCCGTGTAACGGGTCTGCAGTTCATCCTGGATTTGCAGCGCTTCAAACAGATCATCGGTATATTTGACCGGCAGTTGGGTGGAGTTGGTGTAATAAGGCTCCGCACCCTTTTTATATTCCGCTTCATTGGCTACGATGATTTTGGGATAAGCCTCCTTGTCCTTGCGGGCGATCCCGTAAGATACACCTTCGGCCGGGGTTGCTTCCAGATTGTAAATGTTGCCGCTCTCTTCCTGATAAACGACCAGCCGATCCCGCATGAAATCCATAACTTCCTTGGAGAACTCCAATCCTGCCGGGCTGGCAATATCCTGGCCGAGAAAGTTGAGGCAGGATTCGTTCATGCCCACCAAGCCAATGGTGGAGAAATGGTTTTTCCAGTACTGTCCAGTGGCGGCCTTGACGTTACGCAGATAGAACTGGGAATAGGGATAAAGACCTGAATCGGTCAGACTCTCCAACACTTTGCGCTTGATTTCCAGGCTGTCACGGGCAACATCCATGAGGTCCGCCAGACGGCTGAAGTATTCTTCCTTGTCCTGGGACAGATAGCCCAGTCTGCTCATATTAATGGTAACCACGCCAATCGATCCGGTCAGTGGATTGGCTCCGAACAGTCCGCCGCCCCGTTTTCTCAGTTCCCGGTTGTCCAAGCGCAGACGGCAGCACATGCTGCGGGCATCTTCCGGATTCATGTCCGAATTGACGAAGTTGGAGAAGTTGGGAATCCCGTATTTGGCGGTCATCTCCCAGATTTTATCATAATGGGGATTGCTCCAGTCAAAATCCTTGGTAATGTTATACGTCGGAATAGGAAAGGTGAATACCCTTTCTTCGCAGTCGCCTTCCATCATAACTTCGGCAAAGGCCTGGTTGAGCATATCCATT